>JBBQLH010000009.1:0-62494 GCA_038327685.1 Solirubrobacterales bacterium
GGCTGCCCCCGGTCCAACGCATGCACCCCTTCCCCAACGACCGCTTCTACGCCAACACCCAAGGCAGGAGCCCGGTGCGTTGACGCGCACGCCGGGATCTGCGCGGGGGGCCGCCGGCGACGGCGGTCCCTACCGCCATACAAGTCAAGGATCGCCGTACAGCCGCTTCCAGCGCGCGCTCAAGACCGGGAACCTCGCGATCATCCGATCGACCGCCGCCGAGCTGCCACAGGTCGACCTCGGCGACGCGCTCGCGGTCTGCGTCGCGATCCGCGAGGCCGAGCCGCATCGCTACGAGCGCGCCGCGCTGCGCTGGCTCGCGCGCTTCTGCATCGAGCGGCGGGAGACGACGCTGGCCGAGCTCACGGCCGCGACGTGGGCGTTCGAGCACATGGCCGAGCGCCCGGCCGACGCGCTCGACACGCTGCGGCGGCTGCTCGCTAGCCCCGCCCGATGAACGGCATCTTGGTCGCCATGATCGTGAGGAACTCGACGTTGGCGTCCAGCGGCAGCCCGGCCATGTAGACGACGGCGGCCGCGGTGTGGGCGACGTCCATCGTCGGCTCGGGGGCGACGGAGCCGTCGGCCTGCAGGACGCCGCGCTCCATCGCCGCGGTCATCTCGGTGGCGGCGTTGCCGACGTCGATCTGCCCGCAGGCGATGTCGTGCGCGCGGCCCTCGAGCGAGATCGCCTTGGTGAGGCCGCTGATCGCGTGCTTGGTGGCGGTGTAGGCGACCGCGTTCGGGCGCGGGACCTGGGCGGAGATCGAGCCGTTGTTGATGATCCGGCCGCCGCGCGGGTCCTGCGCCTTCATCACCCGGATCGCCTCCCGCGCGCACAGGAACGCGCCGGTGAGGTTCGTGTCGACCACCGCCTGCCACTCCTCGACGGCCAGGTCCTCGATCGGCTTCGACGGGCCGAACGTCCCGGCGTTGTTGAACAGCACGTCGAGGCGGTCGAGCGGCGAGAACAGCGCACGCACCGACTCGGGGTCGGTGACGTCGGCGGGCGCGACGGTCGCGCGCTCGTCGCCCGCGCGCGTCTCCTCGAGCGCCTCCGCCCGCCGCCCGGCCAGGACGACGCGGTAGCCGGCCTCGAGCAGCCCGCGGGCGACGTGGCGGCCGATGCCCGACCCGGCGCCGGTGACGAGGGCGACGCGCTCCATCCTCGCGGCGGCGCTAGCGGGCGCCGGCCGGCACGCGCGACGTCTGCCGTTCGGCGCGGGTCTTGAACCGGTACGCGGCGAGCACGACCGCGAGCGAGATGAAGCTCGGGATGAGCTGCGCGCGCGCGTCCTTGACCAGCGCCATCGACGCGATCACGGCGACCATGGCGGCGATCGCGAAGTAGGTCAGGTACGGGAACAGCCACATCCGCACCTTCAGGCGCTCGGGCGCCTCGCGGTCGAGCCGGCGCCGCATCCTGAGCTCGGACAGGGCGATCGGCACGTAGACGAACAGCGCGATCGCGCCGGACGAGTTGACCAGGAACAGGAACACCTTGTCGGGCGAGAGGTAGGACAGGATCGTCGACGCGAAGCCGATCGAGGAGGTGAGCAGGATCGCCTCCACCGGGACGCCGCGCCGGTTGACGTCGAGCAGGCCCCCGGTGGTCTTGATGACCGCGCTCGAGCCCACGAACAGGCTGGCGCCGATGACCCCGCCGAGCGAGATCATCGTCATGTGACGCGACTTCAGGGACTTCTGCAGCTCCGGTGCGTTGTCCTCCGCCATGCGGGACGGCTACCCGCAGCGCGAGCGGCTCAGCCACACTGCTGCGATGACCGCGACGTTCGGCGTGACCTCGATGACCGCGCCGCTGCGTCGCGTGCTGGTCCGCCGCCCCGCCACCTCCGGCGACTGGCGGGGCGCGGGCTGGCGGGTGCCCGACACGGACGCCCTCGTCCGGCAGCACGAGGCGTTCTGCGCGCTGCTCGCGCAACTCGGGGCCGACGTCGAGGTGGCCGACGCCCTCGAGGGGCAGGTCGACTCCGTCTACATGCACGACCCGCTGCTCGTGACGGCGCGCGGCGCGATCCCGCTGCGCATGCGCAAGCCCGCCCGTGCGCGCGAGCCGGCGTACGCGCGCGAGGAGCTCGCGCGCCTCGGCGTGCCGGTGCTCGGCGAGCTGCCCGAGGGCGCCTACGCCGACGGCGGCGACCGCTTCTGGATCGACGACGAGCTGATGGCGATCGGCCTGAGCCATCGGACGAACCGGGCGGGCGCCGACGCCGTCGCCGCGCTCGCGGCGCCCGAGGGCGTGACGGTCGAGACCTACGACATGGCGCACGACGAGGGCCCGGATCACGTCCTGCACCTGCAGTCGTTCCTCTCCGCCGTCACCGAGCAGCTGTGCGTGATCCACGAGCCGCTCGCGCCGGTGCGCCTGCTCGAGGACCTGCGCGAGCGGGAGCTGGACTGGATCGCGATCGACCGCGCCGGCTACGACGCGATGGGCTGCAACATCCTCCCCGTGCGCCCCGGTGTCGTCGTCATGGTCGACGGCGCGCCCGCCGTGCGCCGGGAGCTCGAGCGCCGCGGCGTCGAGGTGCACACCTACGACGGGTCGGAGCTGTCGCTCAAGGGCGACGGAGGACCGACGTGCCTCACCGCGCCGCTCCTGCGCGGTTGAATGCGTTCCATGGACTCGCGAACGGTGCTACCGGCGCAGGCGGGCGAGCGGGGACCGAAGCGGATCGGCCTCGGCCTCGCCTCGCTCGGCCGGCCCGGCTACCTGAACCTCGGGCATGGCGACGACCTGGGGGAGGAGCGATCGGTCGCGGCACTCCAGGCCCGCAGCTTCGACGTGCTCGATACCGCCTACGCCGGCGGTGTCCGCTACCTCGACGCCGCGCGTTCCTACGGCAGGGCCGAGGCGTTCCTCGGGGCGTGGCTGGACGAACGCAGCCCCCACGACGTGGTGGTGGGCTCGAAGTGGGGCTACGTCTACACCGCGGGCTGGGAGGTCGACGCCGACCCGCCCGAGGTCAAGCACCACGACGCCGACACCCTGCGCTGGCAGCTCGAGGAGACGCGCGCGCTGCTCGGCGACCGGCTCGCGCTCTACCAGATCCACTCGGCGACACCCGACAGCGGCGTCCTCGACAACGCCGCCGTGCTGCGTGAGCTACAGGGGCTGCGCGCGACCGGGGTCGCGATCGGCGTCTCGGTGAGCGGGCCGTCGCAGCCCGAGTCGATCGACCGCGCCGTGGCGCTCGGGGGCTTCGACACGATCCAGGCGACCTGGAACCTGCACGAGCGCGCGGCGGGGGAGGCGTTGCGGCGGGCTCATGAGGCGGGCCTGCAGGTGATCGTCAAGGAGGCGCTCGCCAACGGCCGGCTCACCCCGCGCGTGCCCAACGCGGAGCTCGAGCGCGCGGCGAGCGCGGTCGGGGCGACGGTGGACGCCGTCGCGCTCGCGGCCGTGCTCGCGCAGCCGTTCGTGGACCTCGTGCTCAGCGGAGCGGCGACGCGGGAAGCGCTCGTGAGCAACCTCGGCGCGGCGGAGCTGCAGTTCTCGGACGAGATCCTGGACGGGCTGGCGGCGCTCGAGGAGGACAGCGAGGAGTACTGGACCACGCGCTCCGCGCTGCCCTGGAACTGACCGTCAGGCGTGGAGCGGCGCGGCGAGCAGGCGCTCGGCGAAGGTGCCGAGGTCGGCGGCGGTGCGGACCACCTCGACGGCGTCGCACACCGGCTCGTACTGGGGCATGTCGCAGCTCCCCAGCTGACACCCCCAGCGCGGCTCGGGCGTCATCCACAGCACCCGGCGCGCGTGGCGGGCGATCTCCTCGAGCGCGGCCACGTTCGGCGGGCGGCCGTTGTTGCGCCCGTCGCCGAGCACGACGACGGTTGTGCGCCGGTTGATCGCGCCGAGGTGGCCGGTGCGCATCTGCTCGGCCGCCCGGCCGAAGTCCGAGTTCTCGTCGACGTCGATGAGGCCGCCCGCGAACAGCGTCTCGACTCCGCGCGCGAGCCCCTGCTCTTCGAGCAGCTGGGTGATCTCGACGAGATCGGCCACGAAGGCGAACGTGCGCACGCGCGAGAAGTGGCTCTGCAGCTCGAATACGAGCTGCAGCCAGAAGCGCGCGAGGTTGCGGGTCGAGAGCGAGACGTCGAGCAGCACGACCAGGCGCGGGCGCTGGTCGCGGCGCCGGCGCATCACGGGCTCGAACGGGACGCCCTCGTAGCCGAGGTTCGCGCGCAGCGTCTGGGCGACGTCGACCCGGCCCGTGCGGGCGCGGCGCATCCGGCGTGTCTTCGCGCCGTGCAGCTGGCGGCCGAGGCGCTTGATCGCGGTCTCGAGCTCGCGCTCGTCCCCTGGTGAGAGCTCGAGCATCCGCCGCAACGAGAGCGAGGTCGCCGGCGTCTCCTGCGCCGCTGCCGCCTTCATGCGCTCCTGGCGCTCCATCAGCGAGCGCAGGAGGTCGGGCAGCGCCGCCAGGATGTCGTCCGAGCCGGCGCTGATGGCCTGGATGAGCCCCTCGTCGACGCCCGCCTCGCGGAGGTCGTCGATGAGGTCGGCGAACTCGGAATCGGTGATGTCGACCGGTAGCCGCTCCGCGCCGCTCTCGGGCGCGACCGACCCGGGCGAGAACGAGCGCGCGCGACGGACGCGGAGCTGGTGCGTCATCCGCTTCATCGCCTGCTCGAGCGCGTCCTGGCTGCGCGACAGCATCAGCTGGGAGCCGAAGACCGAGAGGCGCAGGCGCTCCGGCTCGCCGTGGAAGTCGGTGCCCGGCCGGAGCTGGTCCTCCTCCAGGAAGCGGCGCAGGTCGGTCGCGCTCGGCGGGTCGTGGGAGTGCTCCTCCTCGTTCATCGGGTCGCCCTCGAGGTCCTCGCCGAAGCGCAGCTCGGTCGGGCTCACGCCGTTGTCGTGGGCGTGCGCCGCCACGGGCGAGGGGCGCGAGCGACCCTCCTCGCCGAGCCCGAAGTACAGAACGAAGAGCCGGTCGAAGGCCTCGACGTCCTCGCTGCGCTTGATCAGCGTCGCGCGCAGCGCGTCGCGGACCACCTCCCGGTCCCCGAGCCCGGTGCGGCGCAGCGCCTCGAGCGCGTCGAGTCCCTCTGCCGGCGACACGCGCACCCGGTGGCGGCGCAGCAGCCGCACGAACTCGACGACGACCCGCTCCATCAGTGCGAGTGCGAGTGCGAGTGGTCGTGCAAGTGAGCGTGGCCAGCCGGCTCCGTCTCCCCGGCGAGCGCCCGCCGCACCTTGGCGGCGTCGCCGTCGTACTTGATCACGACGCTCAGCGTCTCCTCGATCAGCTCGCGCGAGAGCGACGCCGCACCGAGGATGACGAGCGCCTGCGCCCAGTCGAGCGTTTCGCCGATGCTCGGGGCCTTGCGCAGGTCGAGGCCCCGGATGCGCTGGATCTGCTCCACGAGCTCGCGCGCGAGTTCCTCGCCGATCCCGGGCGCCTTGAGCCGGACGATCTCGAGCTCCATCTCCGCCCCGGGGTAGTCGAGCTGCAGGTGCAGGCAGCGGCGCTTGGTCGCCTCGGAAAGCTCCCGCGAGCGGTTGCTGGTGAGCACCACGAGCGGTGGGTGGACCGCGGCGATCGTCCCGATCTCGGGGATCGAGACCTGGTAGTCGCTCAGGAACTCGAGCAGGAAGGCCTCGAACTCCTCGTCGGCGCGGTCGATCTCGTCGAGCAGCAGCACCGGCGGCTCGCTCGCCCGGATCGCCTGCAGGATCGGGCGCTCGACCAGAAAGGAATCGGAGAAGAAGATGTCCTCCTGGTCGCGCAGCGCGGCCGCCGCGTCGCGCAAGTCCTTCGCCGGGCCGATCAGCTCGCCGATCTTCTCCCGCAGCACCTGGGTGTAGAGCAGCTGCTTCGCGTACTCCCACTCGTACAGCGCCTTCGACTCATCCAGTCCCTCGTAGCACTGCAGGCGGATCAGCTTGCGATCGAGGGCGGCCGCGAGCACCTTGGCCAGCTCGGTCTTGCCGACCCCTGCAGGGCCTTCGACGAGGATCGGCTTGCCGATCGCCGTGGCGAGGAAGACCACGGTGGCGACGCGCCGGTCGCACACGTAGTCCTGCTCCGCGAGCCGGGATCGAGTCTCGTCGATCCCGGCAAACGCGCGCGGCCGCTCCTCGATGAGGCTCACCCGGCCGCCTGGGCCTCGACGACGCTCCTGATGATGGCCGAATTGGACTGCGGGTCCTCGATTGGCGGCATCGTCGGCGGGCCCCCCCACTGCAGGCTGCGCCCGTTGAGTGGCGCGCCGGCCTTGGAGTCCATCGAGTCGTAGCAGCAGTCGCGGAGGATCTCCGTCGCCGCCTCGACCGTGAGCGTCCGCGGGTTGCCCGGCGTGCAGAGGTCGTCGAAGAGGTGCTGGCCCATCTTGCCGAGCAGCTCGTCGTCCGGCTTGATCTCCGTCGGCCGGTCCGCATACCAGCCCTGGCCGATCCGCGACTTCGGGTACGGCCCGGCGGTCGAGAAGTTCTCCGGGATGCCGAGGTCGCGCGCGAGGCGGATGACGTTCTCGATCGCGGCGTCGGAGGCCTTGAGCGCGCTCATCTCCGGCGTCGCCGCATGCATCGCGCGGCCGATGTCGGCGTAGCGGTCCATCGACGCGGGCTGGTTGTAGGTCCACACGCGCGCCATCCCGACGCCGTTGTTGAGGCCGTGGTGGATGTCGTAGTACGCGCAGACGGCGTGCGAGAGCGAGTGCAGGATCCCGAGCAGCCCGGACGAGAACGCCTGGGCGGCCATGTACTGCGCCCAGCACATGTTCGTCATCGCCTTCGCGTTGTGCGGGTTCGCGGACGCCTCGCGCAGGTTCTCCTCGACCATCTGGGCCGCCTTGAGCGCCTGCGGCAGCACCGACGTCATGCTGATCCGGTTCGTGTAGCACTCGGTGGCGTGGGCCAGCGTGTCGAAGCCCGTGTAGGCGACGATCTGGGGTGGCTGGGTCATCATCAGCACGGGGTCGTTGATGGCCAGCGTCGTGGTCGACGCCTGGTCGAAGCCGACCCACTTGTGCGGCGCCTCGTCCGAGGTCGTGTCGGTGATGACGTAGAACGGCGTGGTCTCCGATCCGGTGCCGACCGTGGTGTTGATCGCGATGTGCGGCGGATTGGCGAGCTTCTCCGAGACGTTCGTGCCCTGGAACTCATTGATGTTGCGCCCGTCGTGCGCCGCGACCACGCGCGCGCCCTTGGTGCAGTCGGTGGAGGAGCCGCCGCCGATCGACACGAAGCCGTCGCACTTCTCGTCCGTGTAGAGCTGATAGGCGTCCATGACGTTGTAGTCCTTGGGGTTGGACTCGACCTTGTCGTAGACGGTGACGGCGACACCCTCGGCCTCGAACTGCGCCTTGATCTCGTCGATGATCCCGGTGCCCCTGAGGCCCGAGGTCACGAATAGGACGTGCTTGAGGCCCATCCCCGCGGCCGACGGCGCGGCGAGTTCGTGCGCCCCCATTCCGATCAGACAGCGGGGCTGCTGCCAGTGAACGAGGACAGGGAACTCCTCCGTCCGGGCCAGGTCCATGATCCGCCTCTCCTTCATGGCGGGAGACCGAACGGATCCCCCGCTGATGTCCAGTCGCTTCGGCTCCTATCCGATGCGGACCGAAACCATGCACCCGCGGGTGTCATGATCGGCGACGGTGGACCGGCGCTCTTGGATCTTGCTCATGATCCTCGGCGCGGTCTGGGGTGCGTCGTTCCTGCTGACCGCGATCGCGATCCGTGACCTCACGGTGCCCGTCGTCTCGCTCTTCCGCACGGGCATCGGCGGGCTCGTGCTGCTCCCGATCGCGCTCGCGCGCGGAGCGCTGAAGGGTGCCGCGCGCCAGCTCCGTCCCATCCTCGTGCTGGCGGTCGTCCAGCTCGCGGGCCCGTTCCTCCTGATCGGCTACGGCCAGCGGCACGTCGACTCCGGGCTCGCGGGCATCCTCGTGGCGTCCACGCCGCTGTGGACCGCGCTGCTCGCCGTCCGGTTCGACCGCGACGAGCAGTCGCGGGGCTGGAACCTCGCGGGCATCGGGGTCGGCATCGTCGGCGTCGCGCTGCTGCTCGGCGTGCAGCTCGAGGGGTCCCTGGACACGATGCTCGGGGCGCTGATGCTGCTGCTCGCCGGGCTCGGCTACGGCGCCGGCGGCTTCCTCGCCAAGCACAGTGTGCAGGGAATGGTCCCCCTGGGCGTCCTGACCGCGGCGATGATCGCGGGCAGCATCGTGCTCGCCCCGTTCGCGCTCGCCGCGCTGCCGAGCGAGGCCCCGCGGGCGGGCCCGGTGCTGGCGGCGGTCGCGCTCGGCGCGGTCGCCGGCGGCTTCGGCTGGTTCCTCTACTACACGATCCTCGCGAGCGACGGCGCCGCGAATGCCGCGATCGCGTTGTACTTCGTGCCCGTCTTCGCCGTCTTCTATGGCGCCGTGCTGCTCGACGAGCCGCTGACCGCCGCGTCGCTCGCCGGCCTCGTCCTCGTCGTCGCCGGGTCCGCGCTCGCAGCGGCGCGGAGGAAGCCGACGAGGACCGTCGATGCGGTCTGACCGCCGCGAGCTCGGGGCGATCTTCGGCGGCGGGTTCGCCGGCGCGGTCGCGCGCGCCGGCGTCGCCGAGGCGCTCCCCGTCGGCCACGCCTGGCCGTGGGCGACCTTCATCGTCAACCTCGCCGGCACCTTCGCGCTCGGCTACTTCACGACGCGGCTGCAGGAGCGGCTGCCGCTGTCGGCCTACCGCCGGCCGCTGCTCGGCACCGGCTTCTGCGGTGCGCTCACGACCTTCTCGACGATGCAGGTCGAGCTGCTCCGGATGCTCGACCGCACCGAGGTCGGGCTCGCGCTGGGCTATGCGGCCGCGAGCATCGTCGGGGGCTTTCTCGCGATCGCGGCCGCCACGAACCTCGTGAGGCGCGGGAGGCTCGCCGGTTGAGCCTCGCGGTCGCGCTGGTCATCGGGTTGCTCGGAGGCGTGGGCGCGCTGGGTCGCTTCCTGCTCGACGGCGTGGTCAGCCGCCGCGGGGCGAGCTTCCCGTGGGGGACGCTGGCCGTGAACCTCAGCGGCGCGTTCGTGCTCGGCGTGCTCGTCGGCGCCGCGGTCGGCGGCGATGCGTACCGCTTCGCGGCGACGGGCCTGCTGGGCTCGTTCACCACCTTCAGCACCTGGGTGCTCGAGAGCCACCGGCTCGGCGAGGACGGGCAGCTGCGCCTCGGGCTCACGAACCTGCTGGCCAGCCTGGTCCTGGGCGTGCTCCTCGCCTGGCTCGGCCGCGAGCTCGGAGCCGCCCTGTGAACGACGACTGCCTCAAGCTCACCGTCTACTACGGCGAGCGCGACCGGGCCGGCGGCCGCTTCCTCGCCGACGCGCTCGTCGACGTGTTCGCCCGCCGTCGTCTGCAGACGAGCCTCGTCATGCGGGGTGTCACCGGCTTCGGGGTCAAGCAGCACCTGCGCACGGATCGGCTGCTGACGCTGTCCGAGGACCTCCCGCTCGTCTCGGTCGCGGTCGACACGCGCCCCCGCATCGAGGCCGCGCTGCACGAGCTCGAGGTGCTGCGCTTCGACGGGCTGGTCACGCTCGAGCGCGCCCGCATGCTGAGCGGCGACCTCGACTACGAGCCGTTCCCGGCGGATGACGACGCGACCAAGCTGACCGTCTACGTCGGCCGCCACGAGCGCGCCGGCTCCCGCCCCGCCTACGAGGCGGTCGTCGCGCTGCTGCGCCTCCACGGCGTCGCCGGCGCGACCGTGCTGCTGGGCGTGGACGGCACCGCCCACGGCGTCCGCCGCCGCGCGCGCTTCTTCGGGCGCAACGCCGGCGTGCCGCTGATGGTCATCTCGGTCGGGAACTCCCAGCGCATCGCCGCGGCGCTCCCCGAGCTGGGCGCGCTGCTCGAGCGCCCGCTCGCGACGCTCGAGCGCGTCCGCGTCTGCAAGCGCGACGGCGAGCGGCTCGCCGCGCCGCTGCCCGTGCCCGAGACGGACCCCTCCGGGCTGGCGGTGTGGCAGAAGCTCATGGTCTACGCCTCCGAGCGCTCCCGTCACGACGGCGCGCCCCTCTCGACCGAGCTGGTGCGGCGGTTGCGCGCCTCCGGCGCCGCGGGCGCGACCAGCCTGCGCGGCATCTGGGGCTACCACGGCGACCATCGGCCACACGGCGACTCGTTCTGGCAGCTGCGCCGGCGCGTGCCGGTCCTGACCGTGATCGTCGACACGCCCGGCAACAGCCGGCGCTGGTACGAGATCGCCGACGAGCTCACGACCGAGACCGGGTTGGTCACGAGCGAGATCGTCCCCGCCTATCGCGCGAGCGCGCCGGGCCTCGAGCGGGGCGGCCTGCGCCTCGCGCGACCCGCGTCGTGACGACGCGGCCGCGGCGTAGGGTGAGCCGATGGCGGATGACATGGCGGTGGAGTTCCAGCGCGACGGCGCCTGCGTCGTGCGCGGGCTGCTCACCGGCGCGGAGGTCGCGCGGCTGCGTGAGGGCGTCGAGCAGAACCTGACCGAGCCGAGCGAGCGGGCGATCGAGGGCGGCGGGGACGCGGGCGCGGGCCGGTTCTTCGAGGACTTCCGCAACTGGACCCGGATCCCCGGCTACGAGGAGGTCATCCGCGGCTCGCGGCTGGGCGAGGTCGCGGCGCGGCTGATGGGCTCCGAAGGAGTCCGGTTGCACCACGACCACCTCCTCGTCAAGGAGCCCGGCACGACCATCCGCACGCCCTGGCACCAGGACCAGCCCTTCTACAACGTCGACGGGTCCGACACGGTCTCGTTCTGGATCCCGCTCGACCCGGTGCCGCGCGAGAGCACCCTCGAGTTCGTCGCCGCCTCCCACGCGACGCGCACGTGGTACATGCCGCGCAGCTTCTTCGACGATCGGGCGCTCGTCTTCGAGGACGGCACGTTCGAGGAGGTGCCCGACGTCGAGGCCGACCGCGACGCGCACCCGATCCTCGGCTGGGCGCTCGAGCCGGGCGACGCCGTGGCGTTCAACATGCTGACGCTGCACGCGGCCGCGGGTTCGCGCAACCGGCGCCGCGCCTTCTCGGTCCGGCTCGTCGGGGACGACGTGAGCTTCGCCGTGCGCCCGCATCCGACGAGCCCGCCGTTCCCCGAGCTCGAGGGGGTGCTCGCCCACGGCGACGCGCTGGAGCATCCGCTGTTCCCGCGGCTCCGCTAGAACAGAGGTCATGTCTTCACACGCAAAGGTCAACCTGCTCGAGGTCGAGGACTCGGTGAACGGCCGGGTCGAGGGCCTCGAGGGTCGCTTCGGCCGCGGTCCGATGGGCGCCACCGACATCGGCGTCAGCCACTTCCGCTACGCCCCGAACGTCCGCAGCGAGATGGGGCACAAGCACCGGGAGCAGGAGGAGGCCTACCTCGTGGTCCGCGGGTCCGGTCAGGTCCTCCTCGACGGCGAGGTCAGCGACCTGCGGACGTGGGACCTCGTGCGTGTCTCGCCCGAGGTCGTCCGCGCCTTCGCGGCCGGGCCCGAGGGGCTCGAGATCGTCGCCGTCGGCGGCCCGAAGCCCGAGGGCGGCGACGGCGAGGCGGCACCGGTGACCTGGCCGGCCTAGCTAAGCTAGGTCCGGCGCCGCGGCTTCTTCGCGCCGGTCAGGAAGCGCGGAAGCGGGACGGGCGGATCCGTGAAGAGGTTCTTCGCGTAGTCCTGGTCCTCGCGGCGCGGCCGCTCGTCCTCGTCGTGCGGCAGCGCGGGGATGCGACTGAGCTTGTCGGTGTGGTCGCCGACGTAGACGGTGGGCGGCGGGCTCGGTGCGCGCGGGCGCCGGAACTTCATGGCCTGGCGAGCGTACGCCCGCTCGCCGGCGTCGGCAAGCGATTGGGCGCTGCGACACTCCACGCCCGTGTCCGGTGTCGAGCTGCTGCTGCTGGTGTGCGCCGGGCTGGTGGCCGGCCTGGCCGGGAGCATCGCGGGCCTGGCGTCGCTGGCGAGCTACCCCGCGCTGCTGACGGTCGGCCTGGGCCCGGTGAGCGCGAACGTGACGAACACCGTCGCGCTCGTGTTCGTCAGCCTCGGCTCCACGCTCGGCTCGCGGCCCGAGCTGCGAGGCCAGGCGCCGCGCGTGCGGGAGTTCGCGATCGCGGCCATGCTGGGGGGCGGCGTGGGGGCGGGCCTGCTCCTGCTGACGCCGCCGGACACGTTCGAGCGGATCGCGCCGTGGCTGATCGGCGCGTCCTCGCTGACGATCCTCATGCGCCAGCGGCTGCGGCCGCCCGACGCACGCCACGACGCCGGGCCCGCCCTGATCGGCGGCGTCTTCGCGATCGCGATCTACGGCGGCTACTTCGGGGCGGGCGCCGGCGTGATGGTGCTCGCGCTGATGCTGGCCGGCACCGGCGACACGCTGGCGCGCAGCAACGCGCTCAAGAACGTCGTGCTCGGCATCGCGAACGCCGTCGCGGCGCTCGCCTTCGTGATGCTCGGCGACGTGCACTGGGACGCGGTCGCGCCGCTCGCCGTCGGCCTGTTCGCCGGCGGCCGGCTCGGGCCGATCGTGGTGCGCCACGCGAACGCTGGCGTGCTGCGCGCGGTGATCGGGCTCGCCGGCCTCGCGCTGGCGGTCAAGCTCGGCGGCGACGCCTACGGCTGACGGGCGCCCCGCTGGAGTCGTCGGCGAGGCGGTCGAGCAGCGCCAGCGCCTCGCGCAGCAGCTCGCGCTCGCGGTCGTCGAGCTCGCGGTCGAGCGCCTGGGCGAGCCATGACTCCCGGCGCGCGCGCGTCACGCGCAACTGGTCGCGGCCGGGGCCGGTGAGCTCGACGAACGCGCGGCGCCCGTCGGCCGGATCGGGGCGCCGGGAGACGAGTCCGTCGAGCTCGAGGTCGTGGACGGTCTGGGCCATCGACTGCGGCCGCATGCGCTCGGCCGCGGCGAGATCGCTCGTGCTCGACGGGCCGTCGCGGTCGAGGCGGCTGAGCACGGTCATGTGCCGGGTCGACGGTCCAGGCTCGGCGCGCAGCCGGCGGACAAGCCTCTCCAGCATCTCGCGCAGGTCATGGGCCAGTCGCGCGGTCGTGGCGTTCTCGACGGGCATGGAGGCAAACTGTACAGGCAGACTGTGTATCGTGGGAGGGCAGATGCACAAGCTCGAGTAAAAGTGGATCGCGCTTCTGAACGCGACGCTGGCCGTCCTGCTGGCCACCCTCGACGGCTCGATCACGATCATCGCGATGCCCGACATCTTCCGGGGCATCCACCTCGACCCGCTCGTCCCCGCGAACTCGTTCTACCTGCTGTGGATGATCCTCGGCTACCTGGTCGTGACGAGCGTCCTGATCGTCAGCCTCGGGCGGCTGGGCGACATGGTCGGGCGGGTGCGGATCTTCAACCTCGGCTTCGTGATCTACACCGTCGCGTCGCTGCTGCTCGCCATCGACTGGCTGATCATCTGGTTGCAGGGCATCTGGCTGCCCCAGCACGGCTGCAACTTCACCGAGACCCCGCTGTGGGCCGGCATCTACATGCTGCCGCTGACGGTCGGGCTGCTCGGCGCAGGGCCGGTCTCCGGCTACCTGTCGGACCGCTTCGGGGCGCGGCCGTTCGCAACCGCGGGGATGCTGCTGACCGCTGTCGGCTTCGGCCTGCTGCTGCTGTTGCCCACCGACTTCTCTACGTCTCCTTCAGCCTGATCCTGCTGCTGATCGGGATCTCGATGGGCCTGTTCGCGTCGCCCAACCGCGCGGCGGTGATGAACAGCCTGCCCCGCGCCGATCGCGGCGCCGGCGGGGCGATGAACCAGACCTTCCAGAACTCCGCCCAGGTGCTCTCGATCGGCGTCTTCTTCACGCTGCTGATCGTCGGCCTGGCCTCCTCGCTGCCGCACACGATGAGCGCCGGGCTGCAGGCGCACGGCGTCTCGGCGGCCGGCGCGCACGAGGCCGCGGCGCTGCCGCCGGTGTCGATCCTGTTCGCCGCCTTCCTCGGCTACAACCCGATCGAGCACCTGCTCGGGCCGCACGTCCCGGCCGGTGTCTCGGCCCACGACCACGCGCTGCTGACCGGCCACACGTTCGTCCCGACGCTGATCTCGGGGCCGTTCCGCGACGGGCTGCACGCGGCGTTCCTGTTCGCGATCGTCGCCTGCCTGATCGCCGCGGCCGCCTCGCTCATGCGCGATTCCACGACCCCGCGGAGCGGTCGAACGTCAACTGCGGCTGGGTAGGAGGCGGGAGCGAGCCGCCGCGAGGCGACGAATGTCGCCTCGACCACCCATGCGGGGGTGGAGACGACACTCGTGGCCGCCGGGCCGCTCCGCACCCAGCGGCCGTCAAGTCATCTAGCTCGCGCGCTGCGGTTCGCGCGACAGGTCCGGGAGCGGGTGCACGGTGCCCGAGACGTTGTAGATCGTCACGTCGCTCGGGCGGGTGAGGAGGTCGGTCACCGCCGAGACGTAGCGGCCGTACGCCGCCGACGTGAAGTGCGCGCGCAACTCCCTGTCGCTCCGCCATGCGCTCATGAGGACGAGCTCGGACGCATCGCCCGCCGGGTTGAGGACGTCGAAGCCCAGGCACCCCTCCTGTGCGGCGGAGGCGTCCGCGAGCTCCTGTGCCGCGGCCCTGAGCTCGGCGCTGCGCGCCGAGACGCCGTGGACCCGTGCGACGAGCAGGTGCGAGGGATCGGGCATCCCCTTGAATCCTCGCAGCTTCGCCGCGTGCGGTTCACTGTCGGGGTGGCGACGACACGCATGTCCTCGAGCGGGCGGACGGCGTGGGCGCGCAACCTCGCGGCACCGGTTCGCGATTTCCTCAGCACCGAGACGGCCGGCGCGGCGGCGCTGCTCGTCGCGACGGTCGCGGCGCTCGCGTGGGCGAACTCGCCGTGGCCGCACTCCTACGAGTCCGTCTGGACGACGGAGCTGTCGGTCCGGCTCGGCGGCTCGGGCATCTCCCACGACCTGCGCCAGTGGGTCAACGAGGGCCTGATGACCTTCTACTTCCTCGTCGTCGGCCTCGAGGCCAAGCGGGAGCTCGACCAGGGGCAGCTCCGCGAGCGGCGCGGGCTGGCCGTCCCGGTGCTCTCCGCGCTCGGCGGCATGGCGGTCCCGGTCGCCATCTATCTCGCGCTCAACGCTGGCGGCTCGGGCGCGCACGGCTGGGGCGCGGCGATGTCGACCGACACCGCGTTCGCGCTGGGTGTGCTCGCGCTCGTGGCCCCGGGCGGCACGCGCCTGCGCATCCGGCTGCTGACGCTGGCGGTGGTCGACGACCTGATCGCGCTCGTCGTGATCGCCACGGCGTACACGGAGCACGTCGACCTCGTCCCGCTCGCGGTCGCGGGCGCGCTGTTCGCGACGCTGTTCGCGCTCCGCTTCGCCCCACCGGAGTGGCGCGGGCGGGCCGCCGTGATCCTCGGCGTCGCGGTGTGGATCGCGTTGCTCAAGTCGGGGATCGACCCGGTGATCGCCGGGCTCGCCGTCGGCCTGATCACGAGCGCCTATCCGCCCGCGCGCGTCGACCTCGAGCGGGTGGTCGAGCGGACGCGCTCGTTCCGCGAGCAGCCGACGCCCGAGCTGGCCCGCTCCGCGCAGCTCGCCGTCGCGTCGGCGATCTCACCCAACGACCGCCTCCAGCATCGCCTGCATCCGTGGACCAGCTTCGTGATCGTGCCGCTGTTCGCGCTCGCCAACGCCGGCATCCACGTGAACGGCTCACTGCTGGGCGACGCGATCTCCTCGCCCGTGACGCTCGGCATCTTCTTCGGGTACGTGCTCGGCAAGCCGCTCGGCATCGTCGGCGCCACCTGGCTCGCCTGGCGCTCGGCGCGCGGCCGCATCCGCCTGGCGCTGAGCTGGCCGGTGCTCGCCGCCGGCGGCACGGTCGCCGGCATCGGGTTCACCGTCTCGCTGCTGATCTCGAGCATCGCCTTCGACGGCCGCCGGCTCGAGGAGGCCAAGCTCGGCGTGCTCGCGTCGGCGGTGGTCTCGTCTCTGATCGCGTGGGGCGCGTTCCGCCTGATCGCGCACCTGCCCGCGCCGATGCGCGCGCGCCAGCTGTCGGGCACGGCAGAGGAGCTCGCCGACCTGTCCGACGACGTCGACCCCGTGCGCGACCACGTCCGCGGCTCCGAGCAGGCGCCCGTCACGCTCGTCGAGTACGGCGACTACGAGTGCCCGTACTGCAGGCAGGCGGAGGTCGTCATCCGGGAGCTCAAGGACTCCTTCGGCGACGACCTGCGCTACGTCTGGCGCCAGCTTCCGCTCAACGACGTGCACCCGAACGCCCAGATGGCCGCGGAGGCCGCCGAGGCGGCGGACGCTCAGGGCGCCTTCTGGGAGTTCCACGATCGGCTGCTCACCCATCAGGACGAGCTGACGCCGATGGAGCTGGGCCGCCACGCCGAGGCCGTCGGCCTCGACGTCGACCGCTTCTGGAGCGAGCTCCGCCGCCACGAGCACGCCCAGCGGATCGCCGACGATGTGGCGAGCGCGGATACGAGCGGCGTCGCCGGAACGCCCTCCTTCTTCATCAACGGCAGGCGCCACGAAGGGGCCTACGACGTTCAGACCCTGACCGCGGCCGTCACCGCGGCGGGCAGACGTGCACGCCTCAGGGCGCTGGCGGGGTAACCGATCGTCAACACCTGCGCTCGCCCCGCTTGTTTGCATGCTGCCGGGGCAACAACCAAGGGAGGCACCGTGCACGAGACCAAGGCGTTCACCGGCGCACGCCCGGGCGACCACCCGATGCTCGAGACCGGGACCGCGAACAGCAACATGGTCCAGGTCGACGACCCGCGGTGGTACGCATCGAACCACGGCGTGCCGGACTCCTCGATCCAGCGCGACGACCCGGCCGCGACGACCGTGGAGCTGCCGCCGGGCAAGGCGGCCGCCGACGTCGAGGCGATCAAGGCGGTCGCGGTGCCGGTCGCGCGCACGGGCCCCTCGCCCGCGCCCCCACCGGCGGACTACCGGATCGAGGTCACGTCGCTCAACCGCGGCTTCTTCCTCGGTGCGGACTTCACGCCCGGGCCCTCGTTCGTCAGCTGGCAGGGCAGCGCGGTGCTCACGCCCGACCACCCGGAGGCGGTGATCTGGCCATGAGGCCCAGCACGCTCCGCGCGCTCGTCGCGCTCACGGCAGCGCTCCTGTTCCTGCCCGCGCACGCGCAGGCGCGCCACGGCCTGCCGCTCGGCTCCTCGTCGCTGCACGAGACGCGGACCACGCAGGCGCTCGCACCGGGCGTCCGCTACACGAAGATCGTCCGCGGGGCGCTCTCGACGCGCGACGGCTGGACCGCCGACGTGGCGGTCGTGCGCACGCGCGCCGAGGCGCAGGACCTGGCGCGGCGCCTGCGCGCGGCCGGCTTCGACGCCGAGCTGGAGACGCTCGAGCGCCCGCCGGACGACCGCGCCGCGGGGCCGCTGGGCTATCGCGTGCACTCCGGCCGGTTCGCCGCCAAGGCCGCGGCCGACGAGCGCGTCGCCGCCATCAAGGCGGCGGGCTTCCCCGCCCGCGGCTCGGTGTTCACCGCCGAGGACGGGACGCGCACCAGCGGGCCGTGGGTCGTCCACGTGCTCAGCGTCAACCCGCGGGCCTACTCCGGGCGGCTCGCGCCGGTGCTCTCCAACGACGCGGTGGTGGACCGCGAGACGGTGTCGTCGATGGCCGCGCGGAAAGGGGCGCTGGCCGGCGTCAACGGCGGCTACTTCGTGATCGGCGACGCCGACGGGACGCCCGGCGACCTCGCCGGCAGCTCGATCCTCGCGGGCCGGGTCGTCTCCGAGGCCGTCGACGGCCGCACCGACCTGTTGCTGCGGCGCAACGTGCCCGCGGTCGCCGCGCTCTCGGACGACGAGTCCGTCCGCGCTTCCGACGGCGCCTCGCGTCTGCTCGACGGCGACAACCGCCGGCCCGGCCTGATCCGCGCGTGCGGGGGGAGCGGGGGCGACCTCCCGACCGAGCGGCCGCTCCACGACGTGAGCTGCACCGATCCCAGCGAGCTGATCCGCTTCACGCCGGTGTTCGGCGCCGCGACGGAGATGGGCGAGGGGGCCGAGGCGCTGCTCGACGCCGCGGGCCGGGTGACCGCGTTGCGCGAGCCGCGCGGCGGCCCGATCCCGCCCGGCGGGAGCGTCCTCGCCGGCACCGGCGACGCCGCCGACTGGCTGCGCGCGCACGCCCGGCCGGGCGCTCGCGTGACGGTCACGACGAGACTGCGCAGCGAGCGCGGGCGGTTCGCGCCCGGGCCGGGGCTCAGCGTCGTCAACGGCGGCCCGCGCCTGCTGCGCGCCGGCCGGCCGGCGATCACCGCCGAGGCCGAGGGCTTCGACCACCCCGACGACCCCGGCTTCTACTACGCGTTCGGACTGCGCCGCAATCCCCGGACGATCGCCGGGGTCACGCGCGGGGGACGGCTGCTGCTCGTCGCCGTCGACGGGCGAGCGCCCGGCTACTCGGCCGGCCTCGACTTCGAGGAGGAGGCCGCGGTCATGCGCGCGCTCGGTGCGCGCGACGCGGTCAACCTCGACGGCGGCGGCTCGACGACGATGATGATCCGCGACCGCATGGTGACTCGCCCCTCCGACGCCACCGGCGAGCGACCGGTCGGAGATGCGGTGCTGCTGCTCCCGCGCTGACCGTGATCCGGCATCACACCGCGCGCGCCGGCGCCGTTGCATGGTCATGAGCACGTTCGAGCGCGCGGGTGGCTGCCGTCCGACGCGGCGTTCCGCGACGCGGTCCGCGAGCATGTCGAGTTCGGCTCGCGCGTCGCGCAGCAGAACTCGCACGCGGCCACGGACGAGGAGCTCCATCCGCTGCGCGAGGTCCCGCGCTGGACCTGGGCGGCGACGACGCCGGCTGAACTGGATCGAGGGGCCCGCGAACGTCGCGGGCCCCTCGACCATCGCTACGCCTTCGCCGGCACGGGATCCGGTCGGACGTACACGGTGTCCAGGACCTCGCTGATCTCATCGGCGGGCATGCCGACGCGGGCCGCGTGCTCGCGGATCTTCTCCGCGCTCGTTGCCTGGTAGATGCAGGCCGTCCCGATCCCTCCGTCGTCCTCCTTCACCGCGTACGAGCGGATCCAGCGGATGTCGTCGGACATCTCGTTGTCGCCGACGTCGGCTGACTTCGCGCCGGCCTTCTGCAGCTCCTCCGGGGACTTCCAGGCGTCCCGCCGGCGGATCACGTACGTCTTGAGCTCTGCCATGACCTTCTCCTTGTGTCGTTGATGGAGGTGGAGCTACTCGTCGGCGCCGAGGTCGACGAACGTCGCGACGAGGTCGCTCACGTTCGGCGCGACCGTGACGTCGTCGTTGCCACCGAGCGTGTTGACCCGCAGCACATCGTTGGCCGCCTCGCTGCCGCTGATCGTCGTCAGGGCCGGGAAGCCGTCCACCAGGACCTGCTCGCCCGAGCGGGTGACGTCGACCTTGTCGCGGCGGTTCGTGCCGTTCGCGATCACGGTGTCGGCCTGGGCGTCGCCGCCGCCGCCCGTGGCGCTGAGGTCGATGCCGGCGCGCTTGAGGTCGGTGCCCGAGAGGTCGCCGACGGTGATGGTGTCGGAGCCGCCGAGCGCGCGCACGCCCGTCGCCTCGATGTTGTCGAGGTCCATCGTGATCGACGCCACGTTGCGGAACAGGCGGGCGTGCGAGCCGTTGGCGGAGAGGTCGATCTGCTCGGCCGCGTTGGAGCCGTTGAAGTCCAGCGCGTCGCTGCCGCCCTGGCCGTCGACGCTGTCGCTGCCGTCGCCCGGGTCCCACTGGAAGCGGTCGTCGCCGGTGCCCAGCCGCGCCAGGTCGGCGCCGCTGTTGCCGTCGGCGACGTCGTCGCCGGCGCCGCCGAGCAGCGTGTCGGCGCCGTCGCCGCCGCGCAGTTCGTCGTCACCGTCGCCGCCGTCGAGCGTGAGCTGGGTGAGCGTCGCGATGCCGTTGCCGGCGCTGAGCGTGTCGGCGCCGTCGAGGCCGCGCACCGCGAGGCTCTCGGCCGCGACGGTGTTCACGACCCCGGCCCCCGGCTTGAACGTCGCGACCGCGGCGCCGTTGCGGGCGACGTCGATCGTGTCGTCGTACGCGGTGCCGCTGTAGGTGGCCGTGTCGATCCCGTCGCCGGCGTCGACGTTGACGACCGCCGGTGCGGGCACGTCGAGCCCGCTGGTGATGCTGTCGGCCCCGGCCAGCGCCGCGACGTTCACGAAGTCCTGCGCCTCGGCGCCGGTCACCTTCACGTCGGCCGTCGGGCCGGAGACGAGGACTGCGCCCTTGTCGGAGCCGACGTCGAAGCGGTCCGCCCCGTCGGTGCCGTTGGCTATCACGGTGTCGGCCTGCGTGTCGCCGCCGCCGCCGGTCGCGTCGAGGTCGACGTCGGTCTCGGAGAGGTCGGTACTCCTGAGGTCCCCGACCGTGACCGTGTCGGCGCCCCCGAGGGCCCGGAACGCCACGCGCTCCACGGCGTCGACGTCCATCGTGATCGCCGCCACGTCGCGGAAGAAGCGCACGCGCGAGCCGTTGGCGGAGACGTCGATGCGCTCCGGCGCGTTGGAGCCGTTGAAGTCGAGCACGTCGCGGCCACCCTGACCTTCGACCGTGTCGCTGCCGTCGCCCGGGTCCCACTGGAAGCGGTCGGCGCCGCCGCCGAGGCGCGCCACGTCGTCGCCCCGGTGGCCGTCGACCGCGTCGTCGCCGGTGCCGCCGAGCAGTACCTCGGCGCCGTCGCCGCCGTTGAGCGTGTCATCGCCGGCGCCGCCGTCGATGGTCACGTTCTCGAGCGTGCCGCCGGCGCCGCGGAGGATGTCCACCTGGTCGTCGCCGCCGCGGGCGTTGACGTCGACCGCCGTGAAGGTGCTGCGGTCGAAGCTGAAGTCGGCGGTGCCGTCCTCGCCGACGTCCACGGCGAGCGTGGTGGGGGAGACCGGTGTGAGCGCGAGCTTGTCGCTCGCCGCGTCGCCGTTGATCTGCAGCGTGCCCGCCTTGACCTGCGCGGTGGTGGCCGCCAGGGCCTGGCCGGTGGAGAGGCCGAGCGTGGCGGCGAGGCAGGCGCCGGTGAGGGCTCCTGCAGCGAGCGCTTGCCGAACGAGTCGGGGCGCCGCGGGGTTGAGTTTGCGTGCGTGTCGCGTCATATCGCCGACGGTACGGTCAGCCGTGCGCGGTTGAAATAGCGGAAACCCTCAAGCTTCTCCGGCGGCGAGGCGGCCCGCGAGCTGCGTGCGCGAGCGGACGCCGAGCTTCGCGTATGCGTGCGACAGGTGGACCTCGACCGTGTGCACGGTCACGAACAGCGCCTGCGCGATCTCCTTGTTCGACAGGCCCTGGACCGCGAGGTCGGTCACGCGTCCCTCGGACGCGGTGAGCCCCTCCTTGCGGTGGCGCCCGAGCCGGGCGAGCTCGTCGCGGGCGCGCTGCGCCCAGCGCTCGGCGCCCATCGGCTCGAACAGCGCGAGCGCCTGCTCGAGCGACTCGCGCGTCGCCCGCTTCTGTCGCCGGCGGCGGTGGAGCTGGCCCTGGACCAGCAACGTGCGGGCCCGTTCGAAGGGCAGATCGGTGCGGGCGTGCTCGGCGAGCGCGCGCTCGATCGCCTCGTGCGCCCCTCGCAGGTCGCCGCGCGCCGCCAGCAGCAGCGCGCGGCAGCGCGCGCCGGCGGTGAGCGCCACCACGCGGCCGAGCTCGCACGCCTTGCGCTCGAAGTCGTCGAGCAGGCGCTCGGCGCGGTCGAGCTCGCCGAGCCCGATCAGGGCCTCGACCGCATGCGGCACGGACATCGCCAGCGGCTCGCCGATCCCGGTCGCCTCGAACGCCTCGGTCACCGGCGCCAGCGCCGCCCAGGCCGCCGCGGCGTCGCCGAGCGAGAGCTCGAGCAGCCCGAGCGCCCCCGTGACCCACAGCATCGGGTTCGAGGCCTCGAAGCGCATGCAGATCTCGGTCGCCGCGGCCGCGTCGGCCCGCGTGGCGGCGGCGTCGCCGCGGTGCGCGTGGATGAACGCGCGCTGCGAGAGCGCCCAGGCCCGGTTGAACTCGCTCCCGGCCAGCGTGGCCTCGACGGCCGCCTCGTCGGCGAACGCCGCGGCCGCCGCGAAGTTTCCGCTCTGGGTCTCGAGCCACGCGAGCCACGTCAGGAAGTACGCGAGGTCGCTGTCGTCCCCGGAGTCGGCCGCAGCGAGCCGCAGCGCCGTCAGCTCCTCGCGCGCCTCCTCGAGGCGCCCGGTCCACAGCTTCAAGCACGCGGCGATCGCGCTCGGCCGGAAGAAGAGCGGCAGCGTCCGGCCCGCCACCTCGAGCGCGAGCGCCCGCTCGATCAGACTCCAGTCGACGCCCCGGCCGATCAGGAAGTCGACCGTGGCGCGAACCGCCAGCGCCTCGGCCAGCAGCGTGCGGTCCTCGGCGCGCTCGGCGTGCGCGACAGCGCTGTCGGCGTGCGTGTCAGCGGCGGCGGCGTCGCCGAGGTGGTTGCAGCGGACGTAGCTGAGGTCGAGCTCGATCGCGACCGTGAGCGCCGGATCGTCCGTGTTCGCGAGCGCCTCGTCGAGCAGTGGCGCCACGTCGGCGAAGCTCGACTCGTTGTAGCGGATCTCGGCGAGCAGGCGCAGGGCGTCGGCGCGCGTCGAGCCGCGCGGCGCCTCCGCGAGGATCGCTTCGAGCAGGGCCCGCGCGCGCGGGCGGTCGCCCGCGTGGATGTGGTGCTCGGCCGCCCGGACGCCGCGCTCGCGCGCCGCCTCCGGGCGCGCCGAGGGGGTGAGCGTGCGCGCCTGCTCGAGCAGCTCGCCGGCCGTCTCCCAGCCGCCCCGCGATCGCGCCGCCGCCGCCGCGTCCTCGAGCGCCGCCGCGACGCCCTCGTCGGGCCCCGCGGCCGCGAGCGCACGGTGGCGCACGCGCTCTTCCGGGTTCGCGACGAGCTCGGCGAGCCGCGCGTGCAGCGCCCGCAGGCGCCCGCCGGCCGCCGCCGCGTAGACCGCCGACGCGTAGAGCGGATGAGCGAACTCGAGGCGGTCGCCCTCGAGGCAGAGCAGCCCGCTCTCCTCGGCCGCGACCAGGCCTTCGGCGGACGACGCCTGCTCGACCAGATCGACGGTCGGGAGGCAGAGCGCGGCGGCGGCGAGCAGCGCGGCGTGCGCATGCGGCGCAAGGCCCGCCACGCGGCCCGCGACGATCTCGCGCAGGTTCTCCGGTACCGGCAGCGGAGCGCCGGGCTCGAGCGCGGGCTCCGGGCCGAGCGCGCGGGCGATCTCGAGCGCGAACAGCGGGTTGCCGGTCGACTCCTCCGCGATCCGCAGCAGGGTCGGCCGCCGGTACGTGTAGCCGAGCCGCGACTCGATCAGGACGCGCACGGTCTCGAGGTCGACCGCGCCGAGGCGCGCGCGCACGAACCGCCGCTCCGGCCCGAGCGCCCGCTCCAGCCCGAGCGGCTCCGGCGCGACGAGCGGCGTCCGCAGCGTCGCGAGCACGCCGACCGACCGGCCGTCGAGGCGCCGGATGGCGAACGCCAGCGCTCGCGCGGTCTCGGTGTCGAGCCACTGCACGTCGTCGACCGCGACCACGACCGGCCCGGCCTGGGCGGCCGCGACGAGGAGGGAGCGAAAGCCGACGCCGACGGCCGTCGGGTCCGGCGCGCGCCCCGAGCCGCTCGCCCGCCGCACCAGCGCGACCTCGAGCGCCTCGCCCTGCGGCTCCGGCAGCGCCGGGAGGAACTCGTCGGCGAGCGCGCCCGCCAGATCGCCGAGACCCACGAACGACAGCCGCGCCTCCGCCTGCTCGGCGACGCAGCGCAGCACGCGGCAGCCGCCGGCCTCCGCCTCCGCGAGCGCCGCCCGCCAGAGCGCCGTCTTGCCGATCCCCGCCTCGCCCTCGAGCACCAGCGCCCGCGGGCCGTCGCTCAGCCCGTCGACGAAGGCGCCCGCGAGGGCGAGTTCCTGCTCGCGGCCGACAATGGGGTCCACGTCTCGGCTAGACGCCGGGCACGGACGTCCTATTCCCGAGTCTTGGTGAGCCCGTCGACGCCCATGCCACGCAGGACCTCGGGCGCCTTGGTGAACCTGATCTCGTCGTACTGAACGACCTGCACACGGTTGCCCCAGGGGTCGCGGAAGCTCAGCCCACGGCCTGGGAGCGCCTCGACGCCGGCGTCTCGGAGCGCGTGCTCGAGAGCGGCTCGGTCGTCGACGACGAGACCGAAGTGGCGCTCGCCGTCGGCCGTCGGCTCGGGCGCCGCCGCGAGCGCCAGGAACTGGTCGCCGGCATCGAGGAACGCCATCTGCGTGCCGTGGCGCCCACCGTCGTCGAAGGCCATGAGGCGTCCGTAGAACGCGAGCGCCGCGTCGACGTCGGCGACCTCCAGGGCGACGTGGTTGAGCCCGAGGAAGCGGGCCCGCGCTCGCTCAGCGGCAGGCACAGTGAGCCTGCGGTGGGCGGGCGCTCAGGGCGGGCCGGCGGACAGCTCGCCCGCGGCGACGGCCGGTCGAGCGTTCCCCGCGCGCCTCACGGACGAAGCGGCGGTGGGCGGCGGCGGCGACCAGGTCATGCTGGCGCGCGGACGCGATCTGCTGCGTGATGAAGGGATGGTTGTTCATGGGATGCAGCGTCACGCATGCGGCTCTGATTCCCTCGTGATTTAGTCTGGACTGAATGATCACCGTGCGCTTCGGAGCCGACGCATTGGCCCGGGTGCGCTTTGCGATCTCGCCGTTGATCGAGTCGCAGCTCAGCGTGGGCGTGCTCGCCGACCCCGGCGCGCAGGCGCTGCACCTCCCGTGGGCCGCCGAAGCGCGCCGGCACACCGCCGATCTCGACCTCTCGATGCTGCGCGCGCTCCAACCGGAGGGCGTCTACAGCCCGGACTTCATCCACCCTCCGCCCAGCAGCCCGCTCACCGAGATCGAGGACGAGCTCTCCGTGATGGCCGCGACGCCCGCGGAGCAGGTGCGGACCGAGGTGCGCGACAGCTACGCGCACCGGCCGCTGCCCCCGGCCCTGGAGCCGTTCATCGAGAGCCCCGCCGACGCCGTCGCCGCGCTCGCCGAGCTGGTCGGCGAGTACTGGGACCGGACGCTGGCGTCGCACTGGCCCCGGCTCCGCGCGCTGCTCGAGGGCGACGTCCTCTACCGCGCGCGCCAGATGGCCGACGGAGGCGCTCAGCGGCTGTTCGCCGACATCGATCCGACGGTGAGCTGGGAGCACGGCGTGCTGCAGGTCGTCAAGCGCGTGGAGGCGACGGTCGACCTCGGCGAGCCCGGGCTGCTGTTCGTTCCGAGCGTCTTCGTCTGGCCGGCGGTCCTGTTGATCACCGCGCCGCCGTGGCAGCCAACGCTGATCTATCCCGCCCGTGGCGTCGGGACGCTGTGGGAGCCGGCCCGGCGGCAGCCGCCCGAGGCGCTGGCCGGCCTCCTGGGCCGCACCCGTGCCGCGGTCCTGCTCGCACTCGACCGTCCGACCTCGACGACCGACCTCGCGGGCACGCTCGGGCTCACCGCGGGCGGCGCCTCCCAGCATCTCGCCGTCCTGCGCGATGCCCGTCTCGTCCGCGGCCATCGCGTCGGCCGCATCGTGCTCTACCTGCGTACGGCTGCCGGCGACGACCTGCTCGCCCTCGTGGCCGGCTCACACGAAGCGTGAGACGATCATTGCCTATGGCCTACGACGACGACCTCGCCAACCGCATCCGCGAGCTGATCGCGGCGGACGCCGGCGTCACCGAGAAGAAGATGTTCGGCGGCCTGGCCTTTCTCGTCGGCGGGCACATGTCGGTCACCGCGAGCCGTCAGGGCGGCCTGATGGTGCGCGTCGACCCCGACGACACGGACACGCTGCTCGCCAAGCCGCATACGCGGCCGTTTGAGATGCGCGGCCGCGAGCTCGAGGGCTGGCTCCGCGTCGATCCCGAGGGCGTTCGCACCAAGAGGCAGCTCGAACCGTGGGTCAAGCGCGGCGTCGGCTACGCGCGCTCGCTGCCTCCGAAGCGCTGATCAGCCGTCGGCGGTGATCGTCGCCGTGAGCTCGTCGAGGACCAGCCCCGCACCCACGTTGGCCACCTGGCAGGTGCCGGCCGCGTCGTGGCCCCCTCCGCCGTGGGCGAGCATCAGCTCGCCGACGTTGGTCCGGGACGAGCGGTTGATGATCGACTTGCCGGTGGCGAAGACCGTGTTCTGCCGCTTGAGGCCCCAGAGCACGTGGATCGAGATGTTCGCGTCGGGATACAGCGCGTAGATCATGAAGCGGTTGGTCGGATGGATGACCTCCTCGTCGCGGAGGTCGAGGACGACGAGGTTGCCCTCGACCTCGGCGCAGCGGCGGATCTGCTCGGCCGCGCGCTCGCTGTGCTCGTGGTAGAGCGCGACGCGCTCGGCGACGTCGGGGGTCGCGAGGATCTCCTCGACGGTCAGCTGCGTGCAGTCGTCGATCAGCTGCATCATCAGCTGGTAATTCGAGATCCGGAACTCGCGGAAGCGGCCGAGGCCGGTGCGCGGGTCCATCAGGAAGGACATCAGGATCCAGCCCTGCGGGTCGAGGATCTCGGACTCGGAGAACTGCGCGGCGTCGGCCTTGTCGACCGCGTCCATCATCTCGTCGGAGATCGTCGGGAAGCGCGCGGCGCCGCCGTAGTAGTCGTATACGACCCGCGCCGCGCTCATCGCGTCGGGCATGATGATGTGGTTGTCCGGGGACTCCTCGACGCGGATCGCCTCGGAGGCGTGGTGGTCGAACGCGAGCCCGACCCCGGGCACGTAGGGCAGGTTCGTCGTGATGTCGCCGGGGCCCAGCTCGATCTTGCCGTCCTGCATGTCCTTGGGGTGGACGAAGAGGATGTCGTCGAGCAGCCCGAGCTCCTTGAGCAGCGCGGCGCAGACGAGGCCGTCGAAGTCGGAGCGGGTGACGAGACGGTGCTGTGCGGCGGGAGTGGTGTCTAGGGCCATACGGTCGTATCGGCAGCCGCCGCCGTGTGCTTAGTTCCCGCGTCCAATGATCGACGCGGTTCGCGCTCACGGGGTCCCGCAGGTGCGGCGCGTGCCTCGTCGCCGACCGCCTGACGGATCTGCGCTCCGGGATCTGAGTATTATCTGACCTGAGTCAGAGATGATCGGCGAGCAGGACATCGCGCTCGTACGCAGCTTCAACCGGCTGGTGGCGCGCCAGGTCGGTGTGCTGAGCGATCGCTACTTCGACCGGCGGCCCTACGGAGAGACGCGCGTGCTGTTCGAGATCGGATCGGACGGAGCCACCTCGCGCGACGTGCGCGCCCGGCTCGGTCTCGACTCCGGCTACCTCTCGCGCATGCTCGACTCGCTGCAGCGGGACGGTTTGGTCGAGAAGCGGCCCAACCCCGCCGACAAGCGGACCGTGCGCCTGTGTCTGACCCGGGCCGGCCGGTCCGAGATGCGCGAGTTGGACCGCATCGCCGACGAGCACGCGGCCTCGACCTTGGCGCCGCTCACCGACGAGCAGCGGGCGCGGTTGCTCCATGCGCAGGCCGAGGTCCGCCGCCTGCTCGCGGTCTCGATGGTCGGCATCGCACTCGAGGACGCCGCCTCGCCCGACGCGAGGTGGTGCCTGGGTCACTACTTCGAGGAGCTCGGCGAGCGCTTCGAGGAGCGCTTCGACGCGCGGCGGACGCTGCCCGTCGACAGCGCGGAGATGAGCCCGCCGTCGGGCGCGTTCCTGCTCGCGCGCTTCAACGGGCAGCCGGCCGGATGCGGGGCGGTGAGGTCACTCGGCCCGGACGCCGGCGAGATCGTGAGGATGTGGGTCGACGGCACCCACCGGGGGCTCGGCATCGGCGCCCGCATCCTCGACGCGCTCGAAGCACACGCGATTGCACTCGGGCATCACACGGTGCGGCTCTACACCAACCGCTCACTCGCCGAGGCGAAGGCCATGTACCGCGCCCGCGGGTACGTGGAGATCGCCCCCTACAACGACGACCCGTACGCGAATCACTGGTTCGAGAAGCGGTTGGCAGCGGATTGAGACCATGCCGCCGGCCGGCGGCTAGCGGTCGCGGCGGCGCCCGCGGCGCGCGTCCCGGTCCCGCCTGCGTTCGCGGCGGGCAAGCTCCGCCTCGACCCGGTCGTGGTCGGGCGCCGGGCCGTAGAGGTTCCAGCCGCCGCTCAGCAGCGGGAGCACCGCTGCCAGCGCCACCCAGATCGGCCAGAACGCCCCATGGGCGCCGGCGCCGACCCAGATCAGCGTGCAGACCACGAACGGGACGAGCGCACCGCCGCTCTGCTGTAGGAGCCGCCGCTGGAGATGGCCGCGCCGCTGAGCGAGCTCCGAGCGCTGCTCCTCCCGCGTGGCCGGCAGCGCGGGCAGGTCGGCCCGCAGCGCCTCCAGCTCGCCCGCGGTACGGGCCTCGTAGACGGCCTGCACCCGATCACTCAACTCCTGCTCCGTCAGCCGCCCGGCGGCGAAGTGCTCGCGGATCTCCTGTGCGCAGCCCTCGCGCTCCTGGTCGGAGATGCGGACTTCGGGGTGCTCGGGCATCGCATGGAATGTAGCCGCGCGTGCGGGCTCAAGCGGCGGAGCGGCCGGCGACGGCGCGCCGGCGCCGGCGGCGGCCGTCGTACATGTCGCGATCGGCGGCGGCGATCAGCTCGCCGAGCGTCTCGAGCTCGCCTGGGACCAGCGCGGCGATGCCGATGCTGACCGAGAGCGGGTGCTCGCCGGTGGAGCTGCTCCGCGCGGCGCTGCGGACCCGGTCGCACAGGGTCTCGGCCTCCGCGGCCGTGACGCCGACGAGGACCGCGGCGAACTCGTCGCCGCCGATCCGGCCGACCGCGTCGGTCAGGCGGACCTGGTCGCGCAGGACGCCGGCCGCGGTGACGAGCGCGCCGTCGCCGGCGGCGTGACCGTGTCCGTCGTTGATGCTCTTGAGCCCGTCCAGGTCCATGAACAGCACGCACAGCGGCGACCCGTCGCGGGCGGCGCGATCGACGGCGCTGCCGCCGAGGAGGTCGAGGCCGCGGCGGTTGTAGAGGCCGGTCAGCTCGTCCTGCAGCGTGAGCTGCTCGAGCTGGACTGCGAGCCGCTCGAGCTGACGGGCCTGCTCTTGGGCGAGCTCGTCGGCGAGCTTGCGCTCGGTGATGTCGCGCGACAGGCCGAAGATCCCGATCAGGCGGTCGTCGCGGGCGCGCAGCGGGACCTTGGTCGTCGACACCCACGTGACCCGGCCGTCGCGCCACAGCTCGCGCTCCTCGAGCCCCACGATCGGCTCGCCCGTGCGCATGATCTCGAGCTCCGCCGCGCGCGCGGGCTCCGCGTGCGCGGGGGCGAAGAAGTCGAAGTCCGTCCGCCCCAGCACCTCGCGCGGGTGCTTCGCGCCCATCCAGCGCACGAGCGACCCGCTGAGCCGCGTGAACCGGCCGTCCACGTCCTTCATGTACATGTGGTCGGGCGTGTTCTCGAGGAAGGTCGCGAGCAGGTACTCGGCGTCGACGTCCTGCTCGGCTGGGGCACTCTTCGTCATCGCTGATGGGATCGGCACCCCGTGCGGCAACCATGAGCGCGAGCTCACGCCGCTGTCGGCAGCCCGATCAGCGCACGACGACGATGTTGCCGCCCGGGGTGGCGACCCAGAGGTCACGGCCGACCTTGGCCATCCCGGTGACGCCGGGCTCGGGGAGCGCGACCTGGCCGCGGCGGCGGCCGGAGTCGGCGTCGAGCCGGACGAGCCGGTCGGGCTCCACGGGCGCGCGTGAGACGACGGTCCAGAGCACATCCTCGTCGGGCATCGAGTAGCGGATCTCCCCGTCGAGGGTCTTGCGCCAGAGCGTTCGCCCACTCGGCAGGTCGAGCAGCGCGATCTGGTCGCCGCCGATTACCGACAGCGTTCCGGGAGGTCCGCCGAACAGGTGCGAGTCGGCCGTCGTGCGCACGCGCGCCTCACCGACGGCCTGCCCGCTCAGCGCGTCGAGCCGGCGCAGGCGGCCGTCCAGCGCGAGCACCCACACACCGTCGCGGTCCGTGACGGCGCCGCGGATCGACTCGCGGAGCGGCACGAAGCGGTCGGCGGCATTGCGGCGGGGATCGATGCGCAGCGCCCCGGCGGCGCCGACGACCCAGACCGCGCCCTGGTCGATCCGCAACTCGAGCGGCGCGAAGCCGTCGCCCGCCGGGGTCCGCATCGGGATCCGCGCGACCACGCGGTTGGTGGCCGGATCGATGCGCAGGAGCCGCACCGGTCCCTTGTCGCCTCCGTACTGCAGGTCGCCCGCGAGCGCCCACACCGCACCCGCGCCCGTGGCCACGACCGCCTCGGCGTGCACCCGGATGCGCGCGGCGACGCGCCGGGTGGCGGGGTCGATCCGCAGGATCTCCCCCGCGGATCGGGTCCGCGGTCCACACCGCGCCGACGCCCGGCGCCAGCGGCGACAGGCCGGCGGCCACGGGATAGACGCCGACCAGCCTGGGACCGCTCGGCGTAGCCGCGGCGCTGCGCGTCGGCCAGCTTCTTCGAGCCGATCCCGAACAGCCACGCCGCCGCGGCGCCCGCCTCCGGGCGAAAGCGGTGGCGACTGGACAGCGCGGCGGCGAACGTCTCCGCGCACAGGTCCGCGGCCAGCTCGGGGTCGCCGGTGCGGCGGGCGAAGAACCCGAGCACCGCGTCGACGTGGCGGAGGTAGAACAGCTCGAACGTGCCGGCGTCGCGCGCGCTCAGCAGCTGCTCATCGGTCACATCGGGTTCGTGCATTCACGACCCAGTTCGCTGGAGTCCGGCTTGTGTGACGCGATTCTCCGTCACATCCGCGCCGCTCGGGCGAAGAGGGGAGCACACCGACCCAGAGGACGCGTCATGCGCACCCACTCCCGCAAGACCTGGCCGCTGTTCCTGGCCGTCGCCGTCCTCGCCCTGCTGGGGCTCTTCGTCGTCCACGGCATCGCGGCCGGCGTGATCCTCCTCGTAGCCTTCTTCGGCCTGATCGGCGCCGGCATCTATGCTCTCGCGGGCGAGAAGGTGCAGGACGGGCTCGGCGGCATCGGCGGAGGGACGAGCTTCTAGGGCGAACGCAGGTACGCCAGCACCGCGAGCACGCGGCGGTGGGAGTCGGCGGATCCGGTCAGCCCGAGCTTCTGGAAGATCTGGCGGATGTGCGTCTCGACGGTCTTCGGGCTCACGAACAGGCGCTCACCGATGGCCTGGTTGGAGCGGCCCTCCGCCATCAGCCCGAGGACCTCGCGCTCGCGGTCGGTCAGCTCGTGAAGCGGGCTCCGGTCGCGCGGCCGGTTGAGCAGGCGCGTCACGATCGTCGGGTCGAGCACGCACTCGCCCTCGGCGATCCGCCGCAGGGCGTCGGCCAGCACCGCGATGTCCGAGACGCGCTCCTTCAGCAGGTACCCGACCCGCTCCGGATGCTCCTGGAGCAGCCGCATCGCATATACGGACTCGAGGTAGTGCGAGAGCACGAGCACCCCGACGGCGGGTTGCGCGGCGCGGATCTGCTGCGCCGCGACGAGCCCCTCCTCGGTGTGCGAGGGCGGCATCTTGATGTCGACGATCGCGACGTCGGGATCGGTGAGCCGGACCGCCCGCAGCAGCTCGGGTCCGTCGGCCGCCTTGCCGACGACTTCGAAGCCGGCGTCGCCGAGCAGCCGCGCAAGACCCTCGCGCATCAGCATCTCGTCGTCGGCGATCACGATCCGCATGGGATCTCCGCTCGAACCGTGGTGCGGGATACCACGAGCGTCCCGTCGAGCGCACCGATCCGGTCCTCGAGGTCGACGATGTCGCCGTCGAGGTCGCCCGCGCCGTCGACCTCCACGAGCAGGCGGTCGTCGGAGCGGCACGCGCGCACGCGCATGGGCCCGCGCCTGGCGACCTCCGCGACGAGGAAGTAGACGGCGGCCTCCACACCCGGGTCGAAGCGGCCGCCGGGCAGCGGCGCGATCACGATCGGTGCCGGTCCGGACTCGGCGAGCGCCTCGAGCGCCGTCGCGAGCCCCTCGTCGACGAGCACGGCCGGGTAGATGCCGCGCGCGAGCTCGCGCAGCTCGTGCAGGGCGCGGCGCAGCTCCGCCTCGGCGGCCTCCACGCGCCCCGCCGCGTCGCCGCCGACGCGCGCGTGCAGCAGCCGCAGGGCGAACGAGAGGACGACGAGCCGTTGCTGGGCGCCGTCGTGGAGATCGCGCTCGAGCCGCCGGCGGGCGGCGTCGCCGGCCTCCACCGTGCGCGCACGCGACGCGCGGAGCCGCTCGAGCTGCCCGCGCGCCTCGGCCTGCAGGCGCTCGTGCTCGAGCGCGAGGCTCGCGGCGGCGCCGACGTCCTCGAGCAGCGCGGCGTCGTCCAGGAGCTCGGCCCGGTGCACGAGCACGGCCACCGGTTGCCCGCCGCGCACCAGCGGCGTCACGGCCCTCCCGCCGGCCTGCGGTAGCTCGACCGGGCGGCCCCGGGCGTCCACGTGGCGCCCCGGCCCGAGCGGATACCTGACCAACTACAGCGGCGGCGAGGTCAACGCGTTCGCCGGTTCGTACTCGCCGTCAGGCGATCGGATCGCTTTCCGCTACGAGGAGCACGGCCAGTACGGCCTGTACACGATGCGCCGCGACGGCAGCCACATGCGCGTCGTCATCCCGCTGTCGGAGTCGAGGCCGCGGTACATCGACTGGGGCCCCGAGCCGAGGCACGGGTCATGAGGCGCTCATCCGTCGCGCCGTTCGAGCGGGGCTGAGAAGATGATGCGCGCCCGCCTCGGCGGGCGCGCTCAGTCGACGGCGAGGACGACGAGCGTCGCGTCGTCCTCCAGCGGCTCGGCCCAGCAGCTCGTGACCGCGTGCTGGATCGCCATCGCGGTCGCGGCCGCGGTGGCGGCGGGGGCAGCGCGGACGGCGCGGCGCAGCCCCTCGACGCCGAACTTGCCGCCGCCCTTGACCCGGCGTTCGGTGATCCCGTCGGTGACCAGCACGAGGCGATCGGCGCTCTCGAGCCGCACCGTGGCCACCTCGAGCTCGCGCGTCCCGTCGACGCTGCCCAGCGGCGCGTGGACGGGGCCGTCGAGCTCGGTCAGCGCACCCTCGGGGTCCGCGACGAAGCCCGGCGGGTGGCCGCAGTTGATCCACGTCAGGGTCGACGTCGGCGCGTGCCAGCGAGCCAGGATCGCAGTCGTCGTGAACTGCGCGTTGCCGAGCGCGCGGATCACCTCGTCCATCGACAGCGCGGCCTGCACCAGGTCCTGCCCGGCACGGCGAGCCGCGCGCAGGCCGCCGAGCGCGCTGGCGCCCAGGCCAGCGGCGGTCGGCCCCGTGCCGGCGGCGTCGGCGATCGCGAGCCACGCGCCGTCCCGGTTCTCGACGAAGTCGAACCAGTCGCCGCCGACCTCGTAGGTCGGCAGCAGGCCGCCCGCGAGCTGCGCGCCGGTGATGCGGGCGATGCGCGGGGGGAGCAGATGGTGCTGGACCTCGGCGGCGGCCGTCGTCGGCTTGCGCCGCCGCGCACTCTCGATCAGGTCCGTGTAGTCGTTGGCCAGCTCGAGCGCCGCGGCGCCCTGGCGCGCGATGTCCTCCAGGTCGGCGAGCGGCATCCCGACGCACAGGAGCAGGCCCAGCACCCGGCCGCGCAGCCACAGCGGCGTGGGGACGCAGCGGGGCATCGTCTCGCGCAGGCGCTCGTAGAAGCTCGGCAGCCGCTCCGGGACGATCTCGGGGCCGAGCGCGGGCGGCGCGTCGAGCGTGTCCGGGAAGTCTTCCGAGCCCGCGAGGCGGATCAGCCGCGAACCGTCGATGTCGACGACGTAGAGCGCGACCGGCACCCCGGCGACGCGGCGGGCCTCGGCGACGAGCTGGTCGGCGATCAGATGCGGCGGCACCTCGTCGAGGATGTGCGTGACCTCCAGCGCCATCGGCCGGTCGCGGCCCAGCAGGCCCGGCCGCTGGTAGGGCAGCGGCGTGACGAGCGAGGACGGTTCGCGCGCGCCTGCGGCCTCCGCCTCCTCGAGCGCCGCGACGAGCTCCTGGCGATTCGCGAAGTGGCGGTACAGCGTCGAGCGGCTGACGTCCGCGGCCGACGCGACCTGGGCCATGCTCGCGCGGCGATCCGCGATCAGTGAGCGAGCCGCCCGCAGGATGCGCGCGCGGCTGGCCTGGGCGTCAGCGCGCAGATCGGCGGCGGGCCTGGCTTCGCCCTCGGGTTCCGGCGCGGGCGACTCCATCGGCGCCACGTTATCGGCCACGCCGGAAGCGGCAAGAAATCGGACACATTCGGTGGTCAGATCGTCCTATGTGTCCCGTTTACCACGATGGACCGCGTGGTAAGCCGACACCCACGCCATCTTTCGGGACAGATGTCCCAATAACTAGAGGAAAGGCCTATGGCCGCGACACTCGAGAGCATCCAGCCCTACATCGAACATCTCTTCGACGACGCCGACGTCCAGAAGCACCTGGCTCGCGCGACCGCGAACCTACGCGGCGCGAAGTCGCGCGCCGGCAAGGCCAAGTCCAAGAAGAAGGCGCTCCAGGACCCGACGCTGCGGCAGCGGCTGATCGACGGCGCACAGGCGGCGGTCGCCGCGGGCGCCGCCCTCAACCAGGCTCCGGAGAAGCGCTCGCGTCGCGGCCGGCGCCGTGGGCTGCTCGTGCTCACCGGCTTGGGCGCCGGCGCGTACCTGGCGACCAACGCCGGGGCGCGCGATCGCGTGCTCGGCCTGGTCGGCGCCAAGGGGAGCGAGGCGGAAGCCACATGACCAACGCAAGGGAGACCGACATGACGGGAGGGCCGGGGGCTCAGGACGCGTCCGCGTCCGAGCTGGTCAAGCAGCTCTCCGAGCAGACCAGCCGACTCGTGCAGCAGGAGATGGAGCTCGCCAAGGTCGAGCTCGCGGAGAAGGGCAAGCAGGCCGGCATCGGAGCGGGCCTGTTCGGCGGCGCCGGCGTGTTCGGGCTCTACGCGCTGGGCGCGCTCACCGCCGCGGCCATCGCCGCCCTCAGCCTCGCGATGGACACCTGGCTGGCCGCGCTGATCGTGGCCGTCATCTGGGCCGCGGTCGCCGGCGTCATGGCGCTGCTCGGCAAGACCCGCATGCAGAAGAGCACCCCGCCGGTTCCCGAGCAGAGCGTCGAGAGCGTGAAGGAGGACGTGCAATGGACCAAGACGAGCGCGCAGAGGGGGCGGCGATGAGCACGGCCGCCGAGCCCGAGAAGACCGAGGAGACCCGGACTCCCGAGGAGATCCGCGCCGGCATCGAGCAGACGCGCGAAGAGGTCGGTGACACGGTCGAGGCGCTCGCCGCGAAGACCGACGTCAAGGCGCAGGCCCGCGAGCGGGTCGAGGAGATCAAGGGCAACGTCCGCGCCAAGGCCGAGGAGCTCAAGGCGAAGGCGCAGAGCTCCACGCCCGAGGGCGCCCAGCAGGGTGGTCAACAGGTCGTCGCCAAGGTTCGCGCGAACCCCGCCCCGGTCGCGCTCGGCGCCGCCGTCCTGGTCGCGTTCCTGATCGGCCGGCGGACGGCGCGGCCGTGAGCAAGCTCTTCACTCCTGTCGGCCTGATCGTCGGGCTGGTCGCCGGCCAGGTCGCCAAGAAGATCTTCGACAAGGTCTGGGGCCTCGTCCGGGACGAGGAGGCTCCGAGGCCCAAGCACCGCGAGGTCCCGGTCGCCACGCTCGTCCTCGCGCTGCTCGTCGAGGGCGCCATCGCCCGCGTCGTCCGCGGCATGGTCGACCACGGCACCCGTCACGGCTGGGCGCAGCTCACAGGCGAGTGGCCCGGCGAAGAGCGTCCGGAGGGGGAGTAGATGGCCTCGCAGACCCGGCAGGACGACCAGAAGCGTTCGGGCCGCCGGCCCGAAGGCCCGGCGCACCCCCGCAAGGGATCGCTCGGCCAGACCCTCAAACGCACCATGACCGAGTTCTCCGAGGACAACCTCACCGACGCCGCGGCCGCGTTGACGTACTACGCCGTCCTGTCGATCTTCCCCGCCCTGCTGGCGATGATCTCGATCGTCGGCCTGGTCGGGAGCCCGCAGACCATCATCAAGACGCTGACCGACGTCGTCAGCTCGATCGGCCCGGCGTCCGCGGTCGACACCTTCAAGGGCCCGATCGCCGGGCTCACCAAGAGCAGCGGCACCGCCGGCGTCATGGTGATCGTCGGGATCGCCGCGGCGCTGTGGACCGCGTCCGGTTACGTCGGCGCGTTCATGCGCGCGTCCAACGTCATCTACGAGGTCGAGGAGGGCCGCTCGTTCATCAAGCTGCGCCCGCTGCAGATGCTCGTGACGCTCGTGCTCGTCGTCCTGCTCGCGCTGGTCCTCGTGTCGGTCGTGCTGACCGGCCCGATCGCGGGCGCCGTCGGCTCGGCCGTCGGCCTCGGCAGCGCCACGGTGACGGCCTGGAACATCGCCAAGTGGCCGGTGCTGCTGCTCGTGGTCGTCTTCATGATCACCGTCCTCTACTACGCCTCACCCAACGCCAAGCTCGGGGGCCTGAAGTCGATCGTGCCCGGCAGCGCGCTGGCGATCGTCGTCTGGCTCGTCGCGTCGGCCGGCTTCGCCTTCTACGTCGCCAACTTCGGCTCCTACAACAAGACGTACGGGGCGCTGGGCGGCGTGATCATCTTCCTCGTCTGGCTCTGGATCACCAACGTGGCGATCCTGCTCGGCGCGGAGCTCAACGCCGAGCGCGAGCGCACTCGCCAGCTCGAGGAGGGGGTCCCCGGCGCCGAACGCGAGCTCCAGCTCGAGGAACGCTCGGTGCCCAAGGCCAAGAAGCGCTCACGGACCGCGTAAGGAGGCGTAGCCCGCTAGGCCGCCGCGCGCGATCCGCGCAGGAAGTGCGCGATCGCGTCGGCGACGAGGCCGTCGACCTGCTCGGCCTGCACCATGCCGCCGGTGACGAGCGCCGCGATGCCCTGGATCGTGGCGAACAGGACCATCCCGACGCGCTCGGGCTCGCCGGGCTCGAGCGCGCCCTCGGCCTGGCCCTGCTCGATCAGCTCGAGCAGCACCGCGAAGGCGCGCTCTGCGGACTCCTGCAGCGTGCCGGCCCCCGCGCGGTGCTTGCCCGCGAACATCAGCTCCAGCAGCGCCGCGTCGCGCGTGGCGAAGCGGACGTAGGCGGCCGCGGTCGCCTGCAGGCGCGGCTCGAAGGCCCCGCCCGCGCCGTCGACGGCGCTCCGCAGCTCGGCGCCGAGGCGCGCGAAGCCCGCCTCGGCGAGCGCGTCGAGCAGCGCCTGGCGATCGGGGAAGTGCCGCCGCGGCGCGCCGTGGCTGACGCCGGCGTCGCGCGCGAGCTCGCGCAGCGACAGCGCGTGGACGCCGCGCTCGCGGACGGTGCGCTCGGCCTGCGCGAGCAGCGCGGTGCGGAGGTTGCCGTGGTGGTAGGGGCGCTCGCTCATCCGGCGCGCAGCCTAGCGGATTGAAGTTGTCATTGACATCATTGTAGTCAGAGCCTACAATGTTGCCTATGACTACTTGGAGCACCACCGACATTCCTGACCAGACCGGCCGCAGCATCATCATCACCGGCGCCAACAGCGGCATCGGCCGCGCCGCCGCGCGTGCGCTGTCCGGCGCCGGCGCCCGCGTCGTCCTCGCCGTCCGCGACGTCGAGAAGGGCAAGGCCGCCGCCGCGACGATGCCCGGCAAGACCGAGGTCCGCCGGCTCGACCTCGCGAGCCTCGCCTCGATCCGCGCGTTCGCCGCGGCCTGGGAGGACGACCTCGACCTCCTGATCAACAACGCCGGCGTGATGGTGCCGCCGCTCACGCGCACCGAGGACGGCTTCGAGCTGCAGTTCGGCACCAACCACCTCGGCCACTTCGCGCTGACCAACCTGCTGCTCGACCACGTCACCGGCCGCGTCGTGACCGTCTCCTCGACCGGGCATCGCATGGGCAGGATCGACTTCGACGACCTCAACTGGGAGCGCCGGCCCTACAAGGCGGTGCGCGCCTACGGGCAGTCCAAGCTCGCCAACCTGCTCTTCACGGCCGAGCTGCAGCGCCGGCTCACCGCCGCCGGCAGGAGCGTGCTGGCGAACGCCGCCCACCCCGGCTACGCCGCGACCAACCTCCAGTTCCACAGCGGGCGCCGCCTGCTCGACATCGTCTCCGTCGTCGGCAACCGCGTGTTCGCACAGGACGAGGACGGCGGCGCGCTGCCGACGCTCTACGCCGCGACGGCGGACATCCCAGGCGACAGCTTCGCCGGCCCCGGCGGCTTCATGGAGCAGCGCGGGGCCCCGAAGCTCGTGGACCGCGCCGACGCGGCCAGGGACGCCGATGTCGCAGGGCGGCTGTGGGACGTCTCGGAGCAGCTGACCGGCGCGCGCTTCCCACTCGGCGCGGCGGCCGCGGCCTGAGCGGAAGGGTGCGCTACACGGTGGAGCTGGGCTCGGCGCGCGGGGCGGCGAGCACGACCTCGAGCTCGACGACGGGAGCGGGCATGGGCGCGGTGGAACGCGCGAACAATGCGCGCTGGTCGAGCAGGCCGAAGCCGGCGAGCACCCGCGCGTAGTAGCCGCTCGCGATCGCCAGGCGGCCTTCGCGCTGCCCGCGCGCCAGGCGCTCACGGGCGGCGTCGAGGCCGACGTACGCCCACACGCGTCCGGGGAGGCCGGCGTCGATGTGCTCGGTGACCTCCAGGCGGGCGTAGTTGCGCTCACGCTCGTCGAGCCCGGGGAGCTCGGCCTCGGAGACCGGGAGGGCGGCGCCGTTGACGGCGACGCCAGCTCGCGGGGCGATGTCCAGGAAGGCCGCCATCAGCGCTGGGCGCTCCCCGCCCGGCGCCACGAAGTGCTTGTAGCCGGGGAGATCGACGCTGTTGTCCATGGCGACGCCCCACGAGCGCTCCCATCCGGTGAGGCTGCACAGCCGGGCCTCGGGCGGCAGCGCCGTCGCGCCGGCGGGGAGCAGCGAGCCGTACGCGAACAGCCAGTTCACGCGGCGCGAACCGCGATGCCGGGGTACTCGAGGACCAGGCCGAACTCGTCGTAGGAGAGCTCGCACTCGAACTCGAAGGCGGGTGCGGTGTAGAGGTAGCGCTGGCGTTCGCCGTCATCGTCGAGGCGGAGGTAGCGCTGTTCGAGCCGCTCGACGCTGAGATCCAGCGCCCGGACGTAGGCCGCGGGCGCCTCGGCGTGCTGGCCGACCTGAAGCCCGAGGCGGTGGGCGGGGAACGCGTTCGTGAGCGACGACGATTCGAGATCGACGTCGAGGCAGCCGTCCAGTTGGCCCGCCGGCATGTCGTCGATGCGCCAGTGGCCGGCTCCGTCCGCCTCCAGGCGCAGTTCGTGCAGGCCCGACGCAGCGCGCCCCCACACGCGCGCGATGCGGGTCCTCCAGTCCGGGTCGACGGTGATGTCGTAGCGGACCGCCCAGGCCGCGTCCGCCTCGACGGCGGCGGTGTCGCCCTCCAGCCGGCAGCCGTCGCGGTCGGAGCGGAGGAACACGACCTCGAACCCGTCGCGGACCTCGCGGTGCTGCCAGGCGGCGCACCGGGGCGGGTCCGCGAAGGGCATGCGGTCAGCCTATTGGGACCGTCCTGCGACCGCTCTCGGGCGCGCGGCGGCGGCGCTGAGCTTCGCGGAGCTGAGGCCGAGCAGAGCCCCGATCGTCAGCGTGACGAGGACGTTGACGAAGACCCAGCCGTAGGGGGTCGAGATGACGCCGCCGAACGCGCCCGCCCCGGCGGTCGCCGGGCTCCCGAGCGCCTTCACGCTGTTGCCGACCCCGCCGCCCTTGTCCGCCCAGCCGTCGAGGCCGGTGGCGATCCACCAGAAGACGACCGACGCGAACGCCGCGAACGTCGCCGGGATGAAGTACCAGTCGCCGAGCGCCCCGAGCAGGACGAGGACCATGGCCATGACCGCGACCCACAGCGAGATGCCCCAGAAGTCCGGCAGTCCGGCCGTCGCGCTGGCGAGGATGATCATCACCAGCGCCGCGACGGCCCCGAAGACGTTGCCGAGGCCGACCTTGGTGAACGCGGCGTTGTCGCCGCCGGCGGCGAAGAACATGCCCCACGAAACGAACGCCGCGGGCGCGACGAGATGGAAGTTCTTGGGGAGATCGAGACCGTTGCCCAGATCGCCGTCGGTCGCCCAGTGAAAGGTGAAGTTGAGCGCGACCTCGACGTAGATGAACGCGAGGACCGCGATCGCCACCGCCAGCGGGACCAGACCCTTCATGCGTACGGCCATGCGCTGAACCTAGGGCCGGGCGTGCGACGAAACAAGAATCCGCGCGATTCCGCACATGGCTGGAATCCGGGCCGGGAGTCAGCCGGCGAGGACGTCGTGCGCGAACCGCACGACCATCGCGCCGTCGCCGACCGCTCCGGCGACGCGCTTCGACGCCCCGGAGCGCACGTCGCCGGCGGCGAACACCCCGGGGCGGACCGTCTCGAGCAGATGCGGCTCGCGCTCGGCGAGCGGCCAGCCGAGGTGGCCGTCGCACTTCGCCGCCCCGGCGCCGCACAGCAGGTAGCCGGCGGCGTCGACCGCGAGCATCCCCGTCGTCGCCTCCGTGCACGGCGCTGCGCCGATCATCACGAACACGGCGGTCGACGGCACCTGCTTGACGCCGCCGTCGCCGTTGCGCAGGCTCACGGTCTCGACGGTCGCGGTGCCGTGCACCGCGGTGATCTCCGTCTCGGTCATGACCTCGATGCGCGGTGAGCGCTCGATGCGATCGACGAGGTAGTGCGACATCGTCGACTTCAGCGCCTTGCCGCGCACCACGATGCGCACGCTGCGCGCCCGCGACGCGAGGTGGACCGCCGCCTGCCCCGCCGAGTTGCCGCCGCCGACGACGATCACGTCCTCGTCGCGGCAGCGCTCCGCGTCCGTCGGCATCGCCGCGTGGTAGACGCCGGCGCCACGGAAGCGGTCGACGCCCTCGGCCTTCAGCTCCCGCCAGCGCGCGCCCGTCGCCATCACGACGGAACGGCCGAGCACGTGCTGGCCGTCGTCGAGGTCGACGCGCACGAGGCCCTCGGGCCCGTCGGCGAGCTCGACGGCGGGGTGGAAGCTCGAGAGCACCGCGTCGAAGCGGCGCGCCTGCAACGTCGCCTTCCGGGTCAGCTCGGTCCCCGAGACGCCGCTCGGAAAGCCGAGGTAGTTCTCGATCCGCGTGCTCGTCCCGGCCTGGCCGCCGGGCGCCCACGCCTCGGCCACGAACGTCCGCAGCCCCTCCGAGCCGCCGTACACGGCGGCTGCCAGCCCGGCCGGCCCGGCGCCGAGCACGACGAGATCGAAGCGCTCGCCGTCGACCTCGGCGCGCAGGCCCAGCGACCGCGCCACCTGCGCGGCGGACGGGTTGCGCATCACGTTGGTCGCGTGCACCAGCACCGGGGTCTCCGAACGCGGGATGTCGAGCCACTCGAGCAGCCTCGCGCTCTCGGCGTCCGTGTCGGCGTCGTACCACCGCACGGGCAGCAGGTTGCGCTCGAGCAGATCCCGCACCTCGAACGCGCGCCGAGAGTCGCGCGCGGCGATCAGCCGCATGACGCCGTGGCCCTCGGCCTCGTGCCACGCGCGCCGCGCCAGCAGCGTGCGGAAGACGTGCTCGCCGAACTCCGGCCAGCGCGCGACCATGTCGCGCAGCGCGTAGCGGTCGAACTCGATCACGTCCGTCGGCTCGACGGCCACGCAGGCGCTGATCGTCGGCTCGCCGGTGAACGCGGCGATGTCGCCGATGAACGTGCGGCTGTCGGCCTGCGCGACGTAGACGTCCTTGCCGGGCTTGCGGTCGACGAACTCGACGAGCCCGCGGTCGATGACGAAGAACGGCGCGTCGCGAACGGCATGCTCGTAGAGCACCTCGCCGGGCTGGAATGTGCGCCGCTCGCCCCGCTCGGCGAACCACTTCATCTTGCCGTCCGAGAGCCGCGGGAAGAGCACCTCGTCGAGGAGGTCCGGGAACCGCTCGCTGCGCATCACCTGCGTCGTCGCCATGCACACCGAGGCTACCGTCAAATCTGCGCGCCTACGAGACGCCCGCCCCGCTCCGCTCCCGCGCCGCCGGGACGGCGGGCCGCGGGCGCGGGCGCGGCAGCCTCCGGCCGAGCTCGTGCAGGGGCACGTCGAAGGTCTCGCGCGTCGTGGCGACCGCGGCGGCCGCGGTGGGGGCGAAGCCGCCGATCGCGAAGCCGATCTGCGTCCCGATCGGCCGTTCTGCGTGTTCCGCGCGGCCAACCGCCACACCTTCAGGACGTTGTTCGACCGCGATCTGAGCCACCCGGATCGCCGCGAGCACTACCGCGGCCGCTCGGCGACACGGTGGTCGAGTATCTGAGTGCTCCAGACTCGCGGGATGCGGACGAGCCGGCTCGGTCATCGCGCGGTCGAGGTCACCGAGCTCGGCCTCGGCGGCGGGCCACTTGGTGGGCTGTTCGCGCCGCTCGACGATGACGCCGCCGCGGAGACGCTGGCCGCCGCCTGGGACGGCGGGATCCGCTACTTCGACAGAGTCGTCCCGCAGGAGCCGGCAGGCCGCCGGGACGAGTACTTCGAGGTGCCCGCGACGCACGGCCGAGTGTGGGACTTCTCCCGCGACGGCATCCGGCGCTCGCCGAGCTGCTGCAGCGGGCACACCGCATCGCCGATGTCTGCGAGGCGCACCGCGTGACGCTCCCGCAGGCGGCGATCGCGTTCCCGCTCGCCCACCCCGTGGTCGCCGGCGTCGTCATCGGCATGCGGTCCGCGGAGGAGGTGCGGCGCAACCTCGCGTCGTTCGACGCCGGCACCCCGGCAGAAGTGTGGGCCGAGCTGCGCGGCGCGGGCCTGCTCGACGAGCGCGCGCCGGTGCCCGGCTGAGCCATCGCATGCCCCAGGACTTCCACGACGCTCGCTGGTACACGGACCGCACGGCGGCGAATCGCAAGCCGAGCACCTACCGCTGCCCGCTCTGCGGTCGGTTGCTCCCCGCGCTCAGCGCGCACATGCTCGTGCTCCCCGAGGGCGACCCGTCACGCCGTCGCCACGCGCACGGCGACTGCGTCATGAAGGCGCGGCGCTCCGGGCGACTGCCGCTGCGCGAGGAGGTCGAGCCACGCCCACCCGGGCTGCTCGCGCGGTTGTTGCGCCGCCGGCCGTCGGCCAAGATGTGACGGGTGAGCGGCGAACCCTGGAAGCATCAGCTCGAGACGCTCGGTTCCCTGCTGCGCGCGCAGCGGATCGCCGCGGACCTGTCGCTGCGGGAGCTCTCGGAGCGGACGAAGGTCTCCAACGCCTATCTGAGCCAGCTCGAGCGTGGCCTCCACGAGCCGTCGCTGAGCGTGCTGAGGGCGGTCTCGTCAGCGCTCGGCATGCCGCTCGGGTCGCTGCTCACGCGCGTGGGGATGCTCGAGGCGGCCGACGACGGCGAGCCGTCGCTGTGCGAGACCGAGGCTGCGATCCTGCGCGACCCCGAGCTGAGCGAGCCCCAGCGGACGGCGCTGCTGAGCGTGTATCGCAGCTTCATGGCGGCGCGGCGTTAGATTTCTAACGCGTTAGATCGATATAGTGCGCAGGCATGAGAACGGTGAATTGGCGTGACCTGTACGCATCGAATCGCGCGGTGATCGAGGGGGCCAGACGGTCGACGATCGTGGCCGGACAGACGCACCGCGCCGTCGTCCACACCCCCGCCGGCGTCGAGCCGGGCACCGCCCTTCCGCTCGTCTGCATGCTCCACGGATGCACCCAGGACGCGGCGAGCTTCGCCGCCGCGACGCGGATGAACGAAGCTGCCGACCGCCACGGCTTCGTCGTCGTCTATCCGCAGCAGGAGCGCGCGGAGAACGCCCAGGGCTGCTGGAACTGGTTCGCGCCGCGGCACCAGGCACGCGGCGCCGGCGAGCCGGCGGCGATCGCCGCGGTCGTCCGCGAGCTCATCGGGACGACGACACCGCTGGCGATCGACTCTGACCGTGTCTTCGTGGCCGGGATGTCCGCGGGCGGCGCCATGGCCGCGATCCTGGGGGCGACCTACCCGGACCTCTTCGCCGCCGTCGCGGTCCACTCTGGGCTCGCGTACCGATCGGCGAACAGCGTGGTCAGCGCCTTCTCCGCGATGGCCCGCGGAGGCGGGGACCCCGCTCCGATTGATGAGCTCACCCATCCCATCCCGAGCATCGTCGTCCACGGCAGCGGCGACCGGACGGTCGCCCCGGTCAACGGCGACCAGGTGCTCGCGCAGGCGATGGCCGCCAACCGCCGCGCGGCGCCCGACCGTTGCGAATTCGACATCACCCGTCCGACCTCGACATCCAAGGGCCGCGTCGACGGCGGCCATCCCTTCGAGCACTCCCGCTGGACGGACCGCCACGGCGCGCTCACGCACGAGTCGCTGAAGGTCGAGGGACTGGGCCACGCCTGGTCCGGCGGCCTGCCCGGGGGCTCCTACACCGACCCCCGCGGACCCGATGCGACCGAGGCGATCTGGCGCTTCTTCGCAGCGGTCGCTCAATAGTGCTGAAGTGACGCCCCATGACCGCCGTCCAGCGCAACAACGTCGTCGAGCACGGGCGGCCTGACGCGCGGCCGATGCTCCTCGCCCACGGCTTCGGATGCGACCAGAACATGTGGCGCTTCGTCTGGCCGGAGTTCGCCGAGGACCACCGCATCGTCCTGTTCGACCATGTCGGCGCCGGCGGCTCCGACGCGTCGGCCTTCGACCGCGACCGTTACTCGACGCTGCAGGGCTACGCCGACGACGTCCTCGAGATCTGCCGGGAGCTCGATCTGACCGACGTCGTGTTCGTCGGCCATTCGGTGAGCGCGATGATCGGCGTGCTGGCCGCGGCCGCCGAGCCCGAGCGCTTCGGGCGGCTCGTGCTGGTCGGCCCGTCGCCGCGCTACATCGACGACGAGGACTACGCCGGCGGCTTCACCCGTGAGGACATCGAGGGCCTCCTCGAGTCCATGGACAGCAACTACCTCGGCTGGTCGAACGCGATGGCGCCGGTGATCATGGGCAACGGCGACCGGCCCGAGCTCGGCGACGAGCTGACCAACAGCTTCTGCCGAGCGGACCCCGAGATCGCCCGGCACTTCGCGCGCGTGACGTTCACGTCCGACAACCGTGCCGACCTGCCGCGCGTACGGACGCCGAGCCTCGTCCTGCAGTGCGCGCAGGACGCGATCGCCCCCGAGGTGGTGGGCGAGTACGTCGATCGGCAGCTGCCCGACAGCCGGCTCGTGCGGCTCGCGGCGACCGGCCACTGCCCGAACCTCAGCGCTCCCGAGGAGACGGTCGCGGCGATCGAGGCGTTCCTGGCCGCGTGACGAGCGCCGAGGGACTGCCCGAGGACACGGCGGAGGACCTCTTCGAGAACGCGCCGTGCGGCTACCTCTCGACGCTCCCGGACGGGACCATCGTGAGGGTCAACCGGACGTTCGAGACGTGGACGGGGCTGCTTCGGGAGGAGCTGGTGGGCGTGCGGCGCTTCCAGGACCTGCTCTCGCCCGGGGGCCGGATCTATCACGAGACCCACTACGCGCCGCTGCTGCGGATGCAGGGCTCGGTGCGCGAGATCGCGGTGGAGATCGTGCGCGCGGACGGCACGCGCCTGTCGGCGCTGATCAACTCCGTGCTGGAAAGCGACGAGCAGGGCCGCCCGCAGCGCGTCCGGACCGTCGTGTTCGACGCGACCGACCGGCGCCGCTACGAGGACGAGCTGCTGCGCGCGCGCCGCGAGGAGCAGGAGACCGCCCAGCTGCTGAGCCGGAGTCTGCTCTCGGGCAGCCTGCCGGCCGCGCCCGGGCTCGAGGTCGAGGTCGTCTACCGCCCAGCCGTCAGCGGCCTCGAGGTCGGCGGCGACTGGTACGACGCGTTCTGGCTCGACGACGGCGACACGATCGGCCTGGTGGTCGGGGACGTGGTCGGCCGCGGGATCGCCGCAGCGGCGACGATGGGCCAGCTGCGCAGCGCGGTGCGCGCGCTCGCCTCGACCGGGCTCGGACCGGGGCGCCTGCTCGACGCGCTCGACGCCTTCGCGGAGCGGCACGGCGTCGGGACGATGACGACGCTGATCTACGCCGAGCTCGGCCTTGGCTCGCGCCGCCTGCGTTATGCCTGCGCGGGTCACCCGCCCCCGCTGATCCTCGGTCCAGGGGACGATCCGAGCTTCGCGTGGGAGGGACGCTCGACGCCGCTCGACGTCGCCCCCGCGTCCCCCGGAGCGCGCAGGGAGGCCGCGCTCGCGCTCGCGCCGGGCAGCACCGTGCTGCTCTACACGGACGGCCTGATCGAGCGGCGCTCGGAGTCGCTCACGGACGGAATGGACCGGTTGCTCGCGGTGGCGGCGACCCACCGCGACGACACCGCCGCGAGGCTCACCGCCGCGCTCGTCCGGACGCTGCACGACCCCGAGCACGTCGACGACGTGTGCCTGCTCGCGGCGCGCCTGCGTTGACCGCGCACGAGCCGTGCGGTTAGGGTCGCCCGAATGGTGGCGACGGCAAAGGATGCTGAACGGATGCGCAGCTCGCGGCGAATGGCTGGATTGTTGGTCGGTGGGATGATCGTCGCGGCGGTCGCCGCACCAAGCTCGGGGAGCGCGTCCGGCGCGCGCACCGCCGCGGCCTGCACGCGGGCCACGAACATCGAGGCGATCGTCGACGACTCCGGCTCGATGGCCTCCACCGATTCCAGTCGCCTCCGGGTTCAGGCGATGGACCTGCTGATCAACGCGCTGGACGCGAAGACGAGCCTCGGCGCGATCGAGTTCGGCTCGAGCTTCGATCCCGCGACGCCCTCCGCCGACGTCGTCTTCCCGATCGAGCCGGTCGGAGCGAACGCGGCGGCGATGAAGGCCGCGCTCGACGCGAAGATCCAGGCCGACGCCGGAGGCACCGACTACAACGCCGCGTTCGACACCGCTCGCGCGGCGGACCCCGGCGCCCACGCGCGCATCTTCCTGACCGACGGCGGCCACAACGCCGACGTCTACGCCGACAAGCACCTCAACCCGCCGCCGTCGGCCCAGACGCCGACGTACGTGATCGGCTTCAGCACCGGCCTCTCGCAGCCGGAGGATCAGGCGCGCCTGCAGAAGATCGCGACCGACACGGGCGGCCGGTACTTCCCGCTGCCCGACAGCAGCGCGCTGCAGTCGGTGATGAACCAGATCGAGACGACGCTGACGTGCCAGTCGGCGCCCAAGACCTTCAACGACTCGCTGGCGCAGGGCAAGAGCAAGACCCACACGGTGAAGCTCGCCGGGACGTCGAAGTCGGCGCAGCTCGCGCTCTCGTGGACGAGCCCGCTGGACCGGTTCACCATCTCGGGGCTGAAGGTCGTCCGTCACGGCAAGGTCGTCGCCAAGGCGTCGCGCAAGCGTGCGCGCAAGCTCAAGGTGACGGTGCGGACGGGCTCGACGTTCGCGGTCGTCAAGGTCTCACGCCTCGTGAAGGGCACGCTGCGCTTCAAGGTGAAGGCGACGACGGTCGGGTCAGGTCAGCCCAAGGTGACCCTCACGACCCAGGTCAGCCAGAGCCGCCGCCGGTAGGGATCCGCTGAAGACGGGCGCGGCGGCGGCCGCCGCGCCCGTTCAGACGGCGGCGATGACGCTGTCGAGCAGGCCGGGGAAGCGCGCGTCGAGCTCCGCCCGGCGAAGCTCGGTCATGCGATGACGGCCCTCGTCGTGCTGCCGCACGACGCCGGCGTCCCGCAGGACGCGGAAATGGTGTGAAGCGGTCGACTTGCTCACGCTCAGGCCGAAGCTGCCGCACGAGCGGCTCTCGCCCTCGGTCGCTGCCAGCGTGCGCACGATCGACAGGCGCACCGGGTCGCTGAGCGCGCCGAGGACCGTCTCCACGCGCATGTCGGCGGGCCGTGGCTCGGCGAGGTTCGGGGCCGTCGCGGTGTCGGTCCGGGCCATGGGTCCGATGATACGCCATGGTTCGACTGTTTGCCAACCATCAAACAGTTCTGTACGATGGTCGTCGAACAGTTGACGACGGACGGGAAGGAACACCGATGAACCGAGCAGAACGCACGACGATCGCCGTGACCGGCGCGGCGCTGTTCATGGTCGTGCTCGACAACCTGATCGTGGCGTCGACGCTGCCCGCCATCCAGCGGTCCCTGCACAGCTCGCTCGCGTCGCTGGAATGGGTCCTGAACGCGTACATCCTCGCCTTCGCCGTGCTCATGCTCTCGGCCGCGGCCCTGGGCGAGCGCTATGGCCGGCGCCGCGTCTTCACCGGCGGCGTGCTGCTGTTCACGCTGGCGTCGGCGGCGGGGGCCCTCGCGCCGAACGCGGGCACGCTGATCGCAGCGCGCGCGGTCGAGGGGATCGGCGGCGCGGTGATCATGCCGCTCACGCTCACGATGATGACCGCCGCCTTCCCCGCCGAGCGGCGCGGCGCGGCGCTGGGCATCTGGTCGGCGATCTCCGGCTTCGGCGTGGCGCTCGGCCCGGTCGCGGGCGGGGTGTTGACCGACACCCTGTCGTGGCACTGGATCTTCTGGGTCAACGTCCCGATCGGCATCGCGGTCGCGATGGCCGGGGTGCGGGCGCTCGCCGGGGGTCGCGGCGCCGCGCCCGAGCGCCTCGACCTGCTGGGCGTGGTGCTCGTCAGCGGCGGATTGCTCGGCGTGGTCTTCGCGACGGTGCGCGGCGGCGTCGACGGCTGGGGAGCGGCTTCGACCGTGGCGGCCTACGGCATCGGCGCGGCTCTGCTCGCCGCATTCCTCGCCTGGGAGAACCGCTCGGATCACCCGATGATGCCGCTGCGCCTGTTCCGGTCGCGCGCGTTCTCGACCGCGAACATCGCGAACTTCCTGCTCGCGTTCGCGATGTTCGCGGGCTTTCTCATGCTGATCCAGTTCTTCGCCCACGCACGTGGCGAGGGTTCGCTCACGGTTGGCCTGCACACGCTGTTCTGGACCGCCATGCCGATGGTCGTAGCGCCCTACGCCGGCCGCCTCGGCCGGCGCGTCGCCCCGGCTGCGATCGCGGCGGCCGGGCTGTCGCTGGTCGCGGCGGGCATGCTCGTGCTCGCGGTCATCGAGGGGCCCGGCGTGACGGTGATCGAGCTGGCGCCGGCGATGGTCGCGATCGGCGTCGGCATCGGGCTGGTCATCCCGAACATCGCGGCCGCGGCGCTCGCCGCGGTGCCGCCCGGCGACATCGGCAAGGCCTCGGGCATCCTCAGCACCTCGCGGCAGGTCGGCAGCGTCGCGGGCGTGTCGGTCGGCCTCGCGATCTACGAGGCGACCTCCGGCAGCGGCGCCGCCGGCGTGGCGAGCGGGGTCAGCGCCGTCCTCTTCGCCGCCGCGGCGGCAGCGGCCGCCGGAGCGCTCGCCGCCAGTCAACGCCGTCCTGCGTTCGCGCTGCTGCCGGCGTGAGCGGACTCCTATCGTTCGGGCGATGGCCATCCCGATCCTGCTCGACTGCGACCCCGGTCACGACGACGCGGTCGCCATGCTCCTGGCGGCCGCCGACGACGCGATCGATCTCCTGGCCGTCACCACGGTCGCGGGCAACTGCCCCCTCGACCTCGCGACCCTGAACGCTCGCCGCGGGCGCGGCCGGGCCCCTGCACGGCGAGCTCGTCACCGCGCCCGACATCCACGGCCTGACCGGCCTCGACGGCTACGAGCTGCGGACCGGTGAGGCGCCGCTGGACCCGCGGACGGCCGTCGAGCTGATGACGGCCACGCTCGAGGGGGCGCCGGAGCCGGTCACGCTCGTGCCCACGGGCCCGCTCACCAACGTCGCGCAGCTCCTCTCGGCGCGCCCCGATCTGCACGAGCGGATCCGCGAGATCGTGCTCATGGGCGGCTCCACCGGTCGCGGGAACACGACGCCGGCGGCCGAGTTCAACGTCTTCGTCGACCCCGAGGCGGCCGCGATCGTCTTCGAGAGTGGCCTCCCGCTGACCATGATCGGCCTCAACCTCACGCACCAGGCGCGTGCAACCCCGGAGGTGCTCGAGCGCGTGCGCGCGGTGCCGGGCGAGCCCGCGCGTGCCGTCGAGGGATGGATGTCGTTCTTCGGCGCGGCGTACGAGCGCGTCCACGGCGAGTTCGCCCCGCCGGTGCACGACCCGTGCACGGTCGCGATGCTGATCGACCCGAGCCTCATCCGCTGCGCCGGCACCTTCATCGCGGTCGAGACCGAGGGCCGCTGGACGCGCGGCGCCACCGTCGTCGACCTCAACGACCGTCTCGGGCGACCCCACAACGCGCGTGTGGCGCTGGAGCTGGACGCGCCGCGCTTCTGGGACCTCGTCATCGGCGCGCTCGAACGCCTTGCGGTGTAGTCCCGCGCCCGCGATGCTTCGGCGCGGGATATCCCCGACCAGAGGAGCTCAGAGATGATCGTCATGTTCTCCGCCCGGCGGCTGAAGCCGGGCGCCTGGGAGCAGTTCAGGCGTGCGTGGGATCCGGGCGACGACAAGCCTCCGGGATTCCAACGCGCCTACCACGCGCGCAACATCCGCGACGAGGACGAGGTCATCTCCTTCGGTGAGTTCGACATGACGCAGGAGGACTACCACCGCTGGCGCGGCGAAGCCGACGCGCAGGAGAACCAGCGCGTGGATCGCCTCTCACGTTCGTCGAGAACCAGCCCGTCTCCGGGGTGTACGAGGTGATCGACGTGCTGGAGGACTAGCGCGCGCCCGGGGAGCGCGCGACGCGGCCCGCGGTCGGCACCGGGGCGTGAGACAGCGAGTGTGTTGCATGGCGTTCTGGAACGCGTTGCGGGTTTCCTGGACGATCGTGGTGCGTTGCAGTTCGATCATGGTCTTCTCGACGTCGGTGTAGACGCCGCCGAGGACGGAGGCGAGCAGGTCGTCGCCGAGCATCGTGGTCTTGGCGGTCACGGGCGCGCGGTGGTGGTAGTGCTCATGCAACGCGACCATTGCGTCGGTTACGGCCACGAGCAGCGCATCGCCCGTGAGCGGAGTGGTCGGGGCCGACATTGCGGCCTTCTCTCTCATCCTCCGGGTGGGTTCGCGCGCGAGGCGAAGGGCGAGAACCCGACGAGCGATCTAGCCGGGTCTGCACCAGGGCGCGCGCTACTCCGTCGCGTTGAACTCCCAGATCGCGATCGCGAGCATGACCAGACCGAGCGCGAGGACGACCGCGGCCTCGAGCAACCCGGGCAGTCGCCAGCCCCACCACGTCACGCCCGGGTCGAGTGCGCGGCTGGCCGCGGCGCTGATATCGAGATGGTTGAAGACGAGCCGTCGCATCGGGTCAACGGCGTAGGTCAGCGGGTCGATGCGGTTGAGGACGGCCAGCCAGGCCGGCAGCCCGGAGACGGGGTAGAGCGCGCCCGACAGGAAGAACATCGGCATCACGATCATCTGCATGACGCCCATGAACGACTGCATCTGCTTGATGCGGACGGCGACCATCACGCCGAACGCGGTGATGCTGAACGCCAGCAGCAGTTGCAGCGCGAAGATGCCCAGGAGCAGCACCGGGTCGTAGGGCACGTGGACCGCGCCGGCGAGCGCGATCACGATCACGCCCTGGAAGCCCGCGACCGTCGCGCCCCCGAGGCACTTGCCGATGATGATCGAGCTGCGCCGGACCGGCGCCACCATCATCTCGCGCAGGAAGCCGAACTCGCGGTCCCAGACGATCGACGCGGCCGAGAACATCGCGGTGAACATGACGGCGATGCAGAGGATGCCCGGGTAGATGAACGTCTCGAGGTCGACGCCGTGGGTGCCGGCGCTCGACAGCTGGTTCAGCCCCGCGCCGAGCACGAACAGGAACAGGAGCGGCTGCACGAGCGAGGTGAGGATCCGCAGGCGGTCGGCGCGGAAGCGCACGAGCTCGCGCTTCCAGACGATCTTGATCGCGCGCAGCTCGCTGCGCCAGCTCCGCCGCGGGACGCTGACGCGGATGACCTCGGCCACGGCGCTCATCGCCGGCCGCCGCCCGTCATGACCTGCATCATGATCCGGTTGCGCGTCGCCGACTGGTCCTCCTCGGCGTCGCGGATCGTCGAGCCCGTGTAGTTCATGAAGACGTCGTCGAGCGTCGGCCGCGACACGCTCACCGAGCGGATCGCCACCCCGAGCTCGGCGAACAGGCGGGGGACGAACTCCTCGCCCGCCGTCACGAAGAACGTCACCGCGCCCTCCGACACCGCGGCCTCGACGTCGAAGTGCTCGGCCAGCGCGGCGATCGCGGCCGCGTCGTCCTCGGTCTGGATGCGCACGCGGTCGGCGCCGACGCTCGCCTTCAGCGCCTCCGGAGTGTCGAGGACGACGATCTCGCCGCGGTCCATGATCGCGATGCGGTCGCAGAACTCGGCCTCGTCCATGTAGTGCGTGGTCATGAAGATCGTGATCTCCTCCGCCTCCTGCAGCTCGCGGATGTAGCGCCAGATCGAGCTGCGCGTCTGCGGGTCGAGCCCGATCGTCGGCTCGTCGAGGAACAGCACGCGCGGCGAGTGCATGAGCCCGCGGGCGATCTCCAGCCGCCGGCGCATGCCGCCGGAGAACGTCGAGACCACACCGTCGCGGCGATCCCACAGATCCACCATCTCCAGCACCTGCTGCATGCGCGGCTTGATCAGCCGCGACTGGACGCCGTAGAGCTCGGCGTGCAACTGCAGGTTCTGCGTGGCGGTCAGGTAGCCGTCGAGCGTCGGGTCCTGGAAGACGAGGCCGATGTTGCGCCGGACGTCGTCACGCTCGCGGACGACGTCGTGGCCGGCGACGAGCGCGCTGCCGCCGCTCGGCCGTGCGAGCGTGCACAGCATGTTGATCGTCGTCGTCTTGCCGGCGCCGTTGGGCCCGAGGAAGCCGAAGACCTCGCCGCGCGCGACCTCGAAGCTGACGCCGCGCACGGCCTCGATGTCCCCGAAGGACTTCGCCAGCCCGTCAACCTGGATTGCGAGATTCATACTGTGACCGTAACATTACAGCGGATGGAAGTTCAAGAGGAAGGACTGCGCGAGCGCAAGAAGCGGGCGACCCGCGAGACGATCGCGCGGGCGGCGATGGCGCTGTTCGTCGAAGAGGGCTACGACTCGGTCACGGTGGCCGACGTCGCGCGCGCCTCCGGCGTCTCCGAGAAGACGGTCTTCAACTACTTCCCGGCGAAGGAGGACCTCGTCTTCAACGAGGGCAAGGCCCGCGGCCAGGCGCTCGTCCACGCGATCCGGACGCGCCCGCCCGGGACCTCGCTGGTGGAGCCCTTCCGCCGCCAGACGCTCGAGCTCATCGACCGCGTCGAGCTCGGGCCCGACGAGGCGATCGTCGCGATCCCGCGGCTCGTGGGTGGGAGCTCCGTCCTGCGCGAGCGGCTTTTCCTGGGCTGGGAGCGCGAGGCCGCGCTGCTGACGCCGCTGATCGCGGAGGAGACGGGCAGCGCCCCCGACGATCTCGTCCCCGCCGTCGTCGCGCGGTCGCTCGCGTGGACGAACCGCCTCGTGTTCCGTGCGGCCTTCAGCCGCCTCATCGCCGGGGAGGACCAGCGCACGCTGGCCGCCGACCTGCGGGAGCAGGCGCGACGCGCCTACGACCAGCTCGAGCACGGGCTGCGTGACTACGGCGTGCGCTGACGCGGTTCACGCCACATGCAGGCGGCGGTCGGCTCCCCACCGGGTGCCGCGAACGTGCCGACCTGCATGAAGCCCAGGCGCTCGTAGCGGCGGTCGTTGGCTCGATTGCTGGACTCGAGATAGAACGCGAGCGCAAACAGCTCGGTGACCTGCTCGGCCTCGGCCGCGCTCACCAGCTTGACCCGCGGCGCGGCGTCGGTCATCCAGCGATTATCACCTCCGCCGGTCGGCGGACGCGATCGCCTACGCGCTGAGAGACCTGAGCGGGTCGTGCAGCTCGGTGCGGTCGCGGCCCAGCTCCTTGGCGCGGTAGAGCGCCTCGTCTGCAGCGGCGTAGAGGTCCCCGGGCGTCCGCATCCCGTCGCTCCATGAAGCCACGCCGATGCTCGCGCGGATGGAGATGCAGGTCGTCCCGACGGCGACCGGGCTGCCGGCGAGCAGCCCGCGCAGCTTGTCGGCCGCCGCCACGGCGTCCTCGCCGGTGGTCTCGGGCAGCAGGACGACGAACTCCTCGCCGCCGTAGCGACTGACGATGTCGGAGACTCGCGAGGCGTCGTAGATCCGATGCGCCGCTTCGCGGAGGACCGTGTCGCCGGCGGCGTGACCGTGGGTGTCGTTGATCTGCTTGAAGTGGTCGAGATCGAGGAGCAGGCACGAGAACGGTCGTCCGTGGCGGTTCGCCAGCGCGACCGCCTGCTCGGCACGGGCGTCGAGCTCGCGGCGGTTGAACAGGCCGGTCAGGCCGTCGCGCGCGGCGCGGTCGGCGAGCCCGTCGTGCACCGCCTTCGTGCGCAGTGCGGCGCGCACGCGCGCCACGAGCTCCTCGTTCGCGAACGGCTTGACGATGTAGTCGACGGCGCCGGCGTCGAGCCCGGCGACGCGCGCGTCGGTCTGTGCGTGGGCAGTCAGGAAGATGACCGGCGGCGGCGTCGCGCTCTCGGCCTGGATCGCCCGGCAGACCTCATATCCGTCGCGCCCCGGCATCGTCACGTCGACGAGCAGCAGGTCGGGCTGCTGCTCGCGCGCGAGCTGGAGCGCCTGGTCACCGTCGGCCGCGGCGATGACCGCGTAGCCCGCGCCCTTGAGCCACGAGGAGACGATCGCCCGCGTGACGCCGTCGTCGTCGGCGACGAGGACGAGCGAGGTCTGGTCGTCGCGTGTCATGGGGTCCTATCGACGCCCTCCCGCAGGGCCTTGACCGCGCCGCGCTCATGCACGCTCCCCGGATGGTCGATGGAGAGATGTTGTCTAAAAGGACGTCCTCGCGCGTCCACCCCGTCCGCCGTGAGAGGTGCCGCATGCTCCGAGCCAACACCAATAGCCCCGTCGCCAGGATCGCGCTCGCGATCGTCGTGCTGCTCGTGCTGCTCGCCGCCGCCGTCGGCGTCACGATCTGGCGCTACGACCACGCCCTGAGTGAGTCCGACGCGGCGCAGGCGTCGACCTCCGAGGAGTATCGAGCGCAGCGGGCGGCCACCGCGTTCTGGAACCAGCGCGAGGCGATGAACGAGTACCTCCTCATTCGTCACCCCGAGCTGCTGTCCGAGGTCGAAGCGATGCGCGGGGAGTTCGGGCGCGTCGAGCGCGAGCTCATCGCCGGCGCCCACCAGAGCGGAGAGAAGGGCCTCGTCGCGAAGGCGACCACGGGCAACGACGCCTACGTCAAGGCGTTCCTCGCGGTGCGAACCAAGCCCGTCGAGGCACTCCGCAAGCTCAACGAGCTCGAGACCACGGTCACCGGGCCGATCGACCGGCTCCAGAAGCTCCGGGCGAGCCAGGTCGCGGCCGGCCGCAGTGCCGCTGCCGCCGCGAAGGGCCAGGCACTGATCGCCGCCCTGCTCGGCGGCCTGCTCGCCATCGGCGGAGTCGCCGGCTTCGCGTTCGTCGCGATGCGGCTGATCCGCCGAACCACCATCCGCGAGGCGCGCCTCGCCGCGCTGGTCGTGCAGACGCGGTCGTCGATCGGCGCGCTCGGAGAGGTCGCCCAGGAGCTGCGGACCGCCGCCCAGGAGGCGGAGGCCACGACGGCTGAGCAGTCGGCCGCGATCACCGAGACCTCCGCGACGATCGAGGAGTTCGCGGTGACGGCGACGTCGATCGCCGACAACGCCCGTGCGGTCGCGGGCGCCGCCGAGCAGACCGGCGACACGATGCGCGACATGCAGGAGAAGGTCGAGACGATCGCCGAGCGCTCGCTCTCGCTCGGCGAGCGCAGTCAGAAGATCGGCGAGATCCTCGAGCTCATCAATGCGATCGCCGAGCAGACCAACCTGCTCGCGCTCAACGCGGCGATCGAGGCGGCGCGCGCCGGCGAGGCCGGGCGCGGGTTCGCGGTCGTCGCCGCCGAGGTGCGCAAGCTGGCCGAGCGCTCGATCGACTCGACGGAGTCGATCCGGCAGATCATCGCCTCGGTCCAGGACGAGACGAACTCGACGATCATGGCCACCGAGCAGGGCACGCGCCAGGCGCGCGAGGTCGGCGAGCTGATGGCCTCGACGGCGACCATGCTCGACGAGTCGATCCTCGCGACGCAGCAGCAGAAGTCGGCCGCCGACCAGGTCGCGACCGCGATCGTGCAGATCCGGGCCTCGGCCGATCAGTCGGCCGCCGAGCAGACGCAGCGGGCCGTCACCTCCCGGCGCGTCGACGAGCTCGTCGCCGAGCTCGAGCGCTCGTTGCAGGCGGGCGCTCGGGACGGAGACGGCAGCGCCGCCGAGCTCCTCCAGCCGTCGGGCCGATGAACGGCGTGCACGTGCGGCTGCGGGTCGGCCGCGAGCGCTATGCCGTGCCGATCGAGAACGTGCTCGAGGTTGCCGAGCGGGGCCGGCTGAGCGCGGTGCCGGGCGCCGGAGCCGCGGTGCTGGGCGTCCGCAACCTGCGCGGCCAGGTGCTGCCGGTCTTCGACCTCGCGCGGGTGCTCGCGATCACCGGTGACGACGGGTCGTCGCGCGTCGTGGTCGCCGAGTGCGACGGCCGGCTGGCCGGACTCGCGGTGGACGAGGTCACCGACGTCGGTGCGCTGGACGGCGTGGCCGAGGAGACCGGGGCCGAGCACCTGAGCGGCGCGGTCCTCGAGGACGGGCAGCTTGTCGGGATCATCGACGTCGCGCGCCTGTTCGGCTCGCTGGCAGGGGTCGCGGCATGAGCGTGGTCGACACCGAGTTCCTCGAGATCTTCCGCGACGAGGCACGCGGGCGCCTCGACCGGATCGTCGACACGCTGCTGGCGCTCGAGAACGGCAGCGCCGCGGTCGACGCGGTCGACTCGCTGTTCCGCGACGTCCACACGATCAAGGGCGCCGCGGGCATGGTCGGGCTCGACGAGATCGGCGCCCTCGCCCACGTCATGGAGGACCTGCTTGCCGGCGCGCGCCACGACGGCGCGCTGCCCGGCGCGCTCATCGATCCCCTGCTTCGCGGGTCCGATTCGCTGCGCCGGCACGTCGAGGGCGATGGCGAGCCGAACGACGCGCTGATCGCGGAGCTGGGTGCGGCGCAGGTCGCCGCCGCCGATCCGGCGGTCGAGGCACACAGCCCCGCGCCGCCGGCCGCCGGCCAGGCCGCGCCGGCCGAGAGCCGCTCGATCCGGGTCCCCGCCGAGAAGATCGACAGCCTGCTGGACCTCGTCGGTGAGACCGTCCTCCATCGCCGGCGCCTCGAGCACGAGCTCGGCGCGCAGGCCGGCCGCGGCGGCCACGGCCCGGTCTCGGACGAGCTCGACTTCGGCGAGCGCCTGCTCGACGAGCTCAAGGGCGCCGCGATCGGCATGCGGACACTCCCGCTGGCGTCGATCGTCACGCCGCTGCCGCGCGTCGTGCGCGACCTCGCCGCCGAGTCCGGCCGGGAGGTCGAGCTCGTCGTCGTGGGAGCCGAGACGGAGCTCGACCGGGCCATCCTCGAGGGTCTCCCCGACCCGCTGATCCACATGATCCGCAACGCGATCGCCCACGGGATCGAGACGCCCCAGGAGCGCGCGCGGCGGGGCAAGCCCGCGCGCGGCCGCGTCGAGCTGCGAGCCGAGCAGCGCGGCGGGATGGTCGAGATCACGGTCGCCGACGACGGGCGCGGCATCTCCGAGGAGACGCTCGCGGAAGCGCGCAGGACGGGCTCGCTCACCGAGGTGCTGACGCAGCCCGGCTTCTCGACGGCGCGCGAGGTCACCGGCATCTCCGGCCGCGGCGTGGGGCTCGACGCGGTCAAGGAGCAGGTCGAGGCCTTCGGGGGCAGCATCGAGGTGCGCAGCGAGCCGGGGAGCGGTATGGACGTGATCCTGCGGCTCCCGCTCGCGCTCGCGCTGATCGAGGTGCTGCTCGTCGAGCGGGCCGGCAACCTCTACGGATTCCCGCTCGCGAGTGTCGAGGAGGTCCTGTCGCTCGGCGAGACGCTGTCGCTCGCGGGGCGGCCCTCGATCGAGCTGCGCGGCAATTCGATCCTGCTCGCCGATCTCGCGGCCCTGTTGGGCGAGTCGGCCGAGGCGCCCGCGCACGCCCCCGTCGTGGTCCTCACCGCATCGGGAAGGCGCGTCGCCGTGACCTGTGACGGCCTGCTCGGCAAGGAGGAGGTCGTGGTCAAGTCGCTCGGGCCGCTGCTCTCCTCGCTGTCCATCTACCTCGGAGCCGCGATCCTGGGCGACGGCCGGATCGCGCTGCTCGTCGACCCGGCGGTGCTCGTGCGCGCCTCCACCGAGCGGAGCGGCGCCGTCGCCGCCCCGGTCGTATCCGCCGCCGAGCCAAGCGTGCCGAGGATCCTGGTCGTCGAGGACTCGCTGACGATCCGCGAGCTCCAGCGCAGCATCCTCGAGGCGGCCGGCTACCGCGTGCAGACAGCAGCGAACGGCCGCGACGCGCTCGCGCACATCGATGGCGATGCGCCGTTCGACCTCGTGGTCAGCGACGTCGAGATGCCGGAGATGGACGGCATCGAGCTGACGCGCGCGATCCGTGCCCATGCCACCCGCTCAGCACTTCCCGTCGTGATCGTCACGTCGCTCGGGGACGACGAGCACCGCCAGCGCGGGATCGACGCGGGCGCCGACGCCTACATCGTCAAGCAGAGCTTCGACCAGCACGATCTGCTCGAAACGGTCGAACGGCTCGTCGGGAGATGACGGTGAGCGCCGCCGTCGGTGGAGAGGTCCGCCGCGTGCTCATCTGCGACGGCTCGGTCACGTATGCAACGGGCCTGTCGCGGTTGCTGAGGCGCGACCCCGAGATCGAGGTGGTCGGGGTGTGCACGGGCGCGGAGGAGACGATCGCCCGGCTGGCGCAGGTCGAGCCCAAGCCGCACCTCGTGACGATGGACCTCGAGCTGCCCGGGATGTCCGGCGGGGACGCGATCGAGGAGATCATGAGCAACCGACCGGTCCCGATCCTCGTCCTCGCCGGCGTGGAGCGCGGATCCGACAAGGCGCTCGCATCGCTCGCGGCCGGCGCGCTCGAGGTGCTCTCCAAGGACGCGCTGGACCTGCGCGATCCCAACGGCGTGGACGCGGAGGCGTTCCGCAAGCGCGTGAAGATGCTCAGCGGCGTCCGGGTCCTCCATCACCCCCGCGGGGGCATCAACCGGCGGCGACGCTCGGCGGACGGGCCGACCCCACCGCGCGGCGCTTCGGTCATCGGCATCTGCGCCTCCGCGGGCGGCCCGCACGCACTTGCCGCGGTGCTCGCCGAGGTCCCGGCGACGTTCACGATCCCGATCCTCGTCGTGCAGCACATCGGCCCCGGCTTCATCACGGGCTTCGCGGAGTGGCTCGACGACCAGGTGCCGCTGCCCGTCCGGCTCGCGCGCCCGGGTCCCGTCGCGGCGGGGATCTGGGTGGCACCAGATGGCGCCCATCTGACGCTCGACCGCGCCAACCGGCTCGTGCTCGACGCCCACGGCGACGCAGGGCTCCACCGGCCGTCCGCGGACGTCCTGCTGCGCAGCGTCGCGGCGGGCGCCGGTGCGGACGCCGTGGCGGTCGTGCTCACCGGCATGGGACGCGACGGCGCCGGCGGGCTCGCGGAGGTCAAACGCGCAGGAGGGCTCACGATCGCCCAGGACGAAGCCAGCTCCGCGGTCTTCGGCATGCCCAAGGCGGCCGCGGAGTGCGGGGTCGAGCTCGTCCTCGGGCCCGCCCCGATCGGCCGGCGGCTGCGGACGCTGCGCCCCGTGAGCCTCGCGTCGTGACCGTCGCGCTCGGCCAGGTCGCCGCCCTCGTTCACCGCGAGACCGGCATCCGGCTCGCGGAGCGCCAGCACTCGTTCCTTCTCGCCGCGCTCGAGCGCGTGGAAGCCGGAGCCGGGCCGGACGCGTTCCTGCGCCGGGTCGCCGATCCGCTCCAGCGCAGGGAGGCCCTGACACGGCTGATCGAGGAGGTCACCGTCAAGGAGACGTCGTTCCTCCGCGACCGTAGCCAGCTCGCGGGCATCGACTGGCGGAGGCTGGTCGCGGAGGCGCGCGCCCGCGGGGCAGAGCGCGTGCGGGTCTGGACCGCGGCGTGCGCAACCGGTGAGGAGGCCTACAGCCTCGCGCTGCTGGCCTGCCAGGACTTCGCGCCGGCCCCGCCGCCGGTGAGCATCCTCGCCACCGACATCTCGGCCGGCGCCCTTGCCCGCGCCCGCCGCGGCAGCTACCGCTCCCGCTCGGTCCGCGACCTCGACGCGGCGACGCGGCGGCGTTACCTGCGCCAGGAGGCCGGCGACCTGATCGTGGGCGACGAGCTGCGGGCCCTGGTCACGTTCGCACCGCACAACCTGATCCGCGACCCGTTCCCGCCGCTCGGGGAGGCGCCCTTCGACCTGATCCTCTGCCGTAACGTGCTCATCTACTTCGACGGCGAGACCGTCGCGCAGGTGCTCGAGTCCTTCGAGCGCGCGCGCGCCGGCACTGGGTCGCTCGTCCTCGGGGCGGCGGACGTGCTGTGCGCGAGCGCGAGCCGCATGGCGACCGCCGCCGCTCCCGCCGTCGCGCCGGCGGCCCGGGCACAGTCGCCGGTGGCCGGGCTGCGGCGCCCCCTGGGCCGGTTGCCGGCCGCCCCGAGCGAAGACCCGCTCGACGCGGCCGAGTACTTCCGGCAGGGTCTCGCGGAGCTCGAGAGCGACGATCCCGCCGCTGCGGTGAGCTCGCTGCGCCGGGCGCTCTACGTGGAGCCGCAGTTCGGGCTCGCGGCGTTCAAGCTCGGCGGCGCCCACGAGGCGCTCGGCGACCTCCCGGCCGCCCGACGGGCCTACCGGCAGGCGCTGCGAGCACTCGAACCGGACGAACGGCACGAGTCGTTCCTGGCTCAGATCGACCTCGCGGACGTCGCGACGGCGATCCGGGCGCGCCTCGAGGTCCTGACGGCGACCGCGGGCTGACTAGAGCGCGACGCGCCTGGGCAGCCTCGGCGGCATGCGCGTTGTCGTCACCGGCGCGACCGGGAACGTGGGGACCAGCGTCGTGCGCGCGCTGGCCGCGGACCCGCGCGGGTCGCGCGGCGGCCGGCGGGGTGGAGTCACCCAGGCGCGTGTTCGAGGCGACGGTCCAGGCGGGCGCGAAGGTGCTCGTCCACGCTTCGTCGATCGGCGTCTATTCGCCCGGCCGGAGGATCGCCGCGTCGATGAGTCGTGGCCGAACGGCGGCGTGCCCAGCTCGTTCTACGCCCGGCACAAGGCGGAGGCGGAATGGCTGCTGGACCGGGTCGATGGTGCGCCCGGTCGCCATCTGCTGACTACTCGAGCGCCGCGCGGATCGCGGCCGCGACCTCGTCTGGATCCTGCGCGCCGTCCACGCGCCGCAGCAGCCCGCGCTCGTCGTAGTGGTCGACGAGCGGCTCCGTCTCGCGGTGATAGACCTGCAGCCGCTCCCGGACCGTGTCGGGGTCGTCGTCGCCGCGGTCGTCGTGGCGGCCGCTGATCCGCTCCACCACGACCTCGTCGGGCACGTCGACGAGCATCACGGCGGCCAGCTCGCGTGAGCGATCCTCCAGCGCGCCGGCGAGCGCGTCGGCCTGCGCGACGGTGCGTGGAAAGCCGTCGAGCAGGACCGGCTTGTCGTCGAGGTCCGCGAGCTCCTCGCGGATCATCGCGACGATCACGTCGTCGGGCACGAGCTCGCCGCGGTCCATGTACTCCGAGGCGCGGCGCCCGAGCTCGGTGCCCGCCGCTCGCGCCTCGCGCAGCAGGTCGCCCGTGGCGAGCGCCACGAATCCGAGCTCGTCCTGGAGGCGCGCGGCCTGGGTTCCCTTACCGCTGCCCGGCGGTCCGAGCAGCGCGACGATCGAGTTCACGCCGCTGATAGCGCGGCTCGGAGAGCGGCGAGGTCGGGCGCGCCGAAGACCACGCGATTGCGCGTGGCGACGTAGACGAGATCGAGGTCGACGCCGGCCCGGGCGATCCTGCGAGTGAGGTCCGCCAGCACGCCGGGGCGGTCCTCGACGTCGACCACGACGACCTCGCGCTCGCGCGTGACTGCGAGATGGGAGATCGCCAGCGAATGCTTCGCGGCCTCGGCGTGCGGGACGAGGACGTGGAGCTCAGCCCGCTCGCCCGGGCCGATGCACGTGGCCGCCGCGATGTTCACGCCGGCATCGCTGATCGCGGCCGCCACCTGCGCCAGCGCCCCGGGCGTGTTCTGGATGTCGATGACCAGGTCGAATGCCATGGGTCCCCTGCGGCGTCAGCCTACATCGGGGGATGCTGCTCCAGGACGGCCATATGGTTGTCATCGGGCCGGAGGTCCACAAACGGCACGCAGGCGTGGGCGATCTCGCTGAAGCCCAACGCCGGCCGGCCCGTCTGGACGCTCTGGGTGGCCACCGCGGACGGGAAGCCGCTGGAGCTGCGCGATCCGGGGCGCGACGCGAGCGAGCAACCGCAGGTCATCCGCTGGCCGACCTCGAGGTGCTGCCCGGCTCCGACGCGGACCCGGCTGACGCTCACAGGCGCCCACCCGACGGCCCGCGTGGTGCGCGACGCGGCGCGGGCCGCGGCCGCGGCCGCCAGGCAGCGTCTCATGCCCTGAGCGTCATCCCCCGTTCTCGGAGGCGGCCGCGGCCTCGCGTGGTTGGTCGGCGGTGAGGCTGCGGCCGCCGTTGGGGTCAAACAGCTTGATCTGGGAGACGTCGAGGACCATCTCGATCTCCTTGCCGGCGCTGGCGCTGCTCTGGGAATCCAGGCGGGCGACGACATGCG
>JBBQLH010000010.1:0-61488 GCA_038327685.1 Solirubrobacterales bacterium
AGCTCGCGCTCGCCGTCGAGCGCCAGACCACCGTTCACACCATCATCGACACGCCGGCGCCCGAGGTCGCCGCCTCGGCCATCTGAGATAATCCACTCAGGAGACCGCCACCGAAGTTCCACGGCGAGCGGGACGTCCTCACGACCACGATCAGCCGAGAGGAGGCTGAGATTGTCCAGCCGGGGCCGCCCTGCCACGGGCCAGATCCGCACCCATACGCGCCGCGATGGTCTTACGACCTATTCACTGCGCCTGCGCGTCAACGCGACGCGCCACACCGTCCGACTCGGAACCGAGGCCGAGGGGTGGAGCCGACCGCGAGCCGAGCTCGAGCTCGAGAACGTGCAGGCGAAGATCCGGGCCGGCATCTGGACACCTCCCCGACCCGCTGGGACCAAGAGCGCGCATCCGACACTCCACGAGTTCGCATCTCTGTGGCTCAAGCGCCGCATCGCCGACGGGATCGCCGAGAAGACCAAGCAGGACTACCTCTGGCAGCTCGGCACCCACATCCTTCCCCTCCTCGGCGCCTACCGGCTCAATGACATCGGCACGGAGACCATCGAGGCGTTCAAGGAGCACAAGCTCGAAGAGCGCGCGCACATCCTGGCCGCACGCCAAGCAGGAGAGGTCCTGCGCGATCGCCGCGGACGGCCCAGGCGAACGCTCAGCAGCGGCTCGATCAACAAGCTGCTGATCCTCCTGACCGCCATCCTCGAGAACGCAGTGCGCCGCGATCTCATCCCGAGCAACCCCGCCGCCAGCGTCGATCGCCTGCGCACACGCCGAAGCAAAGGCGACATCCTCGAGGCTGACGAACTGGAGTCGCTCATCGAGGGCGCCGGCGACCTGACCGGCCGAGCCGGCTCGACCGACATGGCCGATCGGTTCCGGGCCGTGAGAGAGCTGCGTGACGAGCATCGCCTCAGCTGGGCGGCGATCGCGAAGAGGATGGACATCGCCGAGTCGACCGCGATCTATCGCTACCAACGCGCCAACCAGCCCCCGCGCATCGGCGTCGCCGACCCCGGACGCCGCGCGCTGATTGCCACGCTCGGATGCGCCGGACTGCGGGTCTCCGAAGCGGCCGAGCTCGATCTCGGCGACATCGATCTCACCCACCGCAAGATCCGCGTCAAGGACGCCAAGACCGAGGCTGGCGTCCGCAGCGTCGACGTCACCGATCGGCTCGCGTCTGAGCTGCGCGCCTACATCGCCACACGCGCGGGCGACCCGCCGACCGCGCCGGCGTTCCCAACCCGCACCGGCAACCGGCGCGACAAGGACAACATCCGCCAGCGCGTCCTCGCTCCCGCGCTGCGACGTGCACAGCAACTCCGCGAGCGCCGAGGCCTGCCGCCGATCGGCGTCCACGTCACGCCCCACACGCTACGACGGACCTACATCAGCCTCATGCTCAGCGCCGGCGCCGACATCCCCTACGTCCAGGCCCAAGTCGGACACCGCGACCCCAAGCTCACGCTCTCGATCTACGCGCTCGTGGTACAGCGCCGCGACCGTCGCCAGTTCGGCGACGCCTTCGATCGCCACATGCGCGACGCGATTCCGTCCATGCAACACGCCACCATGCAGTCCACACGGCCCGTTCCGAAGGCCGTGTAGAGCCCATGATCGCGGCCGATACCAATCCATTTGGACCCGACATTGGGCCAGCAGTCCGCTCACGATGATCCGATGCGCCGGCCAAACGCCGAGCACCAACGAGAGAATCCCCGCCAGGGCGGGGATTCTGTGAGGGTGAGCGACGGGACTCGAACCCGCGACCGCCTGGACCACAACCCGTAGGAGCGGGTGGCGCTCAGGTGTGGTGCCGCATCGTTGAGCCGTTTCGCTTCTCTCAGTTGCTCTGAGTTTCGCTCAGTTTAGGCGCAGGATTGGGCGCAGGCCGTGCGAAGGCGAGGTCGACGAGGTCGGCCTCCCGCTCGCCGGGCAGGTAGTCCGCGTAGATGAGCGTGGTCTTGAAGTCGCGGTGCCCGAGCCATTCCTGCAGGGTGCGCATCGGCACGCCTGCCGCGGCCATGCGTGTGCCGAAGGTGTGGCGCAAGTCATGGAAGCGGAGGTCTCGGACGCCTGCGGCCCGGAGCGCAGCCTTGAAGCGCTTGAGCAGGCGGCTGCGGTCGATGGGCTTGCCGGTGTGCGGGTGTGCGAACACGAGGTCGGCGTCGGCGTTGTACGCGGTCGCCTGGTGATGGCGGTCAAGCGCGCCGCCGAGCACGTCGGCGAGCGGGACGCTTCGCGATGAGCGCTTGCTCTTGGGCGTCCCGTACTCGCCGCGTACGAGGTTGCGTCGGACACGGATACGACGGGCGGGCCAGTCCACGTCCTGCCACCGGAGCGCTAGCAGCTCCCCCTGCCTCATCCCGGTCATCGCGGCGCACAGGTACATCACCCGTTCGACGCGGCCGAGGTCATCGTCGGGAACAGCAGCGAGCAGGGCGTCAAGCTCGGCCTCGTCGAGGAACCGGATGTCCGGGTCGGTGTCGGTGGCCCTCGGCTTCCTGAACTTGCACGGGTTGCCGCTCGTCCAGCCCCGCTCGATGGCGTGCTCATAGATGCCGTGCAGCAGGCCAACGTAGTTCAGCGTGCTCTTGACGGACTGGCCGCCGCGGCGGCGGTCGGCGATGAAGGCCTCGACGTCGCTGCGCTGGATGCTGTCGAGCGCGCGCTCGCCGAAGTATGGGGCGAGGTGGACGCGCAGGTAGGACTCGTAGCCCTCGAGGGTGGATCGCTTGCGGCCCATGCCCGTCAGGTGGGCAATGAGCCGCTCGCCAGCGCCACGGACGGTGAGCCGCGCGACGGCCGTGGGCGTGATGGTCTCGGCCTCGATGCGGTGACGCAGCTCGCGCTCGGCCTGAGGTCGGGTGAGCCCGTCGCGGGCGCCGGGCGGGCGAATGGGCCCGAGGACGCGCGTCAGGCGGCGTCCATGCGGCGTGTACCACCGCCCGTACCACTTGCTGCCGCGCGTGTAGACCGAGCCGGTCCCGTAGGCGCGGCGAGGGTTAGCCTTGTGCTGCATCACGACCTCGTTTCGTGTTGCCATGGCCCGGGGCGGTTCCAGCGCCGCCGGGCCGCTTCTTGTGAGAGGGCAACGCTACTCCCCCTAGGCGGCCGCGTCGAGGTCAACGTCGGGCGGCTGCTCGCCGAGCAGCATCGCGGCCGTCAGCGCAACGTGTTCCGGGTCGATCGTGTCCGGGTCGATCTTCAGGACGCCCGCGGCGTGCCGGAGGCGACGGACCGCCTCGCTGACTACTGCGGCCCAGTGGACGCCGACGACCCGGAGCAGCGCGTGCCGCTCCTCGTCGTTGAGGTCGTCGAACTCGCGGCGGGCGACGTCGAGCGCGGCCGGCTTGTGGATCACGGTCTTGGCGGCCTCCACGTTGCTGTTCGTGACGCGGTCGACCAGGTACGCGATCGCGAGCCAGTCGGTCGCCTGGCGGGTGACGGGGGTGTCGAGCGCCGCCTTGTAGAGCTGCTCCTCGGCCTTGAGCTGTTCGTCTTCGTTGTGCTTGTCGTCGGTCATCGTGCGGCCTCCTTGGGCTCGGTGGTGGTGGTGGTGAAGGACATCTCGTATGCCTCGATCGCCTCAAGGCTCCAACGGCGGTAGCGGCCGAGCTCCACAGTCGGGATCCGGCCGTCGCGCGCGAGGCGGTACACCTGGCTCTCGGGCACCTGCCAACGCGTGGCGAGCTGCTCGGCGGTGAGGAGCTGGCCGTTCATGACCCACCGCCCTTCGGCTGGGGCACGCTGGTGATGTGCCACCCGCGGCAATTCGGGCACCGGTAGACGTAGAGCTTCTCGGGGCTGTGGCGGTGCTTCCGCATCGCCTGCCGGGCCTTGGCGGGGCTCCGGAAGCGAACCTTCGGCCCGTGGCTGCAGCGTGTCTCCGATCGGGACGCCATCACGCGACCGTCCCGGGTACGGCGCGGACCCAGCCGCCGTCGCGCTTCTCCGCGAGGCCGTCGCCGGCGAGGTCGGCCAGGACGCGCTTGACAGTGCTGTCGTCCTCGCGCCGACCGACGGCCTTGGCGACGCTCCGCGCGGAACGCGGGATGCCGCCGAGCACCTCGAGCACCTCGTCACGGAGCCCGTCACGCGGACGCTCCTGCTCGCCGCCCTCGAAGGGCTCCGCGACGTCGATGGTCACGAGCGCGCGCGCCCGGTCGGCGTTGATGCTGACCCAGCGCGGCGCCGGCTCCTCGTCGATCCGGCACTTGACCGTGGCGATCTTGCGTCGGTGGCGTCCGTCGGGGTCAGCCGCCACCCGTCCGAGCGTGAACAGCAGATCCGTCTGGTCGAGGATCACGCTCGACCCGCGGAAGTCGCTGAACTCGCTCCGCCCGCGGTGATGTACCAGCACGATCGCGGCACCCGTCTCGCGCGCGAGCTGCTTCAGCGCGGTCATGATCGGCTCCATTACGTCGGAGTCGTTCTCCTTCGCGCCCGACGACAGTACCCGCAGCGAGTCGAAGACGACGAGGTTCGCCGCCTCGCGCTCGATCACATCGCGGAACCAGCCGATATCGCGGATGACGTGCAGCCCGCCTGCGTCGACGGGCTGCACCGCGAGCTGCGGACCGACCTGAGCGGCGCGCAGCCGGCGAGCGATGAGCCGCCGACCGTTCTCGGCGTCGAAGATGAGCGCCCGGCCCTGGACGCACTCGATGCCCGCGACGTTCGCCCCGCGGGCCACGCCGCACGCGAGCGAGAGCGTGAGCCAGCTCTTGCCCTCGCCGCCGCGGCCAGCGATGACCGTCAGGTAGCCGTCCGCGGCGAAGCCGTCGCAGCGCCACGGCAGTGGAGTGTCCGGCTCGGCGAGCGCCTCGCGCACGTCGATGATCCGTCCGCGGTAGCGGTCAGGCGAGGGCGGGCCAGCCAGGCCATCCTCTACCGCGTGGCCCACCTGGCCCACCCCCTCGATCGGCCCCGTGACGCGGTCGACGTTGTAACGCTTGATCGACTCGACGGCGCCCATGATGCAGCGCCGAAGCTCCGCGCGGTCGACGTCCGTGACCGCGTCGGCCGCGTAGTCGCTCAGGTCGCGGCCGTCGTCCCGATCGGGCTCGAGGTCCAGCACGCGAACGTCCGCGCAGTGCGCGGCGACCGCCGCCGCCCACTTCGTCGCCGCCTTGCGCCCGACGTCGTCGGCGTCCGGGATGATCACGACCCGCTCGCGGCCTTCGGCGATCCTCGCCGGCCATGCCGCGTCGAAAGTCCCGGCGCCAGGGATCGCGACCGCCGGCAGGCCGAGCTGCGTCGCGGTCACGGCGTCGGGCTCGCCCTCCACGACGAACAGCACCGGGCCGTCCACGGTGGCGGGATCGGGCCAGAGGTCGCGCTGCGCGCCCTTGACGGCGAGCGTCTTCGGCGAGCCGCCGGGCAGGTAGCGGACGGCCCCGAGCGTGACACGGCCGTCCCCGTTCGTGGTCGCGCCGACCTTCTGCAACGTGGAGCGCGTCCAGCCCTTCCCGGTCGCCGGCTCGTCGAACAGGTCCGGCCAGTCGAGGCCGAGCCGCTTGAGGACGTCGAGCGTGTCGCAGCCGGCCTGGCAACGGACGAGCACCCGATCCGCGGCGTCCGTGATGGTCAAAGACGGCGTGCGGTCCTCATGGTGCGGGCAGCGCCACTGCCGGCCGTTGCCGGTGCTGCCGTGAGCCGCGAGCGCGGCCACGAGGCGGGTGTGGGCGATTGCGCTCATCGCGCCATCTCCCGCTCGATCTCGACGGAGAAAGCGTAGGCGGCGTCGATCAGCGCCTCGGGCCAGTCGATCGAGATCAGGTCAAGGCGGAAGGCGCACAGCCGCGCGCCTTCCCTGGGACCCTCCGGGTCCCCGGGATCACTTCCGCTGGAGGTCGACGAGCTGCTCGTGCGGCGGGTTGAGGCGGGTCGATGCTCGCGCTGTCGCCTTGGCCACGAGGTTGCGGTGCGGCTGCAGGCCGTGCGTGCGGGGGTCCAGGTCAGGGTGTGCCCGACGCGGCCCGTTGAGTGGATCGTCCGCTCGATCCCGTCAAGGTCCCGAATGCTCGCGGCCGGGTTGAGCACCTTGGCGAGGTTCTGCAACGGCTCCGCCCACCATTCGTGGTGTCGCGCGGTGCAGAACTCGTTCAGGTAGTCCCACAGCGCCTGGTAGACCGGGCCGCACGAATCGTCGTCGCCGACGATGGCGTTGATCTTCGCCGAGTCTGCCGCGATGGCGGCGCTGTACTGCTTCCTGAACCTCTTGACGAGAATGTTCGGGTCAAGGCCGACCCGATGGGCGAGCTTCAGTTCGTGCTCGCTCGGCGGCTTGAGCCGCAGGACTGCCCAGTCGATCTCCGTGGGGTCCACGGCCTGGGCGGGCGGGGGGTCCTGCATGGGACTGCTCCCTTCGGTGGGACTCCCGGACTGCTTGACGGTGCCGGGACTAAGGGGAACACCTACACCATTGCCCGGATGACTCCGAACGCACGAACGCCGCCCGATGAGGGGCGGCGTTCGAGACAGTGACGGTTCAAGCGGGCCGTCGGGTGTCGGGAGCAGTCCGACTCAGTGGACGCTAGCGCACCTCCCGGATCTACTGAACGCTGGCGTTCATGTAACGGATCCGGTCCGGGATCCGGTCCGTTGTCACCGCCCGCGACCTCCACGCCCGCTCGCGCGAGACCGTGAGACCCGTGAGACACCCGGGTCGTCCTTGACCTGGGTGTCCTTCGGCTGCTTGCGGGTCGACGTCGACTTCGGCCGGCGCTTCGCGTTCTCGTTCTTCCGTGGCATTACGAGGCGGCGATGCGGACGGCGGCGGTCTGGCGCTCGACGCCGAACACGGCGTTCGTCTCCAGGCGCACGAGCGACGTGTTCGTCTTCCCGGCGTTCTCTTCGAACTTGGCGAGCGAGACGGGGCCGGCGTAGAACGTTCCGAACGCCTGCGAGTCAGCGACGACCGCTGCGGCGACCGTCTTGGAGACGCGGCGCTGCAGGCCGAAGAACGTGTTCGCGCTGAACTGGCCCGGAGCGAACACGAAGTCGGCGGTTCCGCCGGTGATTCCGGAGACCATCACGTCGAGCGCCTCGTCGGCGGCCGGCGTCAGGACCAGCGTGTCGGGGTTGTAGCCGGCGGCGCGCAGCGCGGTGATCGCCTTGCGGTAGGACACGAGCGGGTTGTCGGTGCCGGGCGCCTGGAAGCCCGATGCGGCGAACGCGGCGACCACGAGCGAGTCGAGGCCGTCGTTCAGCGACAGGCGCAGGTCCTGCTCGACGATCGTCGCGATCGCCTGCGACTCGAGGTACACGTTCGGGATTCCGGACTGCACGGTGGCGACCTGCTTCATCGCGGTGGTGACGATCGAGACCGTCGACCCGGTCTCGGGCTTGTTCGTCACGGCGTCGATGGCGCGGACGGTGTTCGCGGAGGTCGCGAGGGTCCGGGCGGTCTGGGTCGCGACGTCCACGCTGGTAACGCCGGAGTCGACCGTCTGGCGCGGGAACGCAGGCCAGATGTAGCGCTGGTCGTAGCCGAGGGTGCTGGCCGTGTTGCGGGCCTTCGCGATCAGGTCGACGCTGCCCGACCATGTGACTGCGCGGTCCTCGAACACGGCGCTGAACGGGACGGTGGCCGTCTCACCGGGGAAGCCGGCGGCGCGGAACTCGTCCATCAGCCCGCGGCGCGGCTCGTTCGTGACGGCGATGCGGTCCTCAACGTGCAGGCCGCCGGTGACGGGCGCGGCGCGGTCCTCGGTTGCCTCGGTGGTCGCCGTGGCGGTCTCGGTGGTCTTCTCGGGCTCGGTGCCCATGGTGTCCTCCTGGGCTTCGCCCGGGTTGGTGGATCGGTATTCGGTCGCTGCGGTCGGATAGGCGGGCGCGGTCACGACGGACACGTCGCGCAGCTCGGCGATCGCCTTCACATGCCGGACGTCGCCGCGCCACTCGTCGCTGGCGACGACCATCCGCCACGAGCCGGCCCGGAGGTCTCCGCGCTCGACGGCCTCGCGGACGTCGGAGCGGCTCTCGGGAAGCTGAACGGACCAGTGCGCGCCGTCGCTGCGGTCCTCAAGCTCGAGCGTCGTCGGATAGCGGCCAATCGGGATCCCGACGTGGTCGACGGTCGCGACCAGGTCGTCGAGCTTCGCTGCGGCGAGGGCGCCCGGCTCGATGACTTCGGTCCAGCCGCCGAGGTCGCGAGACTCGACGCTGTACGGAATGAGGCCGCGCAGTCGCTTGCCGTCGACGGTCGCGTCGGGTGCGGTGCGTTCCTCGACGGTGCCGGGATTCGGGCGGTTCACGGTGTCGCTCCGTTCTCAGGGGGAAGGTCTTCGAGCTCGCGGACCTCGCTGCGCTGCATCCAACCCGTGTCGGGTGCGAGCGCCTGGGTGTAGGTCTCAGCGCGCGTCTTGGCATCGGCGCGCAGGAGACCGTCGAGGTCGAACTGCACGTACGTCCCGCCCGGGCAGAGGTCGGTGTCGGTGCTGATCGCGCGTTCGATCCGCACGATCCAGGGACGCAAGCTGTGAGTGAGCAGCGCCCGGTTCTGCTCCTGCACGTTGGCGTAGGTCAGGCTGTCGCCGGTCGGCGCGTCGATCGCCCAGGCCGGCACGCGGAAGATGCGGGCGACCTCGCGGGCAGACAGCTCGCGCTGCTGGAGGAACTGCGAATCGTCGGCGCTGAAGGCGACGGGCGTGAAGGTGATATCACCCGAGACGACCGCGACCTTGTGATGGTTGTCCACGCCGGCGTGGCGGGCCTTCCACGACTCGGAGATCCGCTCGAGGGCTTCCTGGTTGCCGTTCGGCACTGACAGGACGCCGGTCGGCTTCGACCCGTTCTCAGTGAAGCTCTTAGCGCTCGCCTGGAGGCTTGAGGACAGGCCGAGGGCGACCCGGCATTGCGTGACGGGAGACAGGCCGCGGAGCCCGTTGAGCGACATGCCCTTGATATGCAGGATGTCGTCGGGCCCGTGCTCGGTGCGGCCTTGGAGCGTGTCCAGCGTGTACCGGATCGTCTGGCCGTGGAGGTCGACTTGGATCGACTCCGGGGAGATCAGCGCGAGCTGGACGATCTCGCCGTCCGACCTATATTTCCCGCAGAATGCTTCGCCGTGGACGTTGAGATGCACGAGGATCTGCGAGATCAGGTCCACGCCCGTCGAGCCGGGCGACGGCCGGTTGAGCAGCTGCACGGCGCGGGCGTTCTCACCGGCAGGGATGCGGCCGGCGGGCGTGCGGCGGTAGACGTGGAGCGGCAGCGAGCTGATCGAGTCGGCGAGAACGCGGACGCACGCGTAGGCGTCACTGACCCTGAGCGCGTTGCTCGTGGTGACGTTCAGCGGCGTCGCGGTCAGCGACGGGTACGCCGGCTGCACGTCGAGCGCGGGAAGCGCACGGTCCTCGACCGTCTCCGCGAGGGCTGCCCAGCCACCTGTCGACGTCAGTCTGATTCCCATACCCCCATAGGGTATCATCGACTGAACGTGAACGTTCAACTAGAGACTGAGGCGGTCACGCTCCGGCCCGAACTCAAGGGCCTAGTGGAGCTGTGCGGCCTGATCGACGAGCCGCTGCACCCGCACGAGAAGCGGATTGCGCGCGCCTACTTCGGCCCCGCTCGCGAGGTCTGCGCGATCCTCCCCCGGGGCTGCGCGAAGACCACGCTCGCTGCGAAGATCGCCGTCCACCACCTCCTCAGCGTGCCCGGTGCCGCCGTCACGATCGGCGCCGCGAGCCGTGATCAGGCCCGGATCGCGTTCGAGCGGATGCGCGGCTTCGCGCAGCATCCGGCCATCGACGGGTTGCTCACCGTCCGCCACCTCGAGCTACGCCGCGAGGAGACCGCCGGCCTGCTGCGCGTCGTGCCCTCCGACGGGCCGCGCGTCCACGGCCTCAGCTCCACTCTCTACATCGGCGACGAGGTGTGGGCCTGGCCGCCCGGCGGCGAGCTGCTCGAGGCGATGCAGACCGGCCTGATCAAGCGCCGCGATTCCAAGCTGCTGCTCATCTCCACCGCCGCGGCGCAACTTGACTCGCCGCTCGGCCGGATGCGGGCGCGCGCGCTCGCGCAGCCGTCGGCGCAGCGCACCGGGCCGGTTGTGGAGGCCCGCGGCGACCTGCACTGGCTCGAATGGTCGCTGCCGGATGAGGGCGACCTCGACGACCTGGCCGCCGTGAAAAAGGCCAACCCCGCCCCGTGGATCACCGTCGCCGACCTGCGCCGCCAGCGCGCCGCCGTGCCCGACACCGCCTTCGCGCAGTTCCACGCCTGCCGATGGGGCGTCGGCGAGGGGTCATGGCTCCCGCCCGGCGCGTGGCAAGCGTGCGTCGGCACGCCCACGTTCAACGACGGCGAGGACGTCTGGATCGGGGTCGACGTCGGCGGCGAACGATCGGCGACCGCCGTCGTGTGGGTCAACGCCGCCCTGCAGGTCGGGTGCTCGATCTACCACGGCGACAGCGGCGTGCTCGAGGCCGTCGACCACGTCCGCGCGCTCGCCTGCACCTACAACGTTCGCGAGCTGGTCTACGACCCGTGGCGCTTCGGCCAGGCCGCCCAGGAACTTGAACGCGAGGGCCTGCTCGTCGTCGCCTTCCCCCAGCACGACGCGCGCATGATCCCCGCCTCAGCGCGCCTGCACGCCGCCATCGTCGAGCAGCGCCTCACCTTGCCCGAGAACGCCGAGCTGGCGCGTCACGCCTCCGACGCGATAGCCAAGCACTCGAGAAGAGGCTGGCGCATCGAGAAACCCAACCCCAGGACGAACATCGACGCCATGATCGCCCTCTCCATGGCGCTCGAGCGCGCAGAGCACCGCCCGGAGCCCGTGGAGCTGCTCGGATGGCTCTAACCCCCTGCATCGGCTGCGGCCGGCTGCTCGCCACAGGCTCGCGCTGCCCGGCCTGCAAGCTGCGCCGCCCGTCCGGCAACGCCTGGCGCCCCACCCGCACCCTCGTGCTCGCCCGCGACGGATGGCGCTGCAAGCACTGCGGCCAGCCCGCCAACGTCGTCGACCACATCGAACCAATCGCCCACGGCGGCTCCGACCACCCGAGCAACCTGCAAGCCCTGTGCGCCGGGTGTAACGGCGCCAAAGGCGACCGATAGCAGGCAGCGACGTCGCCAGCCGACTCATCAGTCCGCTGTTCCCCTCTTGCCTCGGAGCAGCAGCGCGGGCTGCCCCGCGCGGCTGGTGCCTTTCTCCGACGGTGTGGCACATCCTCGTGACGTCAGGCGAGCTACCCGTTACCCGTGCTCCGCGCCAAGCGGGGGCACGCGCGGGGCCGCGAGCTGCCGGGGTACAGGCAGCGATCCACTCGCAAAGGCGGACGACCCCGCCTGATGAGCAGCGTCGTGTGCTTGCCGATCCAGCCCGGCCGGGTGACCCGGACGGTTAGACGCACGCCTGCCGGCAGCGCTCGTTCGAAGCCGCGGACGTGCGTCACGGCTGAGGCCTGGGCCCACCGGCGTGCAGGACAGCCCCGGCCGGTGCACCGGAGCGCGATCCGGACGCCACGCGGCGCGCGAATGGTAAGCAGGTTGACGTCCACACCCTTGGTCGTGAAGCGACCGCGCATGCGCACCACTGGGAAGGGGCGGAGCAGCGGTGGCGCGGCTTGGGTCCCGAGCACCGCTCCGGCCGAGATTGTCGGCTGCAGTCCGTCCCACGTCGGGCTGGGACGCGTCGAGGTCATCACAGGGACGGGCGTCGAGGTGGGCCGTGCGGTGGGCGTCGGGGTCGGCGTCGGCGTCGGGGTCGGCGTCGGCGTCGGGGTCGGCGTCGGCGTCGCGGTGACCCCGTCGGTCGGGCCCGACAGCGCGTCATTCACCCCGACGAAGTTGCGTACGGTCAGCCGCACGCGGATGCGGTATGCCACATCTGTGGCCGTCAGCCTATAGCTGCTCGCAGTGGCAAGCGGGATAGCCGTGCAGGAGGACGCGCCGTTGCTGGTGCACCGCAGCCAAGTCCACGACGCCGTCGGAGTCGGGATGCCGGTGTACGTGGCCGTCGCCGTCAGGGTCTGGCCTTCCTGAGCCATTCCGGCGACGGTCGGTCCGGACACGATCTGAGGCCCCTCATCGGCTCGTGCCGGAGGGCTCGCCAACAACACGGCGAGCATGACCAGCACGGCCACGCCGACCGCGATCGCGGCCCGGCCATGCTCGATCGGGTTCCCCAACCGGTCGTCCATACACGTCATTGTCGCGACGCGTACCCCGTTCACACTGGTCATCCGGCTAGGGATCTGCGCGTCAGCCCGAGCACCTCCCGGCCGAGCTTCGAGCGAGAGGCATGCACGAACCGTCTGCCATTCATCGACTCGAGCACCGCGCGGGACCGGCTGCCGGTATCGAGCAACCCGATCGGCCAGGCCACACAACGCGTCGAGGTCCGAACCGTGCGGAGCATCTTGAACAGTCCTGAGTCCGAACCGACTCCAGCCCCCGTGACTCGAGCGAATCCCAGGCGGAGCGCAAGCTCCTCTGTCCTCCCGGCAGTGCCGCTATCGCCTGACAGGGGCACTGAGCCCACCGTCTTTCTGAGGCGCAGTGGCGGCGTGACCGGCCGGCCCTATCAAAGAAACGGGCGCAGGTTGGGCGCAGGGTCGCCGAACGACTTCGCGAGTCCGAGGTGCGAAACCCGGTGAGTGCGGGGGTTTCGTAAGAGGTGAGCGACGGGACTCGAACCCGCGACCGCCTGGACCACAACCAGGAGCTCTACCAACTGAGCTACGCCCACCACGGCGTCCTGCGGGTCACATGGTACGCGGCGTTTGGACCGGGTGAGACGGGGCGACCTGGCGGCCGCCCCGTGGCTCACAGCCCGAGCTTCTTGCCGATGCCGCCGGCGGCGCCGCCGCCGAGCTTGCCGATGAGGTCCTGGGGGTCGATCCCCAGGCGCTCGAGGATGCCGCTGTGCTCCTCCGTGTCCACCTGGTCGGGCAGCTCGGAGTCGGCCTGCGCGGCCTTGTCGTCCTCGCCGCGCGAGCGCAGGAGGTCGAGGATCTGGTCCTTGGGGATTTGCATGTCCCCACGCTGCCCCGGCGCGCGGCTTGCCAGTCCATCGACCGTTCCTTCGCTGACCCGGGGTTGCTGCGCCGCCCCAGCTGGTAGGAACTGCCGCGTGCCCCAGGCCTTCGACCCGACCCCACCCCCGTCCGCGCCGGCCGACGCGCCGCGCCGCTGGTGGGGGCGCCACGGCGCCGAGCTGCGCTGGCAGGCGGAGCTCGGGCGCCTGATGATCGACCCGGTGTTCACGGGCCGGGGCGTGCCCCGCGGGGACGGGGGGCCGGTGCTGCTGATCCCCGGCTTCCTGGCCGGGGACTCGTCGATGTCGGTGATGGCCGGCTGGCTCGAGCGCATGGGCCACGCGCCGCACCGCTCCGGCATCGCCTGCAACGTCGACTGCTCGGACCGCGCGCTCGACGCGCTCGAGGCGCGGGCGGAGCGGATCGCCGGCGAGGCCGGCCGCCAGATCGCCCTGATCGGCCACAGCCGCGGCGGCCACTTCGCCAAGGCGCTCGGCCATCGCCGCCCCGACCTCGTGTCGCGCGTCATCTCGCTGGGCGCCGGGCTCGACACCGCGTTCGACATCTCGATCCCCACGCGCGCCGCGATCGCCGCGGTCCGCTGGGTCCACGTGCAGACGACCGATCGCGTGGCGCGCAACGGCTGCTTCACCGACACCTGCCGCTGCCGCTTCACGTACGACTTCAGCGGCGAGTTCCCCGCCTCGGTGCCGCTCACCTCGGTCTACACGCGGGGCGACGGTGTCGTGTGGTGGGAGGCGTGCTGCGTGCCGTACGCGCGCAACGTGGAGGTCTCGGGCAGCCACATCGGCCTCGCGTTCAACCGCAAGGCCTATCGCGTCATCGGGGACGCATTGGTGGCCTGAGGCGCCGGCGCGTCAGCGCCGGCGCCTCGAGCGTTCACCGCGTTCAGTGGCCCGCGAACACCGTCGAGAGGTCCTGGACCCGCCGGTCGCGGTCCGCCACCGAACGGAGGTGGAAGCGATGCTCGAGCGTGGCCATGATCGACGTCGTGTCGTGGGAGGCGTGGTCGACCGTGAACGAGCGGCGCAGACCGGGCGCGAGCGTGAGCGCCGGGATCCTGGTCGAGGGCCCCATGTTGTCGTGCGGGCCCGGCGTCGTCGCGCCCTGGCCCGGCGGCGGCACGTGGTCCCACTGGCCGCCGAACTCGTCGTAGGTGACGATGACCATCGTGTCCTTCGCGCACGCTGACCGCTCGACGTCCTGCAGCAGCTGCACCAGATGGTCGGATCCCGTGTGCTCGCTGGCGTAGCCCGGGTGCTCGTTCTCGGCGCCGATCGGCTTGATCATGCTGACGGTCTTGATCCGGCAGTCCCGGCGCGAGGCCTGCGCGAGCGTCTCGAACTCCTGCTCGTCGCGCAGGTGCTGCGCCCGCGCCGCGGTGCCGGGCGCGAACGACGCGTAGTAGTTGAGCGGCTGATGGTGGTACTGGAAGAGCGTGTTGGGGCAGTTCGGGTATGCCGCGCCCGTCGCCGTCTGCGGGTCGGTGCAACTTCCCGGGGTGGTGCCGTTCGTCCATCCCGGTGCGCCGATGTCGCCGTTGGCGTTCGACCAGCCGCCTGAGTACCAGGCCCAGTCGACGCTCTCGCTCAGCCGGTCGCCGATCGTGGCGCCCGTCTGGGGCGGCAGCCGCTTCGCGAGCGCGGTGTTCGGCGCGTAGGGCTGGTAGGGAGGTTGGATCGTGTTGACCGCGAAGTCGCCGCACGCGCGGCCCGCGGGATGGGGCGAGGCGCAGGGCACGGTGAGCGCGCCGTCCTTGACCGGCGGGGTCGCCGTGTAGAGCGGCGGGTAGGAGATGGGCATCCCGTTCGCGTCGACCAGCGAGTGGAGGTCGTTCGTCCCCCCGTCCTTCACGGCGCCGGAGAACTCCGGCGTCGCCGCGGCGACCAGCCACTGGTGGTTGAGGAACGAGCCGCCGAAGGCGCTCTGGAAGAAGCGGTCCGAGATCGCGTAGTCGGGATGCCTGCGCCGATGCAGGTACTCGTAGATCGGCAGCCGGCGAGTGTCGTAGGTGCCCATGGTCAGACCCGCGGCATCGGAGCCGGTCACGTAGCGGTCCTGCTTGCCGCCGTCGAGCTGGTACTGCTCCTGGTAGAAGCGGTGCACGAGGTCGCGTGTGCAGCCGCCGGGCTCGCCCTTGCCCTTGAGCACCCCGTTCGATGCGAACACGCCGGGCGCCGGGCAGGTCGTGTCCTCCGGCGCGATGTAGTCGTCGATCTGGAAGGGCTTGTTCCTGAAGTGGCTGGAGAACGCCGGCGCCGGGTTGGTGCACCGCACGGACAGCGGCGGCGAGGTCAGGTTCACGTCGTTCTGCAACAGGCACCGGTAGCGCTCGCCGGCCTGGTTGACCTGCTTCGTGTGGGCCCGGTCCGCGCTGCGGAGGCCGTCGACGCGCTCCCAGCCCCCGTAGAGGTTGTCGAAGGAATGGTTCTCCTCGTAGATCACGACGAAGTGGTGGATGGCCCGCAGCCCGCCATCGTCATGGCCTCCGCCGCGCGACGCCGCTGCCGGCGCGGCCAGAAGCGCTGCTCCCGCCAGCGAGACCAGAATCGAGCGCCTCATCAGACCCGCCATCTACCCCTCCGTCGTCCGCGGTGCGATCCGCCGGGGAGGATGCCACTCCGGCGCGTCTCGCGACCCCACCCGCCCAACGGCGCTCAGCGCCGCGGGAATCGAGCCGGCACGAGCGCTCGTGCCGGCGGGGGCGAAGCCTGGACCGGATCGGAGGTCCAGTCCGGGTGGCCCGGCAATTGATGCTGAACAGCGTGTCGGCCTTGGGGAGCGCGACCGGGCCCCAGTCGTGGCGCCACTGGTCGCTGTGCCGATAGGTCGCGCGCATGTACTCGTCGAAGTCGGCGACGCCGGGCGAGTCCGGGTAGTGGTCGGTGTCGTCCGCGAGGAACCCGTTCTCGGCGGCGTAAGTGAACTCGTACCAGCTCGCGTGGCCCTCGTTGAGCCACAGGTCGCTCCACGAGTACGGCGCGACGCTGTCGCCGAACCACATGTGCAGCATCACGGGGTCCCAGAGGCCCTGCGGCGCGTCGAACCAGGAGGTGTCGAAGAGCGAGAGCGTCTGGGTCTTGAGCGCGAAGCCGAGGTCCGCCTTGATGATCAGGGTGCCGTAGGAGTCGAACGGGTAGCGCCCGACGGTCGAAATCGAACGTGAAGCTCGCCTTGTCGCGCGGGTGGTCGTTAGTGGGGAACGAGTGCGCGCAGCCGCAGCCGGCTCGTCTCGATCGGAAGCGGGAGGGCGATCACGTCAGGAGTAGGGTCGGCGTTCTTCGACCACGACGACGGGAGAGTCCTTGATGACGTCCTTCGACACGGTTCGAATTGCCGCGATTCAGGCTACGCCGGTGATCCTGGACGTGGAGGGCACGATCGAGAAGGCCGAGGGCCTGCTGCATGGCGCCGCTGACGCCGGCGCGCGGCTCGCGGTCCTCCCCGAGTGCTTCGTCTCGCTGTATCCGTCGGGCTCGTGGGCGGGCTCGACCAACCCGTGGAACGGGGCGTTCGACGCGCTGTGGGAGCGCATGTGGGCGAGCAGCGTCGACGTCCCCGGCCCGATGCTCGACCGGCTCGCCGCCGTCTGCCGCGAACGCGACCTGTACCTGGCGATCGGGGTCAACGAACGCGACTCACAGCGCCCCGGGAGCCTCTGGAACACCCTTGCCTACTTTGGACCGGGAGGGTTCCTGGGCAAGCATCGAAAGCTCATGCCGACCGTCCACGAGCGCCTCTTCCATGCCGTCGGCGCCGGCGACGACCTCCAGGTCCACGACACGCCGGTCGCCCGGATGGGCGGCCTCATCTGCTGGGAGAACATGATGCCGCTCGCGCGCTACGCGGTCTACCGGGGCGGCCCGCAGATCTACGTCGCCCCGACGGCCGACGACTCCGAGTCGTGGCTGGGCTCGATGCGGCACATCGCCTACGAGGCGGGAGCCTTCGTCGTCTCCGTCCCGCAGTTCATCCCGGCCGCGGCGTTCCCCGACGATTTCCCGATCGCCCTGCCCGAGGGCAAGGACGTCCTCGGCAACGGGGGCGTCGCGATCATCGAGCCCATCGACGGCGACGTCGTCGCCGGGCCGCTCTACGGCGAGGAGGGCATGGTGATCCACGACTGCGACCTCTCCACCGCGCTGAAGGCGAAGCGAACGTTCGACGTCACCGGCCACTACGGCCGCGAGGACGTCCTCGTGCCACTGCTGTCCGGCCGATAGCCGCCGCGGAGGACCGACGACTTCTTCGGCCAGGGGCGGTTTCTGATCCTCGAGCGACTACCCGGACGATTCAGTCAGCGGGATCGCCCCGCTACAACATCACGCGCATCCAACCGATCTGCGCGTCGCGTTCCCGGACGTAGGCCTGCTGCTCAAAGATATGGGGGCCGTCACCGTCACTGATGCGCACAAGCCAGCCGACGCGCACGGTCTCCTCGATCGAAACGGGCTCCGTCGCCTCGATCCCCTCCACGTCCTCGTCTGGATCGTCAAGCCACTCGCGGAGAACCGCCTCAACGCCCGCGGGGCCCTCAGCCTCCCAGACACGGTTCGGCGTCATCGCCCGAAAGTCGATGTCAGGCTGGAGCAGAGCGGCAACGCGCGCGAAGTCGCGCGCGACGATCGCATCCACCAACGCACCGGCGACTCCAGCCTCAGCGATACTCACGGGCGCGAGTCTTGCGCAGGGCGCCGGCGCACGCAACCAGATCGAACCGGGCCAAACCGCTGCTCCCGCCTCCCGTGCACGTTCACGCGCTGCGGCGCCCAGATGTCCGTCGAGCCCGATCCTGCCGGATTGGCCTTTATCTGCGGCTGGGTCGGTATGGTGGACGCGTTCCTTGGCACGACGAGCGGAGTGCTCCGGCTCCACGATGGACGGCTGGAGCCGCTGGGGCTGGACGGCCACAGCGTCACGGCGCTGCACGCGTCGGATGAGACGCTGCTCGCTGGGATCTACGGCGACGTGCTGTTCCGCAGCGCCGACGGTGGGCGTGACTGGCATCGCATCGAGGCGGGGTTCACCGCGTCCACGTTCCGCTTCGTCAGTGCGGAGCTCGCGGGTACGAGCCGGCACGCGCCTATGCGAGCCGGTCGCCGGTGACGGGACGTCCACCACGTCACGGGCCGCAGCACGATCCGACCTCATCTACGTCTCGCTCGGCACCGCCTCACTGACCCGGCGTGAAGGGCAGCACGGCGGCGTCGCACGCTCGCGCGACGGCGGCCTCACCTGGGAGAAGGTCGAGACCGACTACACGCGGGCGACGATCGTCCCGCCCGCACGACCGGATCTTGTCCTGGCCGGCCCCGCGCCACGGGTCGGCCGTGGCGGGCGCATCGTCGTGTCCGCCGATGGCGGCGACACGTGGGAGCCCGCGGCGTACGGCATCGCCGTGCCGATGCCCGACATGGTCGAGTTGTTCGTCGCCGCGCCCGACGGCACGGTATGGGCGATCGGGGCGAGGGTCTGCCCTGAGGCGTCCTACGCCTCCGCGCCGACCTCCACCCCCGGAGCGCCCGGCATGATCTCCGGCCACACCGGCTCGCGGTCCTGGAGCTGCTTGGCCATCTGGCGCGCGATCACGAGCCGCTGGATCTCGTTCGCCCCCTCGTAGATCTGGAGCACCTTGGCGTCGCGCATCATGCGCTCGGCGGGGAACTCCTTGAGGTAGCCGTTGCCGCCGAGGACCTGCACGGCCTCGGTGGTGACCCGCATCGCGGTGTCGGAGGCGACGAGCTTCGCCATCGCGGAGAGCTTCGTCATGCGCGGGTCGCCCTCGGCGACGAACGTCGCCGCCTGGAAGGTCAGCGCGCGCGCCGCGGCGACGTCGGCCTCCATGCCGGCGAGCTTGAACTGGAGACCCTGGTGGGCGAGCAGCGGCTCGCCCATCGTCTCCCGCCGCGCGGCGTAGTCCATGGCGAGGTCGATCGCCCCCTGCCCCACGCCGACGGCCTGCGCTGCGACGGTCGGCCGCGACCGGTCGAAGGTCATCATCGCGATCTTGAAGCCGTCGCCCTCGCGGCCGAGCAGGTTCGCGTGCGGCACCTCGACGTCCGCGAACTTCGGGGCGCCGAGCTTCCAGCCGGGCATCCCCATCGTCCGCAGCGGCTCGGCGCTCAGGCCGGGTGAGGAGCCGTCGACCACGAACGCGCTGATGCCGCCCGCGCCGGCCTCGCCCGTGCGCGCGAAGACGACGTAGGTGTCGGCGTGGCCCGCGTTGCCGATGAAGCGCTTCTCACCGTTGAGCACCCAGGTGTCGCCGCGTCGCTCGGCGCGCATCTGCAGCGCCGCCGGGTCCGACCCGACCGCGGGCTCGGTGAGGGCGTAGGAGCCGTAGCGCTCGCCGCTGACGAGCGGCGGGAGGTACTGGCGCTTCTGCTCCTCGGACCCGGCGAGCAGGATCGGCAGCGCCACGAGCTTCACGTAGGCCGCCATCAGCGACACCGTGCCCGAGATCTTCGCCAGCTCCTCGAGGTACGCGCACCAGGACACCTCCGAGGCGTCGCGCCCGCCGTACTCGGCCGGGAGCGCGAGCCCCATCAGCCCCTCGCGCCCCAGGGTCTCGTGGACGTCGTGCGGGTAGTCGCAGTTCTCGTCCATCTCGCGCACGCGCGGGCGGATCTGCTCGAGCACGACCGAGCGGATGTGCTCGCGCAGCTCGCGCTCCTCATCGGTCAGGCGCCACATGTGCTTCCTCTCTCGGGCGGGGGCGGGACAACCGGCGCTCGACCCATCCGAGCAGCAGCTCGAGCGATTCCTGCGGTGCTTCGAGGCCGAAGGCGTGCCCGGTCCCGGGGACGACGGCGAGCTCGGCGTCGGGGATCCGCGCCGCGAGCAGTCGCGACGCGGCGAGTGGGACGAGGCGGTCGCGCTCGCCGTGCATCACGAGCGTCGGCGTGTGCAGGCGCCCGAGCCGCGACAACGTCTCGAAGCGCGCGCTGGCCAGCGTCTGGGCGGCGATCGCCCTGGCGGAGCTGCGGTGGAGCTTGAAGGAGCGCACCAGCTCGCGCACGCGCTCGGGCTGTTCGCGGCGGAACTCGGACGAGAACAGCAGCGGCGCGCGGATGCCGCGCTCCGCCACGCTCCCCCGCGCGATCGAGATCACCTCGCGCGGCCCGAGCCGGGGCGCGAAGGGACCGCCCGGGGTCGTCCCGCCGAGGACCAGCCCCCGCACCCGTGCGGGGTGGCGCAGCGCCAGCTCCTGGGCCACCATCCCGCCCATCGAGAGACCGTTGACGATCGCGCCCGGGACGCGCAGCTCGGTCAGCAGCCGCGCCGCGCTGTCGGCGAGCCCGGCCATCGTCGCCGGCGGCGAGCCGCCCGAGCGCGCCGACCCGCGGTGGTCGTAGACATTGCACTCGAAATGCTCGGCATAGAGGTCGAGCACGGGCTCGAACACCGCGGCGCTGATCGTCCAGCCCGTGATCAGCAGCAGCGGGTCGCCCGCCCCGTGGCGCTCGTAGTAGAGGCCGTCGGCGTACGGCACGCTCAGCCCAGGACGTAGACGCCCGGAGCGGGATCGAGCGGCTTGTAGCCCTTGCCGCCGAGCCGCTTGCGGGCCGGCTTCTCGGCGCCGGAGCGCTCGCCCAGCCAGGCGACGTAGTCGTCCCACCATGTGCCCTTGTGCGTGGTGGCGTCGCGCAGCCACGCCTCCGGCTCCGGCGGGTTGGCGCCGTTGACCTGATAGCTGGCCTTCTCGTTCCCCGGCGGGTTCACGAGCGCGGCGATGTGCCCGCTGGTCGAGAGCACGAAGCGCGGGTCGGAGCCGAGCAACTGGGTCGAGCGGTAGTTGCTCTGCCACGGCGTGATGTGGTCCGAGATCCCGGCCAGCTGGTAGGAGTCGACCGTGATCTGCGAGAGGTCGATCGGCGTGCCGAGCACCACGCGCTCGCCCGGGCGCACGAGGTCGTTGGCGAGCGACAGCTCCATGAAGTCGCGGTGCAGGCCGGCCGGCAGGTTCGTCGAGTCGGAGTTCCAGTAGAGGACGTCGAAGGCCGGCGGGTCCTTGCCGAGCAGGTAGTTGTTGACCCAGTAGTTCCAGACGAGGTCGTTCGGGCGCAGCCAGGCGAACACGCCCGCCAGCGCGCGGCCGTCGAGGTAGCCCTTGCGCTGGGACTCCGCCAGCGCCGCGGCGGCCGTCGGGCGGTCAACGAGCGCGTCCACCGTCCCGGCGTTCGCGTTGTCGAGCACGCAGACGCCCAGCGTGAGGCCGGCGATCCGGTCCAGGTCACCCTTGGCGGCGAGGTGGCCGACGGCGCAGCTGGCGGTGATCCCGCCGGCGCACAGCCCCATCACGTGCGAGCGCTCCGAGCCGCTGATCGTCTCGACCGCGTCGAGCGCCTCGAGCACGGCGGTGACGTAGTCGTCCAGCCCCCAGTCGGCGTGGCGCTTGTCCGGATTGCGCCAGGAGATCGTGAAGCACTGCTGGCCCGAGCCGACGAAGTGCTCGAGCATGCTGCGGCCGGGCGCGACGTCGGCGATATAGAACTTGTTGATCATCGGCGGGACGAGCAGCAGCGGGATCTCGCGCACCTTCGGCGTGCTCGGCTCGTACTGGATCAGCTCGAACAGCTCGGTCCGCAGCACGACGGCGCCGGGCGTCAGCGCGAGGTCCTCGCCGACCGTGAAGGCCGACTCGTCGACCATCGCCGGGATGTGCGGCGGGCGACGGAGGTCGTGCACGAGGTTGGCGGTGCCCTGCACGAGGTTGCGCCCGCCGGTGTCGATCGTCGCCTTGAGCGCCGCGGGGTTGAGCGGCGCGAAGTTCGTCGGCGCGAGCGCGTCGAGGACGTTCTCCGCGCTGAAGCGCACGCGCCGCTCGGAACGCTCGTCGAGCCCGGCGTCGCAGATCAGCTCGTCGACCGTCCTGCCCGCCGCCACGTAGGCCTGCGCGAGCCGGCGGAACGCGGGGTTGCCACGCCAGGCGTCGTCCTTGAAGCGGCGGTCCTTCTTCGACGGGGCGACGTCGGACTGCCCGACGGCGATCTTCGCGAGCTCGCCCCAGTAGCCCGCGCCGCGGCGCGCGACCTTCCACGGCCGTGTCGCCAGGCGGGCGGCGAGCTTCGCCCCCGCGACGCCCGGGAACCAGCGGCGGGTCGCCCCGCCGCCGGCGTCCGAGAGCAGGGTGTCGAGGCTCGCGGCGCGCTCCGCCATCAGCCCGTCTTGGCCTCCTCGGGCACCTCGATCTCGCGCTTGAGGATCTTGCCCGTCGGGCCCTTGGGCAGCTCGTCGACGAACCAGATCTTGCGCGGGTACTTGTAGCCCGCGACCTGCTCCTTGACGTAGGCCTTGAGGTCGTCGGCGCTGACGTCCTCGCCGTCCTTGAGGACCACCGCGGCGCCGACCTCCTCGCCCATCGACTCGTCGGGCACCCCCACGACGGCGGCCTCGAGCACGCTCTCGTGCTCGTAGAGGACCTCCTCGATCTCGCGCGGGTAGACGTTGTAGCCGCCGCGGATGATCAGCTCCTTCTTGCGGTCGACGATGAAGAAGTAGCCGTCCTCGTCCACCTTCGCCATGTCGCCGGTCACGAACCAGCCGTCCTGGATGGCCTCCTCGGTCGCCTCAGGGCGGTTCCAGTAGCCCTTCATCACGTTGTGGCCCTTGATCGCGATCTCGCCGACCTCGCCCTGCTCGACGTCGTTGCGGTCGTCGTCGACGACCTTCATCTCGACGCCCTCGATCGGGGTGCCGATGGAGCCGACCTTACGCTCCTTGTCGGGGTGGTTGAACGAGGCGACCGGCGAGGTCTCCGACAGGCCGTAGCCCTCGAGCACCATGCAGTCGAACGCCTTCTCGAACCCGCGCAGCAGCTCGCCGGGCATCGCCGAGCCGCCGGACGTGCACGTCTTGAGCGACGAGGTGTCGCGCTCCTCGCGCGACTTGTCGTGGAGCATCGCGTTGTACATCGTCGGGACGCCGGAGAACATCGTCACCTTGTCGCGCTCGATGATCTCGAGCGCCTTGGCGGGGTCGAAGCGCGGGATGAACGTCAGCGTCGCGCCGCCGACCGCGCAGGCGTTCATGCAGCATGTCTGGCCGAAGGCGTGGAACAGCGGCAGCGCCCCGAGCACGATGTCGTCGTCGCTGGTGCTGAACAGATCCCGTGACGCCTTCGCGTTGGCGAGCATGTTGTCGTGCGTCAGCTCGGCGCCCTTGGGCTGGCCGGTCGTGCCCGAGGTGTAGAGGAACACCGCCGTGTCCGATCCGTCGCGCCCGGCCAGGTCGCGGTCGGGCTCGGCGTCGCCGAGCAGCTTCTCAAACTCGCCGGGCTTGACGAGGATGGTCTCGGCGCCCGCCTCGTCGGCGCCCTTCTCGGCCGCCTCCGCGAAGTCGTGCCACGCGAAGACCCACTTGGCCTCGGAGTCCTCGAGGTAGAACTTCACCTCGCGGCCCTTCAGGAGCACGTTCATCGGTACGACCGCGCCCCCCGCGCGCAGCACGCCGTAATAGGCGATCGGGAAGTACGGGACGTTCGGGAGCATGATCCCGACGCGGTCGCCCGCCTCGAGCCCCTTCTCCTTCAGCAGGCCCGCCACCCGCGCGCTGCCCTCGTCCACGGCCTGCCAGTTGACTTCGGTGTCGTCGAGCTTGTAGGCGATGGCGTCCGGGATCCGTTCCGCGGTGTCGGTGACGATGCTCGCCAGGTTGGTGCCCATCTGAAGGTCTCCTCCTCCGTTGCTCCGCTTTGACCTACCCAGCTTGCCGTGCCCCGCAACACCGCGTCAAGCGGGGCGGCGGAACGCCTCAGCCCGGGGTTCGGGTGGCAGGATGGCGGATGCTCGGGGTCGGTTCTAGAGTCGGCTCGATGGCGGCCACCTGGCGCGGGAACACCTATCTGCTGGTCTCCTTCCCGGTCGGCATCGCGTCGTTCGTGTTCCTGGTGACCGGGATCAGCGTCGGCGCCGGCCTCGCCATCGTGTGGGTCGGCCTGCCGATCCTCGCCGCGACGCTGGTGGGGTCGCGCTGGATGGCGCGCTTCGAGCGCCGGCGCGCGGCGATCACGCTCGGCGAGCCGATCCCCTCCACCTACCTGACGCCGCACCGCCGCGGGTTGCTCGGGTGGCTGCATACCGCCATCCGCGACTCGGCCACCTGGAAGGACCTCCTGTGGCTGCTGATCCTGCTGCCGGCGCTCGGCCTCGCGGGGTTCACGCTCTCGGTCTGCCTGTGGGGGAGCTCGCTGGGGCTGGTCCTCCTGCCGGCGTGGTACTGGGCCGTCGGCGACACCGGCGTCGACCTCGGCGCGGTCAACGTCAACACCCTCGACGAGGCGTGGATCGGCATCCCGGTCGGCCTCGTGCTCCTCACCTTCACCGTGCCGCTCACGCGGCTCGCCGGGATCGGGCTGGCCCGGCTCGGGCGCGGGCTGCTGGCCCCCAGCGAGCGGCGGCGCGTCGTCGAGCTCGAGCGCACGCGCGCCGGCGCCGTCAACTCCCAGGCGGCGGAGCTCCAACGGATCGAGCGGGACCTCCACGACGGCGCGCAGGCACGGCTCGTGGCGCTGGCCATGGATCTCGGCATGGCCCAGGAGAAGCTCGACAGCGACCCCGCGGGCGCGCGGGCGCTCGTCGCCGAGGCGCACAGCGAGGCGAAGCGAGCGCTGGTCGAGCTGCGCGACCTCTCGCGCGGCATCTACCCGGCGATCCTCACGGACCGCGGGATCGGGCCCGCGTTGTCCTCGATCGCGGCCGGCAACCCGGTCGAGGTGAAGCTCGATGTCGAGCTCGACGGCCGCCTGCCCGCGGCGGTGGAGGCCGCCGCCTACTTCGTCGCGGTCGAGGCGCTGACTAATGTCGCGAAGCACTCGGGGGCGGAGCACTGCCGCGTGCACGTCGCGCATCGCGGCGACCGGTTGCGGCTCGACATCACCGACGACGGCGCCGGCGGCGCGGATCCGGCCGGCGCCGGACTGACCGGCCTGCGCCAGCGCGTCGAGGCGCTCGACGGCACGCTCGTGATCGAGCCCGCCCACCCCGGCACGACGATTCGCGCGGAGCTGCCATGCGTGTCGTGATCGCGGAGGACCTGACGCTGCTGCGCGAGGGCCTCTCGCGGCTGCTCGACGACCGCGGCTGGGAGATCGTGGCCGCCGTCGACGACGGGCCGAAGCTCGTCGAGGCGATCGCCGAGCACCGGCCCGACATCGCGATCGTCGACGTGCGCCTGCCGCCGTCGTTCACGGACGAGGGCATCCGCGCGGCGATCGAGGCGCGCCGGCGCGTACCGGGCACGCCGATCCTGATCCTCTCCCAGTACGTCGAGGAGAGCTACGCGGCCGACCTGCTCGCGGGACAGGGCGGCGGCGTGGGTTATCTGCTCAAGGACCGCGTCGCCGACGTGCGCACCTTCGTCGAGTCGCTCGAGCGCGTGGCCGGCGGCGGGACCGCGATGGACCCCGAGGTGGTGGCGCAGCTGCTCGGCCGCCGCGACAACCGCGGGCCGCTCTCCGAGCTGACCGCCCGCGAGCGCGAGGTGCTCGCCCTGATGGCCGAGGGGCGCTCGAACACCGGCATCGGCGCCGAGCTCGGCATCTCCTCGAGCGCGATCGAGAAGCACGTCAAGCAGGTGTTCTCGAAGCTCGACCTCCCCCCGTCGGGCGGGGATCACCGACGGGTCCTCGCCATGCTCGCCTACCTCGGGAGCTAGAAGGCCCTCTAGAACGCGGTCGACAGCGCGAGCGGATAGACCGCATCGCCGCCTCGCCCGCGCAGCTGGCCGCCGACCATCGCGAGCGTCCAGCCGCTGAAGCGGATGTCGTCGACCAGCAGGCAGGGTCCGGGAGGCCGATTGCCCGTGACCTTGAACTGGCCGCGCACGTTGGCGACCTGTTGCTGGGAGTTGGCCATCTCGCGCTGCGGCGGCGCGTCGCCGACCCGCTCGAGCACCGGCGCGTAGGGCAGCCCGAGGCGCTCCGCCAGCCGTTGTGCGAAATCCGGCACGAGCTCGCCGCTGCGCCGCGACGGGACGGCCGTTACCCACGCGACCGGCGCGCCCCAGCTGCGCACCGCCTCGGCCGCCGCCTCGACGAGCTCGTCGGCGAAGCGGCCGCTGCGGCGGCCCTCGCGGACGAGCGGATCCCAGCCGCCGTCGCCGAGCCGGGCGAGCGCGCGGCCCTCCTCGGGACGGACGTCCTCGGGGATCTTGCGCATCGCGCCCTGCGGGTCCGGCGCCATCTTCTTGACCTCGAGGACCAAGGGGCGCGAGCGCAGATGCAGCGACGCCTCACGCACCAGCGCCGGGTCGAGCGGCCCGTCGTAGCGCGGACCGGCGCAGACCGAGCAGCGACCGCAGTCCTCGGGCGCCGGGTCGTCGAGCTCCTCCTGCAGGGCGCGCATCAGGCAGCGGCCGTCGGCGCCGAGCTGCGCCATCGCCGCCTGCTCGCGCCGGCGCAGGGCGGTGATGCGCTCGTAGCGCTCGGCGTCGTACGCCCACGTCGCGCCGGCGCGGGCGAGCCAGCGCGAGCCGTCGCGCTCCACGGCGCCCTCGACGTCGAGCACCTTGAGCATCGCCTCGACTCGGCTCTTGCCGAGGTTGACCTGGCCCATCAGCTCCTGGGTCGAGGCGCCGTCACCGCCGACCGCCTCGAGGTGCTCGAGCACACGGTCGACCACCTCGCGCCGCGGGAAGGCCTGCTCGATGAAGAAGTCCTGGATCCGCCGGTCCTCGGCGCCCCGCAGGAGCACGACCTCGGCGCGCGCGATGCCACGGCCCGCGCGGCCGACCTGCTGGTAGTAGGCGATCACGGAGCCAGGCGCCTGGTAGTGCACGACGAACCCGAGGTCGGGCTTGTCGTAGCCCATCCCGAGGGCACTCGTGGCGACCACGGCCTTGAGGTCGTTGCGCAGCAGCCGGTCCTCGACCGCGATGCGGCGATCCGTCGCGCTGTCGCCGCTGTAGGCCTCGGCGGCGACCCCGTGGCCGTTCAGCCAGTCCGCGACCAGATCGGCGTCACGCTTGGTGAGCGTGTAGACGATCCCCGAGCCCGGCAGCTCCGGCAGGTGACTCGCGAGCCAGGCGAGCCGGTCGGCCTGGCCGGGCAGGTCGACGACCTCGAAGCGCAGGCTCGAGCGCCCGAGCGGACCGCGATAGGTGCGCAGCTCTGAGGCGCGGCCGACGCTCAGTTGCTCCTCGACGTCGGCGACGACGCGGTCGTTGGCGGTCGCCGTCGTGCACAGGACGGGCACGCCCTCGGGCAGCCGCTCGAGCATCTCGGCGATCCGCCGGTAGTCGGGGCGGAAGTCGTGCCCCCAGTCGGAGATGCAGTGCGCCTCGTCGACCACCAGCAGCCCGACCCGCTCGGCGAACAAAGGCAGCATCGCGGAGCGGAACTGCAGGTTGTTCAGCCGCTCCGGGCTGATCAGCAGGACGTCGACGGCGTCGGCCTCGAGCAGCTCGCGGACCTCGCTCCAGGCGTCGCGGTTGGTCGAGTTGACGGTGTGCGCGCGGATCCCGATCCGCTCGGCGGCGGCGATCTGGTTACGCATCAGCGCCAGCAGCGGCGAGACGATCAGCGTCGGTCCCGCCCCCGCCTCCCGCAGCAGCGCAGTCGCGAGGAAGTAGACCGCGGACTTGCCCCACCCCGTGCGCTGGACGCAGAGCACGCGCGCGCGGTCGGCGACGAGGTCGCGCACCGCCTCGAGCTGGTGCTCGCGGAAGCGCGCGTCCTCTCCCGCGAGCTCGCGGAGCAGTTCGGCGGCGCGGTCGTCGATGGCGGCGGCGGTGGTCGTCATTGCCCACGACGGTAGGACATCGACCGGTCCCGACCGCCGAACCGGCCCATATGGTGCACTTTCGTGACAGAGGCGGCACATGCCTACGTCTATCTCCTGCAGTGCGGTGACGGGACGCTCTACTGCGGCTGGACGGTCGACGTCGAGAAGCGCCTCGCCGCCCACGCCACGGGGCGCGCGAGCCGCTACACCTCGCGCCGGCTCCCGGTCGAGCTCGCCGCCGCGTGGGAGATGGAGAGCGCGAGCGCCGCGCGGCGGATGGAATGGCGCGTCAAGCAGCTCTCGCGGACGCAGAAGCTCGCGCTCGTCGGCGGCGCGGCGCTGCCGGCGGTGAAGCCGGCGTAGCTCGGCTCATGCTCGACGGCGTCGTGGACCTCGACCTGCCGATTGGAGGGCACGGACGGGCTCGTCAGACGCCCACGAGCGTAACTGCCTGCTCAGACGACTCTCCGCGCGACCCTCCAACGTTTGGGAAGGTTTGAGCATGGACGTCACACGCGGACCGCTGGAGCAGGAGATCGACGAGCTGTTCACCCGAAGGCTCCACGGCCATCCGAGCATCCTCGCGCTCACCACCGGCGAGGTGAGGGGTGACGTTCCCGACATCGTCGGTAAGACCATCGAAGCGCTCTCGCTCGTGGCCCGCACCGGACGGGAGGCCCTGCTGCGGATCGCGCGCCGCGTCGACGGCCTCGGCTGAGGGAGCACTAGCCCGCGTGGAGCTCGTGGCCGTCGACGAAGGTTGCGCGCACCTCGAGACGATCATCGAGTACCACGATGTCGGCTGGGCCGCCGGGTGCGAGCACGCCGAGATTCGGGCGCGCGAGCATGCGGGCAGGCGAACGAGTGGCGGCGTGCAGCGCGTCGACTTCGGAGGCGCCGAGGGTCACGAGGTTGCGCACGGCGGCGTCCATGGTGAGCACGCTGCCTGCGAGGGTGCCGTCAGCCAGGGTGGCGGTCATGCCCTCGACCTCGACGTCGCGCGATCCGAGCCGGTAACGGCCGTCGCCGAGGCCGGCGGCGGCCATTGCGTCGGTCACCAGGCAGAATCGCTCGCGCGCGGTCAGGAACGCGGCATAAGCGACCTCGGGCGCGAGATGGACGCCGTCGACGATCGCCTGCACCGTCACCTGCGGCTTGACGAGTGCAACGCCGCCGAGCCCGGGATCGCGGTGTGCGTAGCGGCGGTGGGCGTTGTGCAGGTGGGTGATCGCACGCGCGCCCGCGTCGAATGCCGCGTGCGCGAGGTCGGCGTCGGCATCGGAATGTCCGCAGGAGACGACGATCCCGCGCGCGACCAGCGCCTCGATCAGCGCCAGCGAACCCGCGAGCTCGGGCGCCAGGGTGACGAGCGCGATCGCTCCCGCGCGTTCGAGTCGCTCGATCAGCCCCGGGCTGGGTGTCTGTAGATATCGGGGGTCGTGCGCGCCGGCCCAGCGCGGCGACAGGAACGGCCCCTCGAGGTGCACGCCGAGGACGCGGGGCCCCGGCCGGGCGACGTCGCGGGCGGCGGTGGCCGCGGCGATCGCGCGGTCGTATGCGTCGTCGGGTGAGCTGATGAAGGTGGGCAGGTATGCCGTCACGCCGGTGGCCGCGAGCGCCGCGCCGGCGGTGCGGTAATCGGGCGGCTCGGCCGCGAGGAAGTCGACGCCGCCGAACCCGTTGACCTGCAGGTCGACGAACCCGGGGGCGGCCAGGCCGCTCGCACCGGCGGGCACGACGCCGACGGCGGCGACCCGACCCTCCTCGACGCGCACGTCGCCGCGGACGAGGACGTCGCCGACGAGGGCGTGGCGGACTCCGAGCAACACGACGCGCCTCAGATCTCGCTGGCCACGTGCAGGCCGGTCACGTGCCACCTCCGTGGTCGGCCGCGCCGGCCTGACGCGCCTGCTGGATCTCGAGCTCGTAGCGATCACCGCGGTACAGCGAGCGCGCGCACTCGATCACGCGCCCGCTGGGTCGCCGGGCGGTGCGCCGGAACAGGAACGCGGGCTGGCCCTCGGCGGCGTGGAGCATGGCGGCTTCCTCGGCCGAGAGGGCGACCGCGCTCACGCGCTGGCTGGCGGTGCCGAGGTTCACGCCGTAGCGCTCGCGCAACAGCGCGTACAGCGACCCGCCGTCCAGGCGGGCGCGCTCGAGGCCCGGAAAGTCCTCGCTCGGCAGGTGCGACCACTCGAGCGCGATCGCGACCTCGTCGGCCGTGCGCACGCGGTGGATCAGGACGACGGGCGTCCCCGGCGGGCGCTCCAGCCCGGCGGCGAGCACAGCATCGGCGCTCACGAGCCGCTGCGCCAGCACGCGTGCGCCGGGGACCATCCCGCGCGCGAGGATGTCCTCGCTGAATCCCTTCAGCGCGTCGGCGTAGACGATCCGCGGCTCGGCCACGAACGTCCCGCGGCCCTGGATGCGGTAGACCGCGCGCTCGGCGACGAGCCGGTCCAGCACCTTGCGCACGGTCATGCGCGCGACGCCGTAGCGGTCGGCCAGCATGCGCTCGGACGGCAGCATCGCCCCGGCCCCGAGCTCGGCGATCAGCTGCTCGAGCAACTGGCTGAGCTGCTCGCCCTTCGGGCGCGGACCGACGAGTCGCCGCGGCAGCGCCGCCACGTCGGGTTGACCGCTCACGCGCCGTCTCCGACCAGGCCACCGGCTGCGATCGGCGTTCGCGCCGCGAAGCGCTGCGTCAGGGCAACAGGATTGGTGATGGCCGTGCCGACGACCACCGCGAACGCGCCTGCGGCGAAGGCGGTGCGCACCTGCTCGGGCGACGCGTAGCGGCCCTCGGCGAGGACGGGGCAGTCCAGGCGCGCGGCCAGGGCCGCCACCAACTCGAGGTCGGGGCCCGCGGGCGGGGGGTCAGGCCCGGTGTAGCCCGACAGGGTCGTGGCCACGGCGGCGGCGCCCGCCGCGCGCGCTTGCAGACCCGCCTCCAGCGTGTCGACATCGGCGAGCACGGGCACGCCCAGCTCGCGGTTGAGGCGCCGGATGAAGGCATCGGCCGAGGCGCCGTCCTGACGCGGGCGCAGGGTCGCGTCGACCGCGAGGACCACGGCGCCCGCCGCCACGACCTCGCGCGCGCTCTCGAACGTCGGCGTGATGTAGACGTCGGTGCTCGGAAGCGTGAGCTTGCGCAGGCCGATCACCGGGAGCCCTACCGCGCGGGTGATCGCCTCGATGTCAGCCGGGCCCTCGGCGCGGATGCCGCGCGCGCCGCCTGCCATGGCGGCCTGCGCCATGGCCGCCATGTGGGCGGGCGCGCGCAGTGGGCTGCCCGGCGGCGCCTGACAGGAGACGATCAGCGCGTCGCGCAGAGGCTCCAGGCTCATCGGCGCGCGGCGGCCCCCGACGCCCAGATACGTCCGGGGAAGATCCGCCCCGCCTCGGGCGCGACCAGGAGCCGCGCACCGGCCAGCGACGGCCCGGCCGGCGCGACGACGCGCAGGCGCGGGGCCCACTCGGTGAGCCGCCGGACAAAAGGCGTGCGCAGCAGGTCCTCGGCCGCGAACAGGCCGCCGGACCAGGAAACATCCGCGGGCGCGCCGGCGCCGAACGTCCGCTCGGCCGCAGTCGCCACGGTGGTGGCCAGCTCGCCGGCCGCCGCCGCCCAGATCGCGCGCGCCGCCTCGTCGCCGGCGTGTGCCGCGTCGGCGACCGCATGGGCGAAGGCGGCCACGCGGCGCACCGGCTCCTCGCAGCCGTAGACCGCCGCGGGCAGCTCGTCCAAGCGCCCGAACGCGGCCTCCGCGCGCGCCCGCAGCGCATCGGAGCCCCCTCGTCCGTCGACCGCGCGCAGCGCGCTGGCCAGGCCCGCCCGCCCGATCGCGAAGCCGCTGCCCGCGTCGCCGAGCAGGTGGCCCCAGCCGTCGACGAACGCCACGGCGCCGTGCCCGTCGGCAGCGAGCGCCACAGTGCCGGTCCCCGCGGCGACGACGACACCCGGGCGCAGGCCGAGCGCGCCGAGATATGAGGTGACCGCATCGCTCGCGATGACGACGTGCGCGGCGCCGAGGCGGCGGGCGAGCTCGGCGGCAAGGCGCTCCAGGTCCGGCATGGTGTCGGCGAAGCCCGAAAGCCCGAGGCAGACGACGCCGACGCCGGCGGGGGCGCCCGCCCGCTGGGCGGCGGCGTGGATCGCCGCCGCCGCGTGCTCGACGCCTCCCGGTGAGTGCAGGTGGCGCACGCCGGGCCCCTGCCCGGTCGGGCCGGTCAGGCCGGCGTCCACGACGGACGCGCGCGTTGCCGTCTGGCCTGCGTCGACGGCCAGCGTCGCCGCCCCGACCGACGACGGCTGCGGGCGCTCGTGTAGCTCGTGCTCCACGGGAACGATCGTAACTGGTCTAGACCACACAGGCAACAACGGTGGTCGAACGAGGTCGACGGCGTGACGCGAGTCAGATTTCCGGGCTTGCCTGGTCTATACCAGTCGTGCTAGCTTTCTGCGGCTGCCGGGTGCCCCGGGTCCGGCGGCACAAGACGAGCGAGCCGGGCATGAGGAGAGGGAATGCCAACCTCGATCACGCGCACGGGCGCAGCTGCCGTGCTCGCCGCGGCGCTCGCGCTGGGCGCGGCCGCGTGCGGCGGCGACGACGGCGGAGGAGGCGGCGGCGGCGGCGCGAAGGGCGCCAAGATCGCGCTGCTGCTGCCGGAGTCCAAGACCACCCGCTACGAGCAGCAGGACCGTCCGAACTTCGAGCGCCGCGTCAAGGAGCTGTGCGCGAGCTGCAAGGTGATCTACGGCAATGCCGAGCAGGACCCGGCCAAGCAGCAGCAGCAGGCCGAGCAGGCGATCACCAATGGTGCCAAGGCGATCGTCATCAGCGCCGTCGACGTCAAGTCCGCGGCGAGCATCGTCACGCGCGCCAAGCAGTCCAAGATCCCGGTGATCAGCTACGGTCGGCTGGTCTCCGACGCCGACCTCGACTACTACGTCTCGATCGACCCATACAAGGTCGGCCAGCAGCAGGGCAAGGCGCTGCTCGACGCGCTCAAGGGCGCCGGCAAGACCTCCCCGTCGGTCGCGATGATCGACGGCGCGCCGACCGACAGCAACGCCGCGCCCTACAAGAAGGGCGCGCACAGCGTCCTCGACCCCGCCGGCGTCAAGGTCGTCAAGGAGTTCGACACGCCCGACTGGAGCCCCGACAAGGCCCAGCGCGAGATGGAGCAGACCATCACCAGCGCCGGCAAGAACGGCTTCGACGGCGTCTACGTCGCCAACGACGGCATGGCCGGCGGCGCGATCGCCGCGCTCAAGGGCGCCGGCATCGACCCCGCCAGCCGGTTCGTCACCGGCCAGGACGCCGAGGTCGCCGGCGTCCAGCGGATCCTCGCGGGGGAGCAGCTGATGACCGTCTATCAGCCGATCACGAAGATCGCCGAGACCTCCGCCGAGCTGGCCGTGCCGCTGGCCCAGGGCAAGAAGCCGCCCGCCATCGCCAAGCAGCGCGTCAACAACGGCATGAAGGACGTCCCGTCCGTGCTGCTCCCCACCATCGCGATCACCAAGAACAACATCGACGTCCTGATCAAGGACGGCTTCCTCAAGCCCGCCCAAATCTGCACGAGCAAGTACGCGAAGGCGTGCACCGACGCGGGTATCAAGTGACGGGATGACGACCGAGACGCAGGCCGGCGCCTCCCGGGCGCCGGCCACCGATGGCGCGCTGCTGCGCCTGCGCGGGATCTCCAAGCGCTTCGGCGCCGTGCAGGCGCTCAGCGCCGTCGACCTCGAGGTGCACGCCGGCGAGGTCGTCGCGCTGGTCGGCGACAACGGCGCCGGCAAGTCGACGCTGATCAAGGCGGTCGCGGGCGTCGGCCCGGCCGACGAGGGGGAGATCCACCTCGACGGCCGGGCGGTGCGCATCAACAACCCGCACGACTCGGCCCAGCTCGGGATCGCGTGCGTCTATCAGGATCTCGCGCTGTGCGACAACCTCGACGTCGTCGACAATCTGTTCCTCGGACGTGAGCAGACACGCGGCCCGGTTCGCGGCGTGCCGGTCGACGAGATCACGATGGAGCAGCGCGCGCGCGAACTGCTGGACTCGCTCGCCGTGCGCACGCTGCGCTCGGTGCGCGCCGAGGTCGGCACGCTCTCCGGCGGCCAGCGCCAGACGGTCGCGATTGCGCGCGCGATGCTGGGCGAGCCTCGGATCGTGATCCTCGACGAGCCCACCGCCGCGCTCGGCGTCGCGCAGACCGCGCAGGTGCTCAGCCTTGTCGGACGCCTGCGCGAGCGCGGGCTCGGCGTCATCCTGGTCTCCCACAACCTCGCCGACGTCTTCACGGTCGCCGACCGCATCGCCGTGCTGCGGCTCGGGCGCAACGGCGGCGAGTTCCCGGCCGAGTCGCGCCACCAGCAGGCCGTCGTCAGCGCCATCACCGGCGCGCCCGAGGACGGCGGTCCCACGCCGAACGACGAGGAGGCGATCGAGTGAGCGCGACCGCTCCCGGGGCGCCCGCCCCCGACCCGACCGACGCCGTCCCGGGCGGCCCCGGCGCGGGCCTGGCCGCCGAGCGCGTAAGCCTGCGCGACGCCGCGCGGCGACTCGCCGAAGGTGATCTGGGCTCGCTGCGCGTGGTGCTCGTGCTCGTCGTCATCTGGACGATCTTCACGATCGCCAACGACCGCTTCCTCACCGCGGTCAACCTCACCAACCTCGCGCTCCAGATCGCCGCCGTCGGCACGATCTCGGTCGGTGTCGTGCTCGTGCTGCTGCTGGGCGAGATCGACCTCTCCGTCGGCGCCGTCAGCGGCCTCGCCGCCGCCGTCACCGCGACCCTCTCGGTCAAGTCGGGCTGGGGCGCGTGGCCCGCGATCCTCGCGGGTCTCGCCGTCGGCGCCGCGATCGGCCTGCTGCAGGGCACCCTGGCGACGAGGCTCGGGATCCCCTCGTTCGTCGTCACCCTGGCGGGCCTGCTCGGGTGGCAGGGCGCGCTGCTGGCCGTGCTGGGCAGCGAAGGCACGGTCAACATCAGCGATCCCGGCATCACCAAGCTGGCCGGGACCTTCTTCTCCGATGTCGTCGGCTGGCTGGTGGCGGCCGTGTGCATCGCGGCCATCGCGCTCTCGACCCTCGGCCGCCGCCGCCGGCGCCTCGCCGCTGGACTCGAGGTAGAGCCCGTGGCAGCGGTCGCGCTGCGCGTCGGCGCCGCCGCCGCCGGCATCCTCGCGGCCGTGGCGATCGTCAACGCCGACCGCGGCCTGCCGCTGGCGCTGGTCATCCTCGTCGGCCTGGTCGTGCTCGTTCAGGGACTCATCACCCGAACCACATACGGTAAGCACGTGTTCGCCGTCGGCGGCAACGCCGAAGCGGCACGGCGCGCGGGGATCAACGTCGCGCGCGTGCGCACCATCGTGTTCGTGCTCACCTCGACGCTGGCCGCGTTCGGCGGCATCCTCGCCGCCTCCCGGCTGCTCGCCGTCAACCAGTCCTCCGGCTCAGGCGACCTGCTCCTGCTCGCCATCGCCGGCCCGGTGATCGCGGGCGTCAGCCTGTTCGGCGGGCGCGGCTCGGTCTGGGGCGCGCTGCTCGGCGCACTGGTCATCGGCTCGATCTCCAACGGAATGGACCTGCTGGCGCTCGAGTCCTCGGTGAAGTTCATGGTCACCGGCGGTGTCCTCCTGGCCGCCGTCGCACTCGACGCGATCGGCCGCCAGCGCCGCCAAGCGCACGGCCGGCTGTGAGCGGGAGATACCGGCGGCGGCCTCCAGGGCGCCAGAGCCACGCCCCGGGCTGGATTCGAACCAGCCACCTGCGGATTAGAAGTGCTTCCCAGCCGGCCCTCCTCACGTAGGAATGCGGGCTGACGGCCTCCTCTGGCGAGGGGAACACGCCGTCGACCTGTCGGCACGGGAGATGGCGCTGCTCGAGACCCTCATGCGCCGACCCGGGCGCGTCAGGCCAAGGCACTCCAGGACGACCAGTCCTAGCCGAGCCTTGATGAGCGTGGCGGCGGCATCCTGAGCCGCCGCCCCGCTGCAGTAGGTCTCGCTTCTCGCGGAGCCTGCTCACGCCGGCCGCGTAAACCCCCGTCAAGCGCGGGCGATGCCTTCCTACGGTGTCGGGTCGGGGTATGAGCCTCCGTAGATGTCGGAGTTGCCGAAGTTCGGCGCACAGTCGCGCTGCGGGGCGGGTGTCGGGACGCTTCCGCCGGTTTGGAGCGACATGCGCCAGGCGTCGATCGCGGGGCAGTCCGCCGCGTTGCGGGCGTCGTTCCAGACCGCTGCCCCGTAGGTCCGCGTGGCGACGGCGTAGACGTAATCGCCCAGGAACTCGTCGGTCAGCGCGTTGGCGCTGGATCCGCGCGGATCCCCCGGTAGTCCTCGGTTCAGCGGGCCGAATGCGCCCGTGCCACCCGGTCCGGAGTCTGCGTGCATGACCACGCCGACGAGCGAGCGCGGGTCGGTCGTGTTGTCGCGGAAGGGCGTCGTGAACGCGTTGTAGACGACATAGACGTCGCTGCCGTCGGGGGAGATCGCCGGGGCCGTGAAGAGGCCGCGGTCGCCCGCGGTCTCGATCGCGCGTGGCGGCGTCCACGCCTGGCCGCGGTTGCCCGACTCAGTGAAGTACACGTGCGGCGTCGCGAGCGGGCCGCTGACGTAGCTCATCACGATCCGGTTGCTCGCGTCGGCGCCGGTCGGGGCGCCGTTGGCGATGTCGACGCTCGGTGCGGGAGCGAGATCGCTGCGCGCGCCGGCCACGCCGTCGATCACCGGACGTCCCTGCACCGGGTCGATGGCCCCCGGCTGGTCGACCGGGCCGGCCACCGGCTGCGGCTTGGACCAGCCCTTGCCGCCATCAGTCGACCGGGACATGAACTCGAACGCCTGCTTGCCGGCCGAGGAGAGCGTGCCGACACCGAAGACATAGGCGCCGCCCGCGCTGTCGGTCCGGATGGTGCACCCGTCGAGGGGATTGCGGTTCTGGTTGTTCGCCGCCGCGGTGATCTGATGCTGCGTCCAGGTGTCGCCGCCGTCCCGGGAGACCGCGACGATCAGCGGGGCGGGAGCCGCGTTGCCCTTCTCCTGCCCGCGGAACGCGGCCCAGCACAGATAGACGTTGCCGAAGAACGGGCTCGACGACGCGTTGTCGGCCCAGATCTGCTCCTTGTCGGAGAACGTCGTGCCCGACTGCTTGCTCACCACCACCGGAGCGCAGCCGGCCGCGCCCGTGCACCATGCGTTCTTGTCGCCGGCCGCCGCCCGCTGGACGTCGTCGGTGCGCGACACCGCGATCGCCTCGAATCCCTTGAAGGTCTGCTCAGACCGGGTCGCCCCGAAGTTCGCGGTCAGATTCGCGTAGTACAGCCGCGAACCGTTGCCCCATGAGAAACGGCCGTCGGCGCCGCGAGTGGGCCCGAAGGCCACCGCCGGATCGCCGTCGGAGACCAGACCCTTCTCGTAGTACCACGGCAGCGTCCCGATCGATCCCACCTGTGGCGCGCAGTCCGAGTCAGGACCCAGAACACCCTGACAGTCACGGGCCGACCAGCCCGTATACGTGGGCTGCTGCCAGGTCGAGCCGCTGTCGAAGGAGAAGTAGACGCCGGAACTGCCGACGCCAGGAGTGAACGGGCACGTCGTGTCGTCGCCGGCGTTGCACGCCTCCATGTCGATCTCATCGTTCGATCCTGCGGCGAGGACATTCGGGTGGTTCACGTCGACGGCCAGCGCAGGCTCATTCTGCTTGTTCTCAGAGAACGGAGACGGCGGACTGCCGATCGAGACGAGGGTGTCCGGACTGAACGCCAACGCCGATCCACTCCCGATCAGCAAGCCCGCAAGCACCAATACCGCGGCTCCAAGCAGCTTCCCCACGAGGCCCTCCCCCGTCAAAGTGCCAGACACCGCGAAGGTACGCCTCGAAGCGCGCAGGCGCAACGACCAAGGTGAGATCCCGAGTGAGCAGCTCCGGCCAGCCGGGGCATAGGCGGCCGGACGTGTCGCGGACGTACCAGCCTTCGCGCCGCGGGCTCGTGCGAGGTTGCTCAGGACTGCGCGTCGGTCTCTTGGAGGATGGCCAACGCGAGCGCCTTGAGCGAGGCAAGGCGGTGCTCCGCCGCCGCCGTGGTGGCCTCCCCGCGGCGCGTCGCCTCGTCGAGGAGGGTTTCCGACTCGCGCCGCGCCTGCTGGATAATGGCCTCCGCCTCGCAGCCCGCCTGCTCGATCGTCGTCTCCGCCTCGCGGAGCGCGTGCTCGACGACCGCCTCCGCCTCCCGCAGGGCGGACCCGAGGATCTCGTCGCGCTGATCCGCGAGGAGCCGGTCAAAGCCGGCAAGCGTGAACCAGCCCCGGACCTGTTGGAGGTGCTCATCGACGTCGGTCGTGCTGTAGCCACGCAGCGCGTGGCGGAAAGACCGCCGCACATAACGGCTGAGGTCGTCGGGCTGCGAGCCGCGACTTCGGACGTCGGTTGGGGCCGCACCGGTCGTCTCGGACATGATGACTCTCGCTGTAGAGGGGCATCACGCGGTTTCCCCTCGGTGCGTGTTGGCGAAACGCCACCAGAGCCGTGCCGAGTCGTTTTGCCTGTGAAGCGGCTGGTGCGATTGCTTGTTCCCGGCGCCGGTTCCGCGCGACCAAGCCCAACGAAATACGGTCCGAAATACGCACTTTGCAACGACCCGCTCGACGGCCCCCCTTCGGTTAGGCCCAAGGGCTGCACAAGATCCGCTCAGGATTGCCTTCTGGGTCGGCTCGCGGCTTACGTGATAGTCGCACTGACGCGGCGGTCGGGCGATATCGCCGCGTAGACCATGATGCTCGTGGCGGGAGCGAGCGGTCTCGGACTGCTTCTAGCCATCGCCATTCGCACCCGAGCCCGCCGCAGGCGGGGAGGCGGCGACCTAGCGGGACTCACGGACGCCCTGCGCGGAGGGGGGTCCGGCTGCAGTACGCGCACTAGGGTCGCGGTATGGGCACGCGCGGACCCGCTGAGCGTCCCGAGATGACATCCGACGACGTGCGCTGTTTCCTGAGCTTGATGGACAGCCTGGGAATCCGCGTCTGGCTCGACGGTGGCTGGGCGGTGGACGCGTGCCTCGGCGCGCAGACCCGGCGTCATGGCGACTTGGACATCGTCATCGAGCAGCGTGACGTACTGGCGGCGGTCGCTGCCCTCCAACGTTGCGGGTACGCACCGGTGGTGCGGGATGACACTCGGCCGTGGAACTTCGTGCTCGGCGACGATGGCGGCCACCAGGTCGACTTTCACGTCATTGTGTTCGCCGAGGACGGGCGCGGAGTCTACGGGCCCCCGGAAGAGGGCGTGTGCTTCCCGGCGGAGTCGCTGACCGGCGTAGGGTCTATCGGCGGCCGTGAAGTGACATGCCTCACTCCAGGGTGGCTCGTCGCGTTCCATACCGGCTACGACGTCGACGAGGACGACCGGGCGGACGTTACTGCGCTTTGCGAGCGTTTTCGTATCTCCATTCCCGACGAGTACCGGCGCTTCCGCGCCTAGCAGCAGCAAGCATCCTGGGCGCGCAGGGGCGGCTAGCTGGCTTGCCCTGCGGTCCGGCGTTCGAGCTCGGCACTCGCGACCTGATGGCCACGACCGAAGCCATCACACCGGCCGCCGCGGTGCTCGTCAGGCCTAAGCCTCATGCTGCCCGAACCGCGCCGAGCCCGATCCGCGGCATGTTGCCGCAGATCGTTTTCATGGTCGTCGGCGCCCCACGCGGTCGGGTCTGTTAAGCGTCGGTCCAACGCAGCATTCGCAGAGTCGCCGGTCCCAGAAAGCCCCAGGGACGGTGCATCGCCTCAGCGGGCCACGAGCCGCCAGGTCCGCACCTGGAAGGGGCCGAAGCAAAGCTCTGGCTCACCGCTGGGGCGCTCGAGCAGGTCGGTGGCGGAATCGAGCGCCCAGCTCTCGGGCAGCGTCAGTCGCGCGATGCCGCGAGCGCCTTGGGGCTCGTAGGCACGCAGGACCAGACCGCCGCCGTCCTCGAGCGCCTTCTGCGCCCCGAGCCCGAGAGGTAGGCCGTCGAGGGCGACAGGACGCATCCGCGCCTCTGCCGCAGCGGTGACCGGATGGACGAGCAGCGGTCGGTTGAGGTCCTCCGCCTCAGCGAGCACGCCGCCCTCCAGCCAATGTCCCGCGTGTGGGAACAACGCGTAGACGACCTCCTGGACGCCCTCGTCGGCCAGTGGATCGGGCCAGGTAGGCGAGCGCAGCAGGCTCAGGCCAAGCTCGGAGCCGAGCGCGTGATGGCCGTAACGCCCGTCATTGAGCAGGGCGGCACCGTAGCCCGGCTCGGAGAGGTCGACGAAGCGGTGCCCGGCGACCTCGAAGCGGGCATCGTCCCAGGGCGTGTTGCGGTGCGTGGGGCGCTCGACCACTCCGAAGGCGGTCTCGAAGCTCGCGCGCTCGGAGCGCACCGCGAGCGGGAAGCGGGCCTTGACCAGCCAGCGGCGGTCGTGCCACTCCAGGCGGGTGGCGAAGTCGATCCGCGCGGACCCGGCCCACAGGCGCACCTCCTGGACGATGCGGCTGTTGCGGAAGGCCCGCGCGACCCGCACGGCGGCGCGGTGTGGGCCGCGTTCGACCACCTCGGGTGACCCACTCGCGCGCAGCTCAGTTCCCTCCTCGGCGTAGCCGGCGTCCACGTCCCAGGCGTCCCAGTCGCGCGGCTTGTCCACATAGGTCCACAGCTGGTTGCCCCGGCCGGCGAGCACCTCGCGCCCCGCGCGCTTGTCCCACACGCTCGCGAGCGTCCCATCGGGAGAGAACGCGACGCTCACGAGGTCGTTCTCCAGCCGCTCGGGACACACCGAAAGCCGGCCCGCCGGTGGCGCCTCGCGCACGACGACGGCCTCCAGCCCCGCGACCACCAGCGCGCTGCTCAGCACCGCGCCACCCCCGGAGACGGGCTGAGATCCCGGGAAGGCCCACGGGAGCAGCGCGCGCAGCGGCCGCGGCGAGAGATCGGGGTTGACGACAAGCAACGCCTCGTCGCCGCCGTCGCCCGTGATCTGCTCCCCCAACTCGGCGAGCCGCGCGTCGATGACCTCACCTGCCGCGGCGATCACCCCGCCGAGCTCGGCCTCCGCCTCCTCGGCGACCTCGCGGATGCTCGACCCGGGGAGGATGTCATGGAACTCGTTGCGCAGCAGGACCCGCCAGTGTGGCTCCAGCGAGGGGGGCAGCTCTCCGCCGTTCAGCGCCGTCAGGGCGCCGAGGACCTCGGCCGCCACGAGGTCGCGCTCGGCCCTGCGGTGCGCGCGCTTCGTGCGCCCTTGGGAGGTGAGCGTCCCCCGGTGCAGCTCGAGGTAGAGCTCGCCGACCCAGGTCGGCGTTCGGCGCTCAGCCGCGCTGCGCTCTGCCCTGGCGAAGAAGCTGTCCACTCGGCCGAACCGCTGGCTCGGCAGGGCGGGGAAGGCCGCCAGCTCGCGGGCCCGCTCGGCCATCTCGCGCGTGAGCCCGCCCCCGCCGTCGCCGTAGCCGACGGAGAGCAGACTCTCCGGGTGGACCTCGCGGCCGCGATAGTTGCGCCAGGTGGCGAGCGCGGACACCGGCCCGACGACCCCGTTGTAGCCGCCGTCGGGGTTGTCGAAGAGGTGCGCGAGCACGCGCGAGCCGTCCAGTCCCTCCCACCAGAACAGGTCGTGCGGGAAGCGATTGGTCTCTGACCAGGAGAGCTCCCCTGGTCGCTTGTTGAAGGCCGCCGCCATCTCCGACTCGGTGCGGCTGTGCATCGAGCGAACGCGGCCGAGGTACTTGCGGGTGGACGGTCTTCCACCAACTCGGTACCTATTCGGTACCCGTTGCGGTTACAACTACCGCCGATTTTCGCCTGCTACAGCCACGCCCCCGGCAGGATTCGAACCTGCGACCTGCGGATTAGAAGTCCGCTGCTCTATCCAGCTGAGCTACGGGGGCGTTGCGCGAAAGCTTACGGTCGGCGGCGGTAGAGCTTGCCCGGACGACCGACGCCCTCGGAGTGGCGCTCGCCGGTCTCCTCCAGCAGGCCGGTGGCGAGCGCGTCGCGGCGGAAGTTGGCGGCGTCGACCGGCTCCCCGCGCAGCGCCTCGTAAAGCCGCTGCGCCTGGCCGAGCGTGAACGGCTCGGTGAGCAGGCCGCCGGCGACGCGGACGAACCAGTCCTTGTCGGCGAGGCGCGCGCGCAGCCGCCACAGGCCGTCGTCGACGATCGTCGCGTGGTCGAGCGCGAGCTCGGGCAGCGCGTCGATCCGATGCCAGCTCGCCTCACGGCCCGAGGGCCCCTCCGCCGGCAGCGACTCGGGCGGAACGAGCGCGAGGTAGGCGATCGAGGGCAGCCAGCCGCGCGGGTCGCGGTCCGGCCGTGCGTAGGTCCGCAACTGCTCGAGGTGTACCGAGCCGACGCCGGTCTTCTCGCGCAGCTTGCGCTCCGCCGTCTCCCGCGGCGACTCCTCCGCCCCCACGAACCCGCCGGGCAGCGCGAACGTCCCCCGCTGCGGCTCCTCGAGCCGTCGCGCCAGCAGCACGGACAGGTCACCGTCGACGAGGGTGAACACCACGGGGTCGGCGGCGAGGCCGACCGGGGCGTCGTAGCCCGCGGAGTTGCGCGCGGTCATGCGTTCCACCGTGCGCATGATGCCCAGTCGGAGACGCCGGAGGCCATGCGAACATATGTTCGTGACCCGTCCGCCTCAACTCCGCGAAACGGCTCGGCGCCTCAGGCAGGAGCGCGACCTGACGGTCGACGAGCTCGCCGAGCGGCTGGCGTTGCCACGGACGACGGTCTATGCGTGGGTTTCGGACATCCCACTCCGCCGGAGACGACCAAGCGGAGGCTCTATTCGATCCAATGCCACGCTGATCAGGATCTCGAGGTGCTGCGCGCCTTCTGGGCCGGGGAGCTCGAGATCGACGCCACCGACGTCCGCATGCAGCGCAAGTCCAACAGCAACAACCTGACGGGCAGAACGTGGCGGTCCGGATACGGCGTGCTCGCCGTGACCGTCAATGACACGCTGCTGCGCGCGCGAGTCGGCGGCTGGATGGACAGTCTCCGAGCGTCCTGGCTCTAGACTCGCCCCTATCGGGGTGTAGCTCAGCCTGGTGGAGCGCACGGTTTGGGTCCGTGAGGCCGCCGGTTCGAATCCGGCCACCCCGATCGCAGCACTCCGCCTGGGGTCAAGACCCCAATCGCGGTCCAGAGCGCTCAAGTCGGGCGTTCCATAACCGATACATCTCTCAGGTTCGCCTCCCGAAAAGGGCAAACCGTCCGCGAGGACGGGACGCAAAACCACGGGGCTCGTGCACGAGCCAGCCGGGTTGCCGAAGGAACGCTCTAGGGCTTCGGGTCAGAACGGGCCACCGATCCGAAGCACCTATGTACCGGGAGGCCGTAACCGTGTTCCGCTCCACCGTCCTACGCAAGGCACCGCTGCTGGCCGCGCTGCTCGCGCTCACCGCAATGCTCGCACCCGCGGGCGCCCAGGCGAGCGGCTGCGCCAACACCAACCTGAAGCCCAACGCCGCGAATGTCCAGGTCGTCCGCAGCGCCGTGCTGTGCCTGCACAACGCCGAGCGCGCCCGCCACGGGCTGCCGACGCTGCGCGAGAACTGGCGCCTGCGCAGCGCTGCCAGCCGACACGCCGCCCGCATGGTCGGCTCCCACTTCTTCGACCACACGACGCCGGGCGGGCTGACGATGGCCGAGCGCATCCGCAGCACGGGCTACGCGAGCGGCGCGCACGCCTGGTCCATCGGCGAGAACATCGCCTGGGGGTCCGGCCGCCTCGCGACGGCCGCGCAGATCCACCGCGCGTGGATGAGCTCGCCGGGCCACCGCGCGAACATCCTGCAGCGCTCGTTCCGCGAGATCGGCATCGGCATCGCGCCGGGCGTGCCGGTACACCTCTCCGCCTCGCAGTCCGGCGCCACCTACACCACAGACTTCGGCTTCCGCCGATAGCGGCAGGGCCTGCGCGGGTCACGCGGGCGGCCGGGGGCGGTTGTTAGCCTCCGCCGCCCTCGTGGCAGACGTCCAGCCCCTCCACGCCCTCCACTACGCCCTCGACCACGTCGGCGGCCTGCCGCCCGTGGTGGCGCCGCCGTATGACGTGATCGACGCGGAGCAGCGCGCCGCTCTGGCGGCCCGCTCGCCCTACAACGTCGTCGAGATCGACCTCCCGCAGCCCGACGGCGACCTGGACCTCTACGCCCACGCGGCGCGGCTGTTCGGCGACTGGCAGGCGGAGGGGATCCTCGTTCGCGACCCCGAGCCCGCGCTGTGGGCGCTCGCCCAGGACTACACGGGGCCCGACGGCGACCCCTACACGCGCCGCGGCCTCTTCGCGCGCGTGCGCGTCGAGGACTACGGCGCCGGGCGCATCCGCCCCCACGAGCGCACGCACCCGGGGCCGAGGGAGGACCGCCTGCGGCTCACGCGCGCCACGCGGGCGAACCTCTCCCCCATCTTCTCGCTCTACGACGACCCGGAGGGCGCCGCCTGGAGCGCGGTCTCGCCCCACATCGAGGGCGTGCCGTGGGGCGAGGTGACCGACGAGGACGGCACCCAGCACCGGCTCTGGCGCGTGCCCGAGGAGGACGCCGCCGCGGGGGTGCGCGACGCCCTGCGTGACACCGAGCTGTTGATCGCCGACGGCCACCATCGCTACGAGACCGCCCGCGTCTACGCGGACGAGATCGGCGGCGAGGGTGGCCATCGCTACGTGCTGATGTGCCTCGTCGCGCTCCAGGACCCCGGGCTCACCGTGTTCCCCACGCACCGGCTGCTGACCGGGCTCACCGACGAGCAGCGCGTCGCGCTCCGCGAGGCGCTCTCGCGCGACTGGGAGATGACCGAGGTCGCCTCCGAGGCGCTCGAGCCGCAGGCGAGCGCCGACGGCGCCATCCGCATCGGCTACCTCGACGCCCACCACAAGCGCCCCTTGATGCTGACGCTGCGCGACCCGGGGATCGCGGACGCCGCGCTCCCCGGGATGCCCGAGCCCTACCGCCGGCTCGACACCGCCGTGCTCGAGGCGCTCGTGCTCAAGGGCGCGCTCGGCATGACCGAGGACGACATCTCCCACCTCAACGGCCTCGAGTACGCGCGCGACACCGACCAGGCGCGCACCCGCGTCGAGGCGGGCGAGGTCGAGGCGGCGTTCTTCATGAGCCCGACGCCGGTCGAGCGCGTCCGCGACGTCGCCGCCACCGGGGTCAACATGCCCCCGAAGTCCACCTACTTCTTCCCCAAGGTGCTCACGGGGATGATCTTCAACCCGCTGGCCTAGCATTGAGGGCATGAGAGCCGTCGCCCGCCAGCGGGAGAAGTTCACGCATGACCTCGAGGTGCGCAAGCACCACCTCACCGCCGACGAGCCCGAGGACGAGGGCGGCGACGACATGGGCCCGAGTCCGCAGGAGCTGCTCGCCGCGTCACTGGCCTCCTGTACTGCGATCACGATCGAGATGTACGCCAAGCGCAAGAAGTGGAACATCGACGGCCTCGAGGTCGACTGCGACTACACGCCCGCCGAGCGCGGATGCCCCACGAACTTCAAGCTCGTCATGCGGATGCCCGCCCACCTCTCCGAGGAGCAGGTCGAGCGCCTGCAGGTGATCGCGGCCAAGTGCCCGGTCCACCGGACGCTCGAGGGCGAGGTCTTCTTCGACGAGCGGGTCGAGCTCGCCTGAGGACCCGGGCCGCACTCGCCGAGGTGCTGCGCGGCGCGTTGCTGGCGCCCGAGGCCGCGCTCGCGATCGACGTCCACGGCGGCACGGAGGCGGCGGTGCTGGCCCCGCTCTACCTCGACGCCGCCGGCGAGCTGCACGCCGTCTTCACCAAGCGCCGCGACGACCTCAAGCGCCACGCGGGCGAGATCTCGTTCCCGGGCGGCCGCCGCGATCCCGACGACGCCGACCTGACCGCGACCGCGCTGCGCGAGGCTCACGAGGAGATCGGGCTGCCGCCCGACGCGGTCGAGATCGTCGGCGCGCTCCCGCCCACGCCGACCTTCGTCACCAACTACGCGGTCTATCCCTTCGTCGGCCTGATCGAGCCGGGATTCGCGTGGGAGCTCGCCGACGCCGAGGTCGCCTACGTGCTCGAGTTCCCGCTCGAGGCGGTGCGCGCCGCGCACGGCATGCGCCGGCTCGTGCGCCGCGGCGTGCCGTTCCGCACCGACACCTACGAGATGGGCGACCACCTGATCTGGGGCGCGACCGCGCGGATGGTCGCCGACCTGCTGGCGCGGCTGCCCGCGGGCGGCTAACGCAGCCGGCGCCCGCGAGCGCCGTCAGCAGCACGAGGCGCCTGACCCACCTCATCCGGCAAGCAGCCGCCGCACGGCGGCCAGCGCATCGCGGGTCCACGCCTCGCAGTCTTCAGGCGGCGTCGCGAGCACCTCGAGCGGGATGTTCCACGTCGCCGCCGCGGTGCGCACGACCTCGGCGCCGCCGGCCAGCACGTCGGCGCCGAGCGTGCCGGCGCCCTCGTAGAGCAGCCCCCGCACCGGCGTGTCGACGAGCTTCTCGCACAGCATCCGCAAGCGTCCGGCGTGCAGCTCCTCCGCCCCGGGACCGGCGGCGCTGCCCTGCAGCCACGCCACCACGGTCACGCCGGCGATCGCCTCCATCAGCGTGGCGATGCGGTCGGGGTCGCCGACGTAGGGCTCGGCGCCCGCCGCGGCGATCGCCTGCGCACGCGCGGGGTCGCGCGTCGTCCCGCGGACGGCATGGCCGGCGACGAGCAGCGCGCGCGCGAGCGCCTGGCCGCGCCCCCCGCAGCCCACGATCAGGACCCGCGCCAAGTGCTACTCCTCGGGCGGGTGCCCCTCGCGGGCGCGGAAGGCCGCGGCGCGCTCCCGCATGGCGCGCTGCTCGCGGCTGACCTCCTCCGCGATCTCCTCTTCGGTGCGCTCGGGCGCGCCGCGCCGCCGCCGGCGCTCGTTCTGCGCCTCGAGCATCTGCGCGACGTCGTCGATCTCGTTCTCCGCCTCGAGCTCCGGCGAGCGCGTCGGCTTCCAGTCGAGCTGCTCGGCCCCGGAGCCGGGATACCACTGGCCGAGCGCCAGCACCGCGAGGACCATCAGCACGAGCCCGCCGGTCACGATCAAAGCGAAGGTGTCGATCCGCGCAGCGTAGTCTGCGCGCCCATGCGCATCTCCGCCCGGGCCGACTACGCTCTGCGCGCCGCCGCCGAGCTCGCCGCCGCCGGCGGCGGGCCGGTCAAGGGCGACGCGCTCGCCGCCGCCCAGGCGATCCCGGCGAAGTTCCTCGAGAACATCCTCGGCGACCTGCGCCACGCCCGGCTCGTGCGCAGCCAGCGCGGCTCGGACGGCGGCTACTGGCTCGCCCACCCCGCCGAGGAGATCTCGCTGGCCGACGTCATCCGCGCCGTCGAGGGACCGCTGGCGAGCGTGCGCGGCGAGGCGCCCGAGGACGTCGAGTACCCCGGCCCCGCCAAGGACCTCCAGGACATCTGGATCGCCGTCCGCGCCGCCGTGCGCGGCGTCGTCGAGCACGTTACGCTGGCCGACCTCGCCTCGGGCAACCTGCCCGCGGAGATCCGCGCCATGGGGCAGGACCCGGACGCGCGGATCAGGCGCTGACGCCGCTGGCGGGCGGGCGCAGCCAGACGATCGAGCCGGCGTGGGGCTCGAGCGCCTCGGCCTCCGCGCGCGTCAGCTGCGCCGTGACCTCCTCGCCGTCGCCGCGCACGACCTCGACGCGGACCTCGAAGCCGAGGTGCACGACGCGCTGGACCATCGCCTCCTCCCAGCCGTCCTCCGGCCGGTCGGAGAGCGTGACGTCGTGCGGTCGCACGAGCCGGCCGTCCAGCTTCGAGACGCGGCCGAGGAACGACATGACGAACGAGTCGGCGGGCTGGTCGTAGAGCTCGCGCGGCGCGCCGACCTGGGCGATCCTGCCGTCCTTGAGCAGCACGATGCGGTCGGCGAGCTCCATCGCCTCCTCCTGGTCGTGCGTGACGAGCACGGTCGTGACCGGGACCTGCTCGTGCATGCGCCGCAGCCAGGCCCGCAGCTCGGCGCGCACGTTGGCGTCGAGGGCGCCGAACGGCTCGTCGAGCAGCAGCACGCTCGGCTCGACCGCGAGCGCGCGGGCGAGCGCCATGCGCTGGCGCTGGCCGCCGGAGAGCTGCGCCGGATAGCGGTCGGCGAAGCCCTCGAGGCCGACGAGGTGCAGCAGCTCGTCGACCTTGCTCTCGATCTCCGGCTTGCCCTTCTTGCGGATCTTGAGGCCGAAGGCGACGTTGTCGCGCAGCGTCATGTGCTTGAAGGCGGCGTAGTGCTGGAACACGAAGCCGATCCCGCGCTTCTGCGGCGGCAGGTTGGTGGCGTCGCGGCCGCTGACGACGACGGTGCCCGCGTCGGGCACCTCGAGCCCGGCGATCACGCGCAGCAGCGTCGACTTGCCCGACCCGCTCGGTCCCAGCAGCGCGGTCAGCTTGCCGTCGGGCGCCTCGATCGAGATGTCGTCGAGCGCGGTGAAGTCGCCGAAGCGCTTGGAGACGGATTCGACGGAGATCATGACTCGGACCTCCTCGCTCCGATCAGGCTCATCGCGAGCAGCGTGCCCAGCGCGATCAGCGCCAGCAGGGCGGAGGCGGCGTAGGCCCCCGCGAGGTCGAAGTTCTGGAAGCGCTTCTCCACCAGCAGCGTCAGCGTCTCGGTCTGGCCGGCGATCTTGCCCGAGACGACGCTGACCGCGCCGAACTCGCCGATCGCGCGCGCGGTCGAGAGCACGACGCCGTAGGCGAGCCCCCAGCGCACGGCCGGCAGCGTGATGCGCCAGAACGTCTGCCACGCGTTGGCGCCCAGTGTCGCCGCGGCCTGCTCCTGCTCCTCGCCGATCTCCTTCAGCACGGGCGCGACCTCGCGCGCGACGAACGGCAGCGAGACGAAGACGGTCGCGATCACGATGCCGGGCACGGAGAAGACGATCTGGATGCCGGCGTCGGCGAGCGTCGGCCCGAGCCAGCCCGTGCGGCCGAAGACGAGCAGCAGCGCGAGGCCCACGACGATGGGCGAGATCGCGAACGGCAGGTCGATCAGGGCGTCGAGCAGCCGCTTGCCGGGGAAGCGGCCGCGCACGAGCGCCAGCGCGGCGAGCATCCCGAAGGCGGCGTTGAGCGGCACCGTGATGGCCGCGACCTCGAGCGTGAGGAACAGCGCGTGGATCGCCGCCGGCGTGGTGATCGAGTCCCAGACGAAGCCGATGCCCTTCTCGAACGTCCGGTAGAAGACCAGGCCGACCGGCACGAGCAGCAGCACGGCGAGATAGCCGAGGGCGAGCACGCGCAGGCCGATGCGCGTCCGGCGGTCAACGCTCATTCTGCCTCGCTTCGCTCTTCACCGCAGCGGACTGCGTCCGCGCTCGGCTCCCCCACGCCCCGACCCAGCGGATCGCGACGAGCACGACGAGCGAGAGCGCGAGCAGCACCACGGACACCGCCGCGGCGCCGCCCGGGTTGTCGCTCTCGATCTGCTTGTAGACGAACACCGACGCGACCTGGGTGTCGAACGGCACGTTGCCCGAGATCAGCACGACTGAGCCGAACTCGCCGACCGCGCGCGCGAAGGCGAGCGCGGCGCCGGACAGGATCGCCGGGATCAGCGACGGCAGGATCACGCGCGTGAAGATCACCCCGGGGCTCGCCCCGAGCGACGCGGCGGCCTCCTCCATGTCGCGGTCGAGCTCGAGCAGCACCGGCTGCACGGAGCGGATGACGAACGGCAGCGTGACGAACAGCAGCGCCAGCAGCACCGCGAGCTTGGTCAGCGCGACGTCGACGCCGATCGGGCTGTTCGGCCCGTAGAGCGCGAGCAGCGTCAGGCCCGCGACGATCGTGGGCAGCGCGAACGGCAGGTCGATGACTGCGTTGACGACCCGCTTGCCCGGGAACCGGTCGCGGACCAGGACCCACGCGATCAGCGTCCCGGCGACGGCGTTGATGGCCGCCGTCGCGAGCGAGATCAGCAGCGTGAAGCGCAGGGCGCTGACCGCCTGGCGCGCGCTGACCGCGTGCCAGAAGCTGTCGACGCCGCCGTCGAGCGAGCGCGCGACGACGGCGGCGAGCGGGAGCAGGACGATCAGGCTGAGCCACAGCATCGACGCCCCCATGGCCAGCCCCCCGCTCGGGACGCCGGCACCGGGCCGTCGGCGCCCGATGGGGAGGGCGATGCTCATGAGGCCGTCGACACCCCTGCGTCCTCCTCGATCTTCGCGACCGAGCCCTTCGCCGGATCGAACATCGTGTCGTTGACCTCCTTCCAGCCACCGAGGTCGCGGATCGTGAACACCTTGGCGGGCTCGGGGAACTTCGACTTGTGCTCCTGGAACACCGACTCGTTGACCGGGCGGTAGCCCCAGTCGGCGAACTTCTCCTGGCCGGCCTCGGAGAGCACGAAGTCGACGAACTTCCTCGCCGCCGGGGCGGCCTTCTCGGTCACGGCGATCGGGTTCTCGATCTTGATCGTGTCGGGCGGCGTCACGTAGTCGACCTTCTCGCCCTTCTTCTGCGCCGTCGTCGCCTCGTACTCGTAGGAGAGCAGCACGTCGCCGGTGCCGGAGGCGAAGGTCTGCAGCGCCTCGCGGCCCGACTTGTCCTGGACCTTGACGTGCCTGGTGAGCAGCTCGCGCAGGTAGTCGAGGCCCGCCTTGTCGTCCTTGCCACCGTTGCTCTTGGCGCCGTAGGCGGCGAGCAGGTTCCACTTGGCCGCGCCCGACGTGAACGGGTTCGGCGTCAGCACCTTGATGCCGGGCCTGAGGAGGTCGTCCCAGGTCTTGATGTGCTTCGGGTTGCCCTTGCGCACGATGAAGGACACGAGCGAGGTGGTGACGAGGCCCTTCGAGGGCGTGCTCGCCCAGTCCTTCGCAACGAGGCCGGCGTCAACCAGGCGCGTCACGTCGGGCTCGAGCGAGAACGTCACGACATCGGCCTTCAGCCCGGCCTCGACGGCGCGGCTCTGCTCGCCCGAGGCGCCGAAGGAGGACTTGAAGCCCACGCCCTCGCCGGCGCCCGTCTTCTGGAACGCGGGGACGATCTCGTCGTAGACGACCTGCGGGGTCGAGTAGCCGACCAGCGACAGCGACTTCGATCCCTTGTCGGTCGAAGCACCGCCGGTGGTCGAGTCGGACGCGCCGCCGCAGGCGGTCACGGCCAGCAGCGCGACGGTCAACGCGGCGAACAGCAGGCGGGATCGAGTCATGCGGGAGCGCTCCAGGGGATCGTTTCCCCACCAAGCCGGTGGGCAAGCGGGGAAATAAATAGCAGGTCCGCCAGTCGGTGGCTAGGGACCGAGCAGCAGGCAGGCCGCCCGGTGGGCCGGCTCGCCCGCGGGGAACAACGGCGGGTCCTCGCGGTCGCAGGGCTCGAAGCGCTTCGGGCAGCGCGGGTGGAAGCGGCAGCCGGACGGGATGTCCGCGGCGTCGGGCAGCTTGCCGCCGAGCGGCTTGCGCCGCTTGCGCGGCGGCACCGCGTCGAAGAGCTCCTGGGTGTAGGGATGGCCCGGGCGCTCGATCACGTCGCGCGCGTCGCCCTGCTCGACGATCCGCCCGAGGTAGCGGCCGATGAAGCGCGCCGGCGCCATGCCGACCTCGTCGAGCGCGCGCTCCACGCGCGCCGCGTGCTCGGCGCGCGGAACCTCGCCCACCACCAGCGCCTCGGCGACGATGTCCCCGACGCGCCGCCGCGGGTTGAGCGTCTGGTACGGGTCCTGGAAGATCAAATGGACGTTGCGGCGCAGCGCCCGCAGGGCCGCGCGGCCGCTCACCTCGGCGCCGTCGGTGGCGACCGTCCCCGCCGCCGCCGGCACGAGCCCGAGCATCGCGCGCGCGAGGGTGGACTTCCCGCAGCCCGACTCCCCCACCACGCCGAGGATCTCGCCGCGGCGCCACTCGAGCGACACGCCGTCGAGCGCCCGCGCGGCGCCGTGCCGGGTCGGGTAGTGGACGGCGAGGTCGGCGACCTCCATGAGCGGTGTGCTCATCCCGGCTCCTCGGCCACGGCGACCGGCTCGGGCCAGCGCTCCCAGGGCGCGAAGTGGCAGGCGGCCGACTGCGCCGGGGCGACCTCGCGCAGCGCCGGCGCCTGCCCGCAGCGCTCGGCCGCGTAGGGGCAGCGGGCCGGAACGAGCAGCCCGACGTCGGTGTCGATCGGCATGTGGTACCCGTGGTCCTCGAGCGTCGCGGTGGGGATGACGACGACGAGGTCGTCGCGCTGGGCGAGCTCGCGCAGCTCGGGCCGGGTGTGCTCCTCGTAGTGCAGCCTCATGCGCCCGCCAGCTCCGCCACGGTGTCGTGGACGACGTGCATGAAGCGCCGCAGCCCGTCGATCTCGCACCACTCGTCGGGCCCGTGGGCGCCGTCGGCGCGCCCCGGCCCGCCGCTGGCGAACGGCACGCCGTAGAGGTGGTACGGGCCCCACCACGGCGCCTGCGCGGCGACCTTCGGCGTCGTGCCATGGCGCTCCATCACGCTCGCCATCGCCCGCATCGGCGGGGAGTCGATCGGCGCGGTGGCGGGCGGGTAGGTGCCTTTGACCACGAGCTCGACCCCGGCCGGCACGGCCGCGCGCACGCGCTCGAGCAGCTCGTCGCCGCCGTCGTCGAAGCGCAGGTCGATGCCGGCTCGCGCGCTGCCCGGCACGACGGTGCGGCTCTCGTCCTCCGGCGTGCCCGCGAGCATCCAGGTCACGTTCGCGGCCGGGATCGCCTCTCGCAGGGCGACGATCGCGCGCGCCAGGTTCGTGGCCGGCGACGGGACCTCGGCCCAGAACGCGGAGTGGACGTCGACGCCGTCGCCGGCCCGCAGCTCGAGCTCGTGCAGGCCCTTGCAGCCGGCCACGACCGGCGCGCTGCCGTCCTCGCCCTCGGCGAGGTCGAAGTCGAGCGCCCAGTCGGCGCGCAGCTCGTCGCGGTGGGCGGACCAGAACGCGCCGAGCCGCGGGCTGCCGAGCTCCTCCTCGCCCTCCATCAGCAGCACCTGGCGGCACGGGCTCCGGGTGCCGGCGAAGGCGAGCAGCCCGCCCGCGAGCGCGGCCTTGGAGTTCGCGGCGCCGCGCGCGTAGATGCGGCCGTCGGCGACCTCGGCCGCGAACGGCTCGCGCGTCCAGCCCGACCCGGGCGGCTGGACGTCGTACATCCCGTAGCGAAGGATCGTCGGCCCCGGCCCGTCGATCACGCCGATCACGGTCGGGCGCTTCTCGCCCGGCTCGGCGATCGCGGCCGTGCCGCCCGCCGCCTCGATCAGCTCGCAGACCGCAGCGGCGGTCGAGCGCAGGTCGCCGTCGGCCGCCGAGACCGACGGGATCCGCAGGAACGCGCGGATGCGCTCGACGTGTGCGTGGAAGTCGCGGTCGATGGCCGCGTTCACTTGACTCCCGGCTCGACGAGCTCGAGCGTCTTGGCGTCGCCGTCGAGGCGCGCGCGGGCGCCGAGCGGGATCGTCGCCATGTGCTTGCCGTGGCCGACGGGCACGTTGGCGATCGCGGGGATGCCGAGCGGCGCGATCAGCTCGTCGAGGATCTCCTCGATCGACAGGCTCGAGCCGACGTAGTCGGGAATGGTGAGGTCCTCGAGGTTGACGTTCGTGCCGAACACGAACCCCGCCGCGTTGTCGAGCTTGCCCGCGCGGATCAGGTGGTGCAGACCGGCGTCGACCATGTAGGGCTCCTCGTCGAGGTCCTCGACCATCACGATGCAGCCGTCGGTCTCGAGCTCGTAGGGCGTGCCGATGCTGTGGTTGAGCAGCGTCATGCAGCCGCCGACGATCGGCGCCTCCGCGCTGCCGCCGCCCACGGTCAGCACGTATGGGTCCTCGGGGTCCTCGAAGACCCGGCCGAGGGGCTCGCCCTGGAAGGCGCGGTGGAACCACGCCTTGGTCTCCTCGGTCAGCTCGTCCTTCCTGCGCGTGAAGCGTGTGAAATTCGGGCCGTAGAACGTCGTCCACGGCCCGTGCTTCGCGAGCATCAGGTGCAGCGCGGTGATGTCCGAGAAGCCGCAGAAGATGCGCGGGTCGCCGAGCGCGCTCCAGTCGATCAGGGGATACAGCCTCGCCGCGCCGTAACCGCCGCCGAGCGCGTGCACCATGTCGACGCCCGGCTCCCACAGCGCCCACTGCAGGTCGGCGGCACGGTGCTCGTCGGTGCCTGCGAGGTAGCCGTGGACCTCGCGGTGGTGCGGGCCGAAGACGACCTCGTAGCCGAGCCGCGTGAAGTAGTCGGTCGCCTGCTCGATCTCCGATCGCGTCTGCGGCGGGCTCGAGGGCGCGACGACGGCGATCCTGCCACCGTCGGGAAGGGCCGGTGGCTTGATGCGCATCGGCCGACCCTAAACGGTGCTATATTGGTCGTACTGACCAATATAGAGAGGACGGTCGTCATGGCCGAGATCACCACCTTCCCGCTGGTGCGCCACCTCAGGGCCGAGCCGACGGCGCACGTGCTGCACTACCGCCGCGGCGCGCTCGCCCGCGACGGCGCCGGCCTCGCGTTCTGGTTCCGGCCGATCCACACCGCGGTGGCCGAGGTCCCGATCGACGACCGCGAGCTGCCGTTCCTCTTCCATGTCCGCTCGACCGACTTCCAGGAGCTGACCGTTCAGGGCGCGATCGCCTTCCGGGTCGCCGACCCGCGGCTGCTCGCCCGCCGCGTCGACTTCACGATCGACCTCGGCTCGGGCCGCTGGACGCAGGCGCCGCTCGAGCAGGTCGCGGCGCTGCTCACGCAGCTCGCGCAGCAGTTCGTGATCGACGAGCTGGTGCGGCTCGACCTGGTCACGATCCTCACCGGCGGCGTCGCGCCGATCCGCGACCGCATCGCCGGCGGGCTGGCCGGCGAGCCGGCCCTCGGCGAGCTCGGGCTCGAGGTCGTCGCGGTGCGGGTCGCGGCGGTGACGCCAACCGCCGAGGTCGAGAAGGCGCTGCGCCAGCCGACCCGCGAGGCGATCCAGCAGCAGGCCGACGAGGCGACGTTCGCGCGGCGGGCGCTGGCCGTCGAGAAGGAGCGCGCGATCGGCGAGAACGAGCTCCAGAACCGCATCGAGCTCGCCCGCCGGCAGGAGCAGCTCGTCGAGCAGGACGCCGCCAACCAGGCCGTCGAGGCGCAGGCCACCGACGAGCGGACGCGGCTCTCCGTCAAGCGCGAGGCCGACACGATCGACCTCGTGGAGGCGGCGCGCCTGCGCGCCGAGCGCGAGCGCGCGGAGATCCAGTCCGCGATGCCGCCCGAGGTGCTGCTGGCGCTGGCGCTGCGCGAGCTCGCCGGGGGGCTCGACGAGCTCACGGTGACGCCCGACCTCGTCGCGCCGCTGCTCAAGCGGCTGTCGGCCTAGCCATGCTCCCCCGCGCGGTCCTCGTCGAACGCCCGACGGAGTACACCGAGCTGCTCGCGCGCCACGGCACGCGCGAGCAGGCCCGCTTCTTCCTCCACGCCCGCGACCGCACGCTCGAGGAGGTCGAGGGCCGCCATCGCGCGATGGCGGCGGCGCGGGCGACCGTGCTCGCCGCGATCCCGAGCGACTGGCGGCGCGCCGCCGTCACCCGTCCGGAGCTCGACCGCTTCCTGTTCGAGCCCGAGGACGTCGTCGTCGTGCTCGGTCAGGACGGCCTGGTGGCCAACGTCGCCAAGTACCTCGACGGCCAGCCGGTGATCGGCCTCAACCTCGAGCCCGGCGTGCTCGTCCCCCACCTCCCCGGCGCGGCGGCCGACCTGCTGGCCGACGTGGCGGCCGGGCGCGCGGCGATCGAGCACCGCACGATGGCGGCCGCGCGGCTCGACGACGGCCAGGAGCTGCTCGCGCTCAACGAGGTCTTCGTCGGGCACGTGTCGCACCAGTCCGCCCGCTACGCGCTGCGCGTCGGCGAGCGCGCCGAGCGCCAGTCGTCCTCCGGCCTGATCGTCGCGACCGGCACCGGCGCCACCGGCTGGGCCGCGAGCATCCACCGCGAGCGCCACTCGGGCCTGCGCCTGCCCGCGCCCGAGGAGCCCGTCCTGAGCTTCTTCGTCCGCGAGCCGTGGCCGAGCGCGGGCACCGGCACGGAGCTCTCCGAGGGCCTGCTCGGCGCCGGCGCCGCGCTCGAGCTGCAGTGCGAGATGAACGCGGGCGGGGTCGTCTTCGGCGACGGCATCGAGGCCGACCACCTCACGCTCGACTGGGGGCAGCGCGTGGAGGTGCGCGTGGCGGACTCCAAGCTGCAGCTCGCGCGCTAGCGTGCGGCGAATGGACTTCGACCTCTCAGACGAGCAGCAGCTGATCCGCGAGACCGCTCGCGACTTCACCGACAAGGAGATCGTGCCTCGCGCGCGCGACAACGACCGCAACTGCCACTTCGACACCGAGCTGATCGGCAAGATCGCCGACCAGGGCTACCTCGGGGCGATCGTCCCGCGCGAGTACGGCGGCGCCGGGCTCGACTACGTCACCTACGCGCTCGTGGTCGAGGAGATCGGCCGCGGCTGCTCCTCGATGCGTACGGTCGTGTCGGTGCAGACCTCGCTCGTCTGCTCGTCGATCGTGCGCTGGGGCACGGAGGAGCAGAAGCGACAGTGGCTCCCGCACTTGTGCTCGGGCGAGGCGCTCGGCTGCTTCGGCCTGACCGAGCCCGACACGGGCTCGGACGCCGCCAACCAGCGCACGCGCGCGAAGAAGGTCGACGGCGGCTGGGAGATCACCGGCAACAAGATGTGGATCTCGACCGGCAACTACGCGCAGCTCGCGCTGATCTTCGCCCAGACCGACCCCGAGAAGGGCCACCGCGGGCTCGCCGCCTTCCTCGTCCCGACCGACTCCGAGGGCTTCACGACCCAGGCGATCCACGGCAAGATGGGCATGCGCGGCGCGGACACGGCGGAGCTCAACCTCGACGCCGTCAAGGTCGGCGACGACGCGCTCATGGGCGAGGTCGGCGAGGGCTTCAAGATCGCGATGAGCGCGCTCGACTCGGGCCGCTACTCCGTCGCCGCCGGCTGCGTCGGCATCTGCCAGGGCTCACTCGACGCCTCGGTCGCCTACGCCAAGGAGCGCCAGCAGTTCGGGCGCCCGATCGGCTCCTTCCAGCTCGTGCAGGCGATGATCGCCGACATCCGCGTGCAGACCGACGCCGCGCGCATGCTCGTGTGGCGCGCCGGGTTCCTCAAGGACCAGGGCCGGCCCTCGACCACGGAGACCTCGGTCGCGAAGCTCTACGCCACCGAGGCGGGGCAGAACTGCGCGCACCTGGCGATCCAGGTCCACGGCGGCTCGGGCTACGTCGACGACCACCCGGTCGAGCGCTACTTCCGCGACACGCGGGTCACCACCCTCTACGAGGGCACGTCGCAGATCCAGAAGCTGATCATCGGGCGCGCCGAGACCGGCCTCAACGCACTCGTCCCGTCGTAGTGGGTCTTCTCGTGACGTGGAACGTTGCGGGAAGGCCGACTAGCTCGCTCAGAAGCAGAAGGCGCGCGCATAGGTCAGTGCAGCGGCGAGCCCGCGGCGGGGTCCCGGGCCGGGGCGCGGGCCGCTGATCACCCAGATGCAGGCCGCGAGCACCCCGGCGGCGGCGAGGTGCGCGGGCGCGAGCGCGGTCGCGAACGTCGACGGCACGAGGCTCGTGTTGCAGCCGTCCCGGACCGGCACGAGGATCGACTGGAAGAGGAGGACGACCCCGCCAGCGCGAACGCGCCGACCGCGAGTGGGAGGAGCGCCGGCTGGCGAGCGGCCATGCCCGAGGTACGCCGTGGGCGACAGCGGTTACCGCCGCTGGACCCGTGTTCGATGCCGGACGGGCGGGGTATGAGCGCGGGATGATGCCCCGGCGTCGAGTCCCGTGCGGAGCGGTGCGTTGAGCGCACCGGGCGTCGTCGCGGTGCTCGGCGCGGGCACGATGGGCGCCGGCATCGCGCAGCTCGCGTGCGGCGCGGGCGCGCGCACGCTCGTGCACGACCCTGACGCGGACGCGCTCGAGCGCGGGCTCGCGGGCATCCGCAAGCGGCTCGGCCGCGAGGTCGAGAAGGGGCGACTCGAGGAGGGCGCGGCGGGGCCGCTCGAGGCGGCCGCGGACGTGGGCGCGCTCGCCGACGCCGACGTCGTCATCGAGGCGGCGCCGGAGTCGCTCGAGCTCAAGCGCGAGCTGTTCGGGAGCGTGGCCGAGGTCGTGCGCGAGGACTGCGTGCTCGCCACCAACACGTCCTCGCTGAGCGTCACCGAGATCGCGGCCGGTGTGCCGGGCCCCGAGCGCGTGGTCGGCATGCACTTCTTCAACCCGGCGCCGGTCATGAAGCTCGTCGAGGTGGTCGCGGGCGAGCGGTCGGGCGAGGCGGCGCTCGCGACGACGCGCGAGCTCGGCCGCGCGATGGGCCGGCGAGTGATCGACGCGTCCGACGGGCCCGGCTTCCTCGTCAACCGCTGCGGGCGGCCGTTCGGGCTCGAGGCGCTGCGGCTCGTGCAGGAGGGGCTCGCGACCCCCGAGCAGGTCGACCGCGTCTGCCGGCTGGGCGGCGGCTTCCGGATGGGGCCGTTCGAGCTGATGGACCTCGTGGGGGTGGACGTCGGCTTCGAGGTCTCGAAGTCCTTCTACGCGCAGTCCTTCGGCGAGCCACGCTGGCGCCCGTCGATGCTCGCCGCGCGCAAGGTCGCCTCCGGAAACCTCGGCCGCAAGACCGGCCGCGGCTGGTACGAGTACCCCGAGGCGGGCTCGCACCGCGCGGAGGACCCGCCCGCCCCGGAGGCGGGCGGCGGCGACGGCCGGCTCGTGGTGATCGCCGGCGGCTCCGCCCTGGCGGAGGCGCTGGCCGGCGAAGCGGAGGAGGCGGGCTGGCGGGTGGCGGACCCGGAGGAGGCCGCGGGTGAGGACGTGCCCGCGCTGATCGTCGACTGCGGCGGCCTCGACCCCGAGGTGACGCTCCAGGGCGGGCCCCAGCTCGTGCTGTGCGACGAGGCGCCGCTCGCCGAGCTCGACCCGGAGGGCAGCGCGGCCGGCTTCTTCGCCGCCGTGCCGCTCGGCGGGCTCGTCGAGCTCACGCGCAGCCCGACCACCTCGGACGCCGCCGCGCGCGCCGCCGAAGCGTTCTTCGCGTCGCTCGGCCGCCACGTCGAGTGGGTCGGCGACGCGCCCGGCCTCGTGCTCGGGCGGATCGTCGCGCAGCTCGTCAATGAAGCTTGCTTCGCGCTCGGCGAGGGCGTCGGCGCCGCGGAGGACATCGACGCCGGCATGGTCCTCGGGCTCAACCACCCGCGCGGCCCGCTCGAGTGGGGAGACGCGATCGGTCCGGCGGCGGTGCTCGGCGTCCTCGCCGGCCTGTGCGAGGAGTACCGCGAGGAGCGTTACCGCGCCGCGCCCGCCCTGCTGCGCGCGGTGCGTACTGGAGGCTCGCTGCGCGGCCTACAGTGAGGTGGTGCCGCGCCGCCTCCTCTTCGCCGCCCTGCTCGGGGCGGCGCTCCTCCCGTCCGGCGCGTCCGCCGCTGCGCCGCGCCCGGCCGTCACGCTCCCGGGCGACGCAGCGGCCGCCTCCGTGCGCGCGGACGGCTCCACCTGGATCGTCGGCGCGCGACCGAGCCGCGCCGCCGATGCGCGCGCCGCCGCCCACGGCGCCCGCCGCGCGGGCAGCGGCGCCTACGTCATCGCCCGCGGCCGCGCGCGCGCGCTCGCCCGCGCGCTCCGCGCCCGCGGGATGCTGCTCTACGCCGAGCCCGACCGGCTCGCCCGCCGGATGCAGGGCCCGGCGCCCGACCCGCTCGACGCCCGCGCGGCGTGGCGCGCCGCGATCGTCGACCCGAGCCTGGTCCCGCCGCCCGTCACGCCGCAGAGCCCGCTGCTCGCGCTCGTCGACTCCCAGGCCGACCCGAGCCACCCGGAGTTCGCAGGCGGCAACTTCTCGTCGCTGGGCGGGCACCCGCTGCTGTCGGCCCACGGGACGGAGACCGCCGCGGTCGCCGCGGCGCCGAAGAACGACGTCGGCATCCTCGGCGTCTGGCCGGGCATGCGCGCGCTCAACGTGGCGCTGCCCGAGGAGATCCGCTGCTCCGACTCGGTGAGCGGCATCGCCCGCGCGATCACGCAGGGCGCCGCGGTCATCAACATGAGCTACGGGGCGACGGCCCCCTGCTTCGCCGAGTACGCCCAGCTGCAGCTCGCGACCGCGAAGGGCATCACGCTCGTGGCGGCGGCGGGCAACGAGCTGAGCAACGGCAACCCGCTGCTGTTCCCCGCCTCGCTGCCGCACGTGCTGACGGTGGCGGCGCTCGACTCGGACCTCAAGCCGCCGTTCTTCTCGAGCGCGTCGGCGGCGGTCGACCTGTCGGCGCCCGGCGTCGGCATCCTCACCGCCACGCCGCCGCAGTTCGACGGCGACGGCGCGGCCGACGGCTACGAGGCCGTGACCGGCACGAGCTTCTCCGCCCCGATGGTGGCGGCCGCCGCGGCGTGGCTGCGGGCCGCGAAGCCGAACCTCAAGGTCGACCAGGTCGCCCAGACCCTGCGCGGCTCCGCGCGCGACCTCGGCCGGCGCGGTTGGGACTCGGCGACCGGCTACGGCTTGCTGTCGGTGCGCGCGGCGCTGAGCCGCGCCACGCCCGCGAGCGACCCGCACGAGCCCAACGACGACATGGCCTGGGTCGACGGCCGCGCGCTCGGGCACGTCGACCGCCCGATCTGGCACGGCGGCCGGCCGCGCCGCGTGCATGCGCTGGTCGACAAGTACGAGGACCCGGCCGACGTCTACCGCATCGTCTTCCCGCCCCATGCGGAGGTGCGCGTCACGCTCCAGCCGCGCTTCGGCGACCCCGACCTCGCCGCCTTCACCCGCAGCGCCAAGTCGACCAGCGACGACGAGCAGATCATCGGCCGCTCGCGCCACAACGGGCGCCACAAGGACTCCCTGGCTCTGCGCAACCCGTCCCGGCACGCGCGCACCGCCTTCCTCGTCGCCTACATCGACAACGACACCCGCACGCTCGACTCGCGCTACGACCTCAGCGTGCGACGCGTGAAGCGGCACTGAGCGTTCCGCGTATCACAGGGCCTGCGCTCAGCTCTTAACGGCGTCCCTCACCCACCAAGGAGCGCCATGGCCAGCATCGTCCGTCTGTTAGCGGTACTCGGGAAGATCAATCCGGCGGTGTGGGACGCGATCATCCCGCACGGACCCCTCCTCTCGCTGGGTTCGGAGGTCGAGCTCAACCCCCAGCCGCTGCCGCCCAAGCATGAGCTCCTGCTCGCATCGGCGGCGGTCGCGCACGACATCGCGTTCGCGGCGGTCAGCGCCGAAGCCGCCGGCACCGACGCCTCACGGCTCGTGGCACGGGCGATCGACGACTGGTGCGGCACCCGGCCGCCCCACATCCCGATCCCGTGGCCCGGCCCCTGGCCGTTCCCATGGCCGCCCGAGCCCGAGCCGCACCCCGACTGGGACATCGGCGCGTCCCGCGTGGTCGGAGCGCTGAGCCTGGCCTCCGTCGCCTCCCGGCTGGAGGACGGCGACGCGCGCGACGCGTTGGCCAAGGGCGCCGAGCAACTGCTCGAGGCCGGCCTCGCGGAGTCGCGCTCCTAGATCCACACTCGGGCCCGGCGCAAGCCGGGCCCGGTTGTCAGCGGGCCCCGCCGCACGGGCGGGGCCGGCCGACGCCGTGGCGGCCTAGCTGACGCGCCCAGGGACCTTCAGAACGCGGTGAGGGGGTAGGTCCGGGCCTGCCGAGAGGGTGTGGGTGTGAGCTCACGCCCTCAAGGAGGCCCGGAGTGCCGCACCATAGAGCCCGATTCACCGCGCGTGGACGTT
>JBBQLH010000011.1:0-58595 GCA_038327685.1 Solirubrobacterales bacterium
GCGGTCCAGTCCAAGAACGGCCTGCTGACCACGGTCGGCTACAAGATCGGCGACGAGGACGCCGTGTACTGCCTCGAGGGGTCGATCGCGATCACCGGCGCGCTCGTGCAGTGGCTGCGCGACAACCTGAAGATGATCAAGGCCGCGCCGGAGGTCGAGGAGCTCGCGCAGACGGTCGAGGACAACGGCGGCTGCTACATCGTGCCGGCGTTCTCCGGGCTGTTCGCCCCGTACTGGAAGTCCAACGCACGCGGCGTCTTCGCGGGTCTGACCCGCTACGTCAACGCCGGCCACATCGCCCGCGCGACGCTGGAGGCGACCGCCTTCCAGAGCCGCGAGGTGGTTGAGGCGATGAACCAGGACTCCGGCGTGGACCTGGAGTCGCTGAAGGTCGACGGCGGCATGGTCGGCAACGACCTGCTGATGCAGTTCCAGGCCGACCTGCTCGGCGTGCCGGTGATCCGGCCGAAGGTGCCCGAGACCACGTCGCTCGGCGCCGCGTACGCGGCGGGGCTGGCGACCGGGTTCTGGAGCGAGGTCGAGGACCTGCGCGAGAACTGGGTCGAGGACAAGCGCTGGGAGCCGAAGATGGACTCCTCCGACCGCGACGAGTACTTCAAGTACTGGAAGCGGGCGGTCACGCGCACGTTCGACTGGTTCGAGTCCGAGGATGAGGCGGAGGCCGCGGGCGCGTAGCCCGCGGCCGTCCCGGGAGCGGTCTGCCGACCGCTCCCGGGGCTCCGGCTGAGGCGTGGTCGGCCTCGTCATCGTCTCCCACAGCGCGGCGCTCGCCGAGGGCGTCGTCGCGCTGGCGCGCGAGATGGGCGGCGAGGAGCTCGCGATCGAGGCGGCCGGCGGCATGGAGGACGGCGCCATCGGCACCGACGCCGAGCGGGTCCGGGGTGCGATCGAACGCGCGCGGGGGGACGACGGCGTGCTCGTGCTGATGGACCTCGGCAGCGCGCTCATGAGCGCCGAGATGGCGGTCGAGATGGCCGACCCGGACGGCGGCCCGATCCGGCTCTCCGACGCGCCGCTCGTCGAGGGCGCGGTCGCCGCCGCCGCCAGCGCCCGCGGCGGCGCCACGCTCGACGAGGTCGCCCGCGAGGCCCGCGGCGCGATCCGGATGAAGTTCGAACAGCTCGGCGGCGGCGACCCCGATCCCGCCCAGCTTCCGGCCGACCTCGGCTCGGGGGAGGAGCTGCGGCTGCGCGTCGAGAATCGGCTCGGGCTCCACGCGCGGCCGGCGGCGCGGTTCGTGGCCGCGCTGCGCGGGCTCGACGCCGAGGTCCAGGTCTCCAACGCGACCCACGGCCGCGGGCCGGCCGACGGGCGCAGCCTCACCGGGCTCGCCGTGCTCGGCGTCCACGCGGGCGACGAGATCCGCGTGCTCGCGCGCGGGCCCGGGGCCGCCGCCGCGCTCGACGCCGTCCGCGCGCTCGCGGCTGCGAACTGGGGCGATGCGCCCACGCCCGACCGCCCGGACGAGCGAGTGCCCGAGCGGGGTGGCGGGGCGCCGGAGGCGGGAGCGCGGCTGGTCGGCGTGGCGGCGTCGCCGGGGATCGCGATCGGGGCCGCGCGGCATCTGCGGGCTCCGGAGCCGGTCGTCGAGGACGGACCGGTGGGGTCCGTCGAGGAGGAGCGGGAGCGGCTGGACGCGGCGCGCGCGGCGGTGCGGCGCGATCTGGAGGCGGCGCGGGCCGCCATCGCCGGCCGCGGCGGCGCGGCCGAGGCGGAGATCTTCGACGCGCATGCGCTGCTGCTCGACGACGACGCGCTGCTCGCGCCCGCGACCGCCGCGATCGGCGACGGCTCGGGCGCGGCGCGCGCGTGGCAGTCCGCCGCCGTCGCCGTCGCCGCGTCGTTCCGCGCGCTGGAGGACCCGTACCTGCGGGAGCGGGCGGTCGATGTCGAGGACGTCGCGCGCCGCGTGCTCGGCCACCTGGCCGGCACCCCGTTCGCTGCGGTGCTCGATGAGCCGGGCATCGTGCTCGCCGACGAGCTGACGCCGGGCGAGGCGGCGGCGCTGGACTCCGACCGGGCCTACGCGATCGCCACCGCGCGCGGCGGCGCGACCGGCCACGCGGCGATCCTCGCCCGCGCGCTCGGCATCCCCGCCGTCGTCGGCCTCGGCGAGCCGCTGCTGGCGATCGAGGACGGCACGCCGCTGGTCCTCGACGGCGAGCAGGGCACCGTGGAGATCGACCCCGGCCCTGCCACGATCGCCGCCCGCGAAGAGCGCCGTCGCGCCGACGACGCCGCCCGCGCCGAGGCCCTCCAGCGGGCCGGCGAGCCCGGAGCGCTGCGCGACGGCCGCCGCGTCGAGGTCGTCGCGAACATCGGCAGCGCGGCCGAGGCCCGTGCGGCCGTCGAGCAGGGCGCCGAGGGCGTCGGCCTGCTGCGCACCGAGTTCCTCTTCCTCGACCGCGCGGACCCGCCGAGCGAAGACGAGCAGGTCGCGGTCCTCACCGAGATCGCCGAGGCGCTCGACGGGCGCCCACTGATCGTCCGCACGCTCGACGCCGGCGCCGACAAGCCGTTGCCGTTCCTGCGCCAGGCGCCCGAGGCCAACCCGTTCCTCGGCCGCCGCGGGATCCGCCTCTCGCTCGCCGAGCCCGAGCTGCTCCGCACCCAGCTCCGCGCCGTCCTCAGGGTCGCCGCCGAGCACCCTATGGCGCTGATGTTCCCGATGGTCGCCACGCTCGAGGAGCTGCGCGCCGCCCGCGCGCACCTCGACGCCGAGCGCGCCGCCCTCGGCAGCGCCGCGGAGCTCGAGGTCGGCGTCATGGTCGAGGTGCCGGCGCTCGCGCTGGCGGCCGCGCAGGTGGCGCCCGAGGTCGACTTCTTCTCGATCGGGACGAACGACCTCGCCCAGTACACGATGGCAGCCGAGCGCGGCAACGCGACGCTCGGCTCGCTGCTCGACGCCGCGTCGCGCGCCCCGGTGCTCCGCCTCGTCGCAGCGGTGGTCGAGGCCGCCGAGGCGCACGGACGCTGGGTCGGCGTCTGCGGTGAGCTCGCGGGCGACCCGGAGGCCGCCGTCACGCTGGTGGGCGTCGGCGTGCGCGAGCTGAGCATGGCGGCCGGCCGCATCCCCGCCGTGAAGGCCGCGCTGCGCGAGACCGACGGGGAGGCCGCCGCGGCCGCCGCGCAGCGCGTGTTGCGGCCGGTCACGGCGACCCCGGTCCCCGGCCCGTGAACGCACGGTAGAGTCCGCGCGCCGCTCGTGGTGACCTCGTCTCTGACCCAGGGTGGACTCCGATCCGCTCGGCTCCTCGCCGCGGGCACCGCGACGCGGATCGTCCTCATTCCCGGCGCCGATTATGTGGTGCGCGCGCTCCCCGCGCTCCGGCGCGCCAGCGCGTGACGCGCGTCTTCCTGACCGGCGGCAGCGGCCTCGTGGGCGGCGCGCTCGCCGGGCGGCTGATCGAGCGCGGGGACGAGGTCGTCGCGCTCGCGCGCTCGGACGCGGCCGAGCGGGCGCTGACCGCCCGCGGCGCGCGCGTGGTCCGCGGCGACACGCTGGACGAGGACGTGATGGCCGCCGGGATGGAGGGCTGCGAGCTCGCCTTCCACGTGGCCGGCGTGAACACCTTCTGCCCGATCGACCCGGCGGCGCTGATCCACGTCAACGTCCGCGGCTCGGAGGCCGCCGTGCGTGCCGCCGGCCACGCGGGGGTGCCCCGCATGGTGCTCACCTCCTCAGCGGCGACGCTGGGGGAGGAGGGCGGCACCGTCGGCCGCGAGACCTCGGCGCACCGCGGCCGCTACCTCTCGACCTACGAGCGCTCCAAGCACGAGGGCGAGCTGGCGGCGTTCGCCGCCGCCCGCCGAGCCGGGGTGGAGCTGGTGGCCGTCAACCCCTCCTCGGTCCAGGGCCCCGGCCGCGCCGGTGGCACCGGCAGGATCCTGATCGCCTACCTCAACGGCCGCTTGCGCGCGTTCGTGGACACGCGGATTAGCGTGGTCGACATCGAGGACTGCGTCACCGGCCACCTGCTGGGCGCCGAGCGCGGGGTCGCGGGCGAGCGTTACGTCCTCAACGGCGCGACGCTCTCCGCCCGCGACGCGCTGGAGCTCGTCTCCGAGCTCTCCGGCATCCGCCACCACGTGCGCGTGCTGCCCCCGTTCGTGGCGACCGTCGCCGGCGCGATGGTGGAGGGCGCCTTCCGCATCCGCGGCAAGAAGCCGCCGTTCTGCCGTGAGATGGTCGGCACGCTGCTGCACGGGCACCACTACGACGGCTCGCGCGCGGAGCGCGAGCTCGGGCTGCGCTACACGCCGATCGCCGAGACCTTCCGCCGCACGATCGAGTGGGCGCGCGGCGAGGGCCTCGTCCCCGCGGCCTGATCAGGCGGCGACCGCGCCGAGGCGGAGCGCGGCCTCGACGAGGCGCTCGGCGTCCGCGGCGGCCACCGACAGCACCGGCCCGCGGCGCTCCAGCTGGCTGACCACCGGCGTCCCGGCCCCGGGGCGGATGCCGAGCACGTACGGCGGCCCGCCGCCCTCGCGCGACCAGCGCGCGATGTCCTCCACGAGCCGCTCGTAGCCGGGCACGCGGTCGCGATAGGCGGTCACGAGCGCCGGGTTGAGCGTGCGCAGATGGCGCTCGATCAGCCGGTCGCCGATGCGCGACGCGCTCTTGCGCGGGACCCCCTGCGGGCGGGTCTGCAGCGCGAGCACGTGCGTCGCCCCCGCCGCGACCGCCTCCGCCACCGGGACCGCCGCGGCGAGCCCGCCGTCGACGTAGCGGCGCCCGTCGATCTCGACCGGCGCCCCGCCCGCCCACGGCATCCGGCTCGAGGCCAGCAGCGCGTCCCACAGCGCGCGGACCGTCGCCATCCCCGACAGGTCGACCGGCCCTGCGCTCTCGACGCCGGTCGCGACGCAGTGCAGCGCGATCGGGCTGGAGAGCACCCGCTCGTGGCGGCCGGCGTCGAGCCCGCCCGAGACGTAGGTGAGGATCGAGCTCACGTCGATCACCGGCCGGCCGCGGAGCACGCGCGCCGGGTTCACGAACGAGCGCGACGCGAGCGGCCCGCAGTAGGTCGCCGCGCCCTCGCGCGCGACCCCGGCGATCAGCGCCGCGCCGTTGATCGCACCGGCGGACGAGCCCACCACCAGATCGAAGCACGGCGTCAGCCCGAAGCGCTCCAGCGCCGCCGTCATCCCCGCCGACACGACCCCGCGCATCCCACCGCCCTCGAGCACCAGCGCGACCCGGTGCCCGTCGCGCCGCGCGCCCGGCTGCGATCCGGCCCCGAGCCGCTCGCGCAGCAGCGCCGCGACGGGATGCAAGGGGGCGTCCATTGCGCTGAAACGGTAGAGGACGCGGGGCCGCTAAACTCAAGGCTCAGTCGGATCGCGAACGGGAGGTCGGAGTGTCTGAGCACGAGCAGCCGGACGCTGACGAGCGCACCAAGTCGGACAAGGCCTCAGGCGACTTCGCCGAGGGCGAACGCACCCTGCCCCTCGAGCCGGAGGGCGACTTCGCCGAGGGCGAGCGCCACGAGCCCCACGGCCCGCGCCGCGACTTCGCCGAGGGCAACGAGAAGGCGCCACCCGGCCCGCCGCGCGACTTCGCCGAGGGCGAGCGCGAGACGCCGCGCAAGGACTGAACGGCTCGAGCCCGGAGACCCGCCGAAGCGAGACGCGCACCCGCGACGCCGCAGGCGCAGCACGGCGCACAGTGACGGTACGGTCATGAGCGACGACGTAGCGGCCCGCGCCTCGGCGCGGAGGCGTGGTGAGCAGTTCCCTTGTCGCTCAGCCTGCAAGGGGTGCCGAGGCTTCCGGTATCACCCGACGCGGAGTTGACGGCCTGGGGTTGTCTCCCGCCGGCTGGGATCGATGAAACCGGCCTCGGCGCGGCCGCGACCAGCGCGCCCGCCGCTCTGGCAGCGCGTGACGCGCCGCCGCCCTCAGGCGCCGCCGCTGCCGGCGGCGGCGGGCGTAGCCCAATGCCATGCAGCCAGATCCCGCATCGTCCGGCATCTTCAGAGCTCCGTCTCGCCGCGGCCATCAGGACCGAACGCCGCGAGAGGACCACGCCGAGAATCGAGTGTGAGATCCGGCAGATCGCCTTCATCACCGGCGCCGCCGGGAGCATCCGTCGAGCCCGGTGGCGTCGACGTCGCTGACCACGACGCGCGCTCCCTCGGCGACGAAGTGCCGCGCAGTCGCGGTCCCTGCTGGTCGCAGAGCTCGGCGACGACGTGGCGGTCGCCGCCGTGGCGGACGTCACGGTCTCCGCGCAGGTCCGGCGGGCGGTCGGGCTGGCGGTGGAGCGCTTCGGCGGCCTCGACGTGGCCTTCGCCAACGCCGGGATCTTCGGTGAGGTGGCCGACGTCGCCGACTACCCCGAGGACGTCTTCGAGCGCGTTCTCGCCGCCAACGTGCGCGGCCCGTTCCACGTCGCCAAGCACGCCCTGGCGGCGATGCTCCCGGGCGGGAGCCTGATCTTGAACTCGAGCGTGGTCGGGCTCACCTCGGACCCGGGGATCTGCGCCTACGCGACCTCCAAGCACGCGCTCGTCGGGCTCATGCGCACGGCGGCGAAGGAGGTCGCGAGCCGCGAGATCCGCGTCAACAGCATCCATCCGGGCCCGGTCGACAACGGCTTCCAGCACCGGATCGAGATGGTCGCCACGGGGGCGCCCGAGGCCCGCGCGGCCGCGATCTTCGAGACGCTGATCCCGGCCGGCCGCCATGCCACGCCCGAGGAGGTCGCTCAGCTGGTGCTCTTCCTCGCCTCCGACGAGAGCTCGTTCATGACCGGGGCGACGATCCCGCTCGACGGCGGGATGAGCGTCTGAGCGCGGCCCAGCGCTCGAGCTCGAGTGCCGCGGTCTGCGCGCCGTCGAAGGCGGCTGCCCAGCGCGCGATCGCCGCCGCCCGCGCGCGGACCGGCGGCCGCAGAGCGCCGTGGACCGCCAGGCGCAGCGAGCGCGCCCCGAGCCAGCGCCGCGGGATCCGCCTGCCGACGCCGGCCCAGTCGACGCGCGCGGCGTTCTCGTTCATGTCGCCCGCGACCGGGCAGACGACGACCGAGCAGCCGGCGGACAGCGCGCGCATGAGCGTGCCGTGGCCGCCGTGGAGCACGACGACGTCGCACAGCGGCATCGTCTTCGAGTAGGAGAGCCAGGGGACGAGCACGGCGTTGGCGGGCACCGGGATCCGCGCGGCCGGCTCGCGGCCATTGTATGTCGCGATCACGCGCACGGGGGCGTCGGCGAGCCCTTCGAGGGCGGCGCGCAGGAGGACGTGCTCGGGATCCTGCGAGGTCGAGGGCGCGACGAGGACGACCGGCCCGCGGCCCGGCGGCGGCTCGACGCGCTCGCCCGGCGGCTCCCACTGCAGCGGCCCGACGATGCGCACCCACGGCTCCCAGCGCCGTGGGTACTCGAGCTGGGGCAGCGTGCCGACCATCGTGAGCTCCCGCGACAGCGCCGTGTGGACCCAGGCGAGCGGGCCGAGGCCAAGCCGGCGGCGGGTCTCGTTGTACTGATCGCGACCCTCCTCCAACGAGCCCTGGACGAAGCGGCGGTTGGCACCGCGCCACAGCGCCGCGCCGGCCGGCGTGCGCGGGAGGCGCGCGCCGATCGAGTAGATCGGGTGGCCGTCGCCGACGAACGGGTGGACGTGGGGGACGAGCGTCGCCAGTGGCACGCCCTCGAGCTCGGCGGCGAGCGCCGGGCCGGGGGTGAGGATGTCGGCGACCGCGACGTCGGGCGCGAAGTCGTGCACGAACGGCCGGATCTGCTGCGCCGCCCGCACCGCCGCGGCGTAGGGCTTGAGCGGCTTCTCGCGCGTAGGGAAGACCTGGTACTCGGGCGCCTGGGTGAACGTCATGCCGGCCGCCTCGACCGGCTCGCGCCACTTCTGCCAGGTGTCCATCGCGACGCTGTGGCCCCGTTCCACGAGCGCGCGGCCGAGCGCGATCATCGGGAAGGCGTGGCCCGGATCGCCGAAGGCGCCGAGGTAGATCCGCACCGGTCTCAGGCGGCCAGCTCGGCCACCAGCCGCAGCTGCTCGCGCCGGTCGTCGAGCGACCACGCCATCGGGGAGACCATCAGCGTTCCGACGCCAGCGTCGCGGAAGATCGCGAGGCGCTCGCGCACCACGTCGGGCGGCCCCGTGAGCGACACCTTGTCGAGCAGCTCGCCCGGCAGCGCCGCCATCGCCTCCTCCTTCTTGCCCTCGAGGTAGAGGTCCTGGACCTCGCGCGCCGCGTCCTCGAAGCCGTAGCGCTGGACGAGCGCGTTGTAGAAGTTCTGCTTGCGCGAGCCCATCCCGCCGACGTAGAGCGCGACGTAGGGGCGCATCGCGTCGCGCGCCGCCTCGAGGTCGTCGGTCACGTTGACGTTGACGGTGGGGGCGATGTCGAAGTCGTCGAAGCCCTTGCCGCCGCCCGCGCGCGCGAAGCCCTCCTCGAGCAGCGGGCGGAACTCGCCGACGTGCTCGGGCGAGAACAGCGTCGGGATCCAGCCGTCGGCGATCTCGGCGCCGAGCGTCGTGTTCTTCGGCCCGATCGCGGCGAGATAGATCGGCATCCGCTCCTGCACCGGGGAGATCGTGAGCTTGAGGGCCTTGCCGGGCCCGTCGGGCAGCGGCAGCTCGAGCGTCTCGCCCTTGAAGACGACGCGCTCGCGGGCGAGCGCCATCCGCACCACCGCGATGTACTCGCGCGTGCGCTGGAGCTGCTTGCCGAAGCGCTGGCCGTGCCAGCCCTCGGCGACCTGCGGACCGCTCGTACCGATCCCGAGCAGCATCCGGCCGCCCGAGAGCTGGTCGATCGTCGCCGCCGTCATGGCGGTCATCGCGGCCGAGCGGCCCGGCATCTGGAAGATCGCGGAGCCGAGCTTGATGCGCGTGGTGGCCTGCGCCAGCCAGGCGAGGATCGTGGCGGCGTCGGAGCCGTAGGCCTCGGCCGTCCAGACCGAGTCGTAGCCGAGCGTCTCCGCCTCGAGCACGAGCGCGAGCTGCTCCTCCGCGGTCATCCCCAGGCCCCAGTAGCCGATGTGCAGGCCGAGCTTCACCGCAAGGATCCTTTCGCAACTTGCCGCCGGGGCGCGCGTGACCTACGGTGCGCCGGTGCGGAAGGCGCGCGACCCTATCAGCAGCCTCAGGACTGCGATCGACTGCCTGCCGGCGCGGACGCGGCAGGCGATGCTCGAGGGCATCCGGACCTCGCCGATCGTCGTCGGCGCCTACACCGACAGCCGCGGCGGCATCTGCCCGATGCTCGCCGCGCATCGCCACGGCGGCCGCACGAGCTTCGTCTCCTTCGCCCGCGCGTGGGACGCGTTCGCGCGCACCGACACGATCCGCCGCGCCACCGCGCGCGAGCTGCGCACGCTCGAGCATCTGCTGGCGGCGTCGCTGGCGGAGGAGGAGACGACCGACCTCGCCGCTGCGATCGCCGAGCATCGCGCCGTGGTCGGCCGGCGCGTGCCCGAGATCCTGGCGCGCCGCCTCAAGCCGGGGCGCCCGCGGCTGGGTCAGCGACCCGGTCTCGAGGGCGAGCGGATACCCTCGCCCAAGCGCGCGAACGTGTCGTCGCCGATCGTGTCGTAGGCGGCGATCACCGCCGGATCGAACTGCGTGCCGGAGCCGTTGTAGATCTCCACACGCGCGCGCTGCCAGTCGACCGCGGCGCGATAGGGCCGGTGCGTGGTCAGGGCGTCGAGCGTGTCGGCGACCGCGAACACGCGCGCGGCGAGCGGGATCTGCTCGCTCGTGAGGCCGTCGGGGTAGCCCGTCCCGTCCCAGCGCTCGTGATGGTGGCGCACGACCAGCGTCGCCTCCTCGAGGAAGTCGACGTGGCGCAGGATCGTCGAGCCGATCTCGGCGTGGCTCGCGATGCACTCGAACTCGTCGTGCGACAGCGCGGCCGGCTTGAAGAGGATCGCGTCCGGCACGCCGACCTTGCCGATGTCGTGCAGCAGGAAGCCGAACTCCATCTGCGGCTCGTCGGCGACGTCGATGCCCGCCGCGCGCGCGATCGCGAGGCCGTAGGCCGCTACGCGCTCGGCGTGTAAGCCGGTGTAGGCGTCGCGCGCCTCGACGGCGTTGGCGAGCGCGCGCACCGTCGCCTTGTAGGAGCCGCGCAGCTCGTGGGCGCGGGCGCGCTCGCGCCGGTAGCTCTCGCGCAGATCGGCCGCGTAGCGCTCGAGCTGGCGCTGATGGGCGGCCGCCTCGCGCTCGGCGCGCTCGAGGCGCGCTCGCAGGCCGGCGACGGTGTCGGTGGTCGCACGCAAGGTACAGCGCCTGAACGGACGCCCCGCGTGAACCTTGCGGCTAATTCACTTCCCTGCAATCCCGCGTGCTTGAGCGGGACCGTGGGCAGCGGTCAGACGCTCTCGTCGGGCCGCTGGAAGATGATCTCGGGGATGACGCACGCGGGGCTGACGTGGAGCGCGAAGCGCACCGCCGCGGCGACGTCGGAGGGCCGGATCATCTCCTCCGCGGGCACGGTGTCGCGGATGAACTCGGTCATCGGCGTCTCGACGAATCCCGGGCACAGCGCGAGCGACTTGATGCCCTCGGCGTTGAGCTCCTTGTTCATCGACTGTGTCCAGCCGACGACGGCGAACTTCGTGGCGGAGTAGACCGACAGCCACGCCTGGCCGGACTTACCCGCGATCGACGCGGTGTTGACCACGAGCGCGCTGCGGTGCTCGGCGCCCGCGGCGCGGAGCATCTCGGCGCACTCGCGGTAGAAGAGGATGATCGCGCGGATGTTGAGGTCGAGCTGCATGTCGACCCGCTTGGTGGCGTGCTCGGCGACCGGCGCCCCGACCCCGACGCCCGCGTTGTTCACCAGCACGTCGAGGCGGCCGTAGCGCTCGCGGTGGCGGGCGACGACGTTCTGGATCTCCTCCTCGGAGGTCATGTTGGCCGCGACCTCCTCGACGTCGTAGCCGGCGTCGCGCAGTTCCTGGGCGGCCCCGGCGAGCTTGTCGGGGCGGCGGGCGGCGACGGTGAGGGCGTGGCCCTCCTCGCCGAGCATGTGCGCGATCGCGAGCCCGATGCCGCTCGAGGCGCCGGTGACGAGGGCTGCGCGGTCGGCCATGGCGCCGGAACCTACACACTCTGTGGCGATGGACACTCCCTTCACCGTCGCGCTCGTCCTGCTCGTGCTGATGCTCGGCGCCGGCTTCGCGGGCGACGGCGGGCAGGAGGCGAGCGGCGGCAAGCCGCGCCCGCCGGCCGCCGCCGCGGAGCGCGCCGCGCCGGTGGCGACGATCGCCCGGCGGGTCGAGCAGATCCGCGGCCTGCGCTTCCGGCGGCCGCCGGTCCCCGCCGAGGTCAGCCCGGCGCAGGCGCAGCGCGACGGGCTCGAGGACCTCGACCGCTCCTACCCCGCGGCGCGGCGCCACGCCGACGAGGAGGTGCTCAAGCTGGTCGGGCTGCTCGAGCCCTCGATCGACCTGCGCCACGTCTCGGCCACCGTGTTCGGCCAGGGCGTCGCGGGCTACTACGACCCGCGGACGAAGCGCCTGCGGATCGTGCGCGGCGCGCAGACCACCGACCGCTTCCTCGAGGAGATCACGCTCGCCCACGAGCTGACGCACGCCCTCGAGGACCAGCGCTTCGGGCTCGACCTCGCGGACACCTCGGGCTCCGATGACGCCGCGCTCGCCTGGCTCGCGCTCGTCGAGGGCAGCGCCACCGCGGTCATGTTCACCTACGCCGAGCGCCACTTCACCTCAGACCAGACGCTCGGCGGGCTGTTCGCGAGCCTCGGCCAGAACACCGGCGACCTGCCGCCGTTCGTGGAGGCACAGCTGCTGTTGCCCTACCTCGCCGGCCAGCGCTTCGTCCAAGAGCTCTATCGCACGGGCGACAACGGCTGGTCGGTGCTCAACACGGCCGACCACATCCGCCCGCCGGCGTCGACGGAGCAGGTGCTGCACCCGCAGAAGTACCTCGAGGTCGAGCAGCCCGATCGGGTGGGCGTGGACGCGCGGCGCGTGCTGGGGAAGCGCTGGCGGCGCCTCGCGGCCGGGACCTGGGGGGAGTGGGCGACCGGCCAGCTGCTGGGCAACCCCGGGCCCGCGGAGGGCTGGGGCGGGGACCGCTACGAGCTCTGGCAGCGGCCCGGCGGCGCCTGCCCGGCTCCGTGCCGGCAGCGCGACGCCCTCGTCATGCACTGGCGCTGGGACACCCGCCGCGACGCGCGCGAGTTCGACACCGCTCTCCGCGAATGGCTCCCGAAGCAGCCGGGACCGAGCGCCACCGCCACCCGCGGCCGCGACATCACCCTCGCCCTCGCACCCGACGCCGGGCTCGCGCGCCGCCTGGCCCGTGGCTAGCCTGCCCGCCGGGGGCCGGTAGCTCAGCGGTTAGAGCCGCGGACTCATAATCCGTCAGACGGAGGTTCGAATCCTCCCCGGCCCATGGGCTTCGCGGTGTCGCCTGCGTGCGAACACCCAGCTGCGCAGCGCGACGTACCGGGTGACGGTGGCGGCGGTGCTCGCCGTGATCAGGACGGCGAGCTCGAGCGCCCGGGGTGGGGTGCGGGAGAGTCCGTGCAGGACGTCGAGCGCACCGCTGGTCAGCCCGAGCGTGAGCAGGAAGACAACGGCGCCGAGAAGGTGGTGTCGCACGATGCCCTCGCGTCCGCGTACGCCGAAGGTCACGCGTCGGTTGGCGGCGGTGTTCGCCACTGTGATGACCGCCAGGGCGAGCGCGTTGGCGCCGCTGGCGCCGAGTGCGCCGCGGAGCGCGACAAACAGCCCGGCGTAGGCGAGCGTGCTGGCGACGCCAACGCCCATGAAGCGGACGACGCGACTCGAGGACATCTGCCGAGCGACCCGGACACGAAGTGGAGTGACTGCAGTCATGCCGCGGCGATCAAGCGCCGTTACCTGGCGGCAGCGGTTGGACGAGAGTTAGCACTGCGGCGCGCTGCGGCCGCTGCCGCCGGCTGCCGCCGGGAACGGCGACGCTGGCGCCGCCAGCTGAGCGCCGCAGCGATCGCGCCGAGACTGAGGCCCGTCGCGGCGAGGATCAGCGAGCCGGTGGGTCCGAGGGCGGCGGCCAGGGAGGCGACCGTCCCCGCCCAGGCAAACGCTCCGAGCGCGTTGGCGATCGCGAAGCGCTTCCACGGCATCTGTGTGGCACCAGCCATCACCGCGGCGACGACGCGCAGACCAGGCACCCACCGACCGCAGAACACCGTGGCCGTGCCGTACCGATCAAAGAACCGATCAGCGCGTTCCACGGCGTGTCGGCGATGCGCGGCGAGGAACCCGTCGCGGAGGAGGAAGGCCCGGCCGCCGCGGCGCCCGAGCCAATAGCCGACCGTGTCACCGGCGATCGCCGCGGTGGCGGCGACCAGGATGACGAGCGGCAGAGCCAGATGGCCCGAAGCGGCCAGGCCGCCCGCGGTGAGCAGCGCTGTCTCACCGGGCACCGGCAGACCGGCCGACTCGGCGAACACGAGAATGCCAAGGACGGGATAGCCCAGATGCGCGGGAACCGGAAGGAACATTGCCCGCAGCGTCGCGGGGGATCATGAGCCCGTGATGAAACTCGTTCAGCGCTGCTTCCCGCACCGCGCATTGGTGACGATCGGGCGGCACACCCGACGATCGACTACGTCAACTGCGGGATTCGACGGGCTCTGAGATCCGAGCGCGGCCTGTTGCTGCGGGAAGTTCGAGGATGCAGGAGACGCCGGCATCGATGTTGACGAGGCGGGCGTCTCCGCCGTGGCCGCGTGCGATCTCCCGGACGATCGGAAGGCCGAGGCCGGCGCCGGGAAGCTCGAAGGAGGTCGATCCACGTGAGAACCGCTCGAAGGCCGCGGCGATTGTCGGCTCGTCGAGGAGGGGCCCCTCGTCGGTGACCCTCAGCCGAACCACGTCGTGATGCTGTTCGGCGCCGAGCGTGATGGCGCCGCTGCCGTGGAGGAGGGCATTGCCGGTCATATTCCGAAGCGCCTGCGTGACGCGGTCGGGATCGGCCCGGACAGCGATCGCACCGACGTCCTCGACGCGAACGACACGCTCGCCCAGGCGTGCGTCGCGTGCGAGCTCGTCTGCGACCGCCCGAAGCATCCTCGGCACGTAGATGTCTTCGGGTCGGAGCGGAAGGCGTCCGCTGTCGGCGCGCGCGAGGATGAGGAGGTCGTCGGCGAGGCGCGAGAGCCCGTCGCTGTCGCGAATGGCCGCCCGGGCGGCGTCGCGGAACTGCTCGAGCGAGGTGGCATGGCGCAGCGCCAGCTCGAGCTCGGCGCGGATGGTCGCGAGCGGGGTGCGCAACTCGTGGCTCGCGTTGGCGACGAAGGTCCGCTCGTGGTCGGCGGCTTGGGCGAGCCGGTTGAGCATGTCGTTGAGGGTGGTGGCGAGCCGGTGGATCTCGTCGTGGGTCTCGGACACGGGCAGGCGGGCGCGTGAGTCGGCCTTGGTGATCTCCGACGCCCTGCGCTGCATCAGCTCAACAGGTCGTAGCGCGGCGCCCGCGATCCAGTACGCGAGTGCGGAGGCGAGGAGCAAGGCGACGGGGCCGCCGATGAGGAGTGCTCCGCCGAGGCTCTCGAGGGCGTGCTCGCGATCCGCGAGCGATGCGCCAACCACCGCGACGAGGTCTCGGTTGTTCGCGCGTACCGGTATGGCCAGGAGGCGGTCATCCTCACCGCGCTCGAAGATCTTCGGACGTGCGACGGCTTGAGCCTCGGCGCGGCTGAGCAGGGGCGCGGCATTCTGAGGACGCGAATCGAGCACGCTGTCGTTGCGCGTGAGGACCTGTGCGAAGCGTTCACCATGTGCGACGAGGTCGGCCGGTGAGCCCGGGCTTCGTTGGATCGACTGGGCGAGGGTGCCGGCGCGGGTGCGCAGCGAGGCGTGGATCGCGTCGTCGAGGTTGGCCTTCGTGTTGTAGAAGAGGAAGGAGCCGATGACGGCGAGCACGAGCCCCATCACACCGGCGAAGATCAGGGTCAGTTTGCTCCTGAGGGAGAGCCGGGGACGTCTCATTTGGGGGCCAGGGCGGGTTGGCCGCCGTCGCGACGCAGGCGGTAGCCGACGCCTCGCACCGTTTCGATCGAGCTGACCCCGTACGGTCGGTCGATCTTGTCGCGCAAGTAGGCGACGTAGACCTCGACGACGTTCGAGCGCTCTTCGGCTCCGTCGGGCCAGGCGAGCTCAAGCAGCCATGCTCGTGAGAGCACGCGCCCGGGTCGGCGCATGAAGGTCTCGAGCAGCGCCATCTCCCGTGCCGACAGGTCGACGGCGTGTTCCCCTCGCCATACCTCGTGGGTGGCCGGGTCCAGGCGGAGGTCGCCGACGGTGAGCTGGGTGGGTCGCTCGCCGGCCGGAGGTCGCCGGCTGAGTGCGCGCAGCCGCGCCAGCAGCTCATCCCAGGCGAAGGGCTTGGACATGTAGTCGTCAGCGCCGCCGTCGAGGCCCGCGACGCGGTCTTCTACCTGCGTCCGCGCGGTGAGCATGAGGACCGGGGTGCCGATCCCTGCACTGCGGATGCGATGGCACAGCTCGAAGCCGTCGGTGTCGGGGAGCATCACGTCGAGGACGATGACGTCGAACTCGCCCTTCGCGGTCGCGTCGAAGGCGTCCCGGCCGTTGTTCTCGAGCCGTACGGACACGCCTTCCGCGGTGAGGCCGCGATCGAGCAGGTCGGCGAGCCGGGGATCGTCCTCGACGACCAGTACGCGCATGACTCGACGGTAGCCGACGTGCGTGCGTCTCAGATTCGTCTAAGCCGCGGCGCCTACGGTCCGCCGTCGTGTCAACGAACCGTGAAACGACCGGCGGGATCTAGGGATGGGCAAATCCAGCCTCGACCTCGCCGACGTCGTCCTGCGCCTGTTCATCGACGTCGTCTGCATCGGCCTGCTCTCCGGCCTGGTCGCGCAGCGCCGGCCGCGGCGTGGTCTGTTCGTGATCTTCGTGACCTTCAACCTCGTCCTCTTCTGTGTGCTGACCGTCATCTCGGCCCGCCACATCGGGCCGGCGGTCGGGTTCGGCCTGTTCGCGCTGCTCTCGATCGTGCGACTGCGTTCAGAGCCGTTCTCCAACCAGGAGCTGTCGTACTTCTTCAGCGCGCTCGGGTTGGCGTTGATCAATGGGCTGCGGATCCAGGACCGCTGGGTGCCGTTGGTGCTCGACGTCGTCGTCTTGGCGTCGTTGTTCCTCGTCGACCATCCGGCGCTTCACCGGCAGACGGCCCGCCGGCGGGTGACGCTCGACACGCTCGTCACCGAGCCCGTCGCGTTGAAGGCCGAGCTCGAGCGGCGGATGGGCGTCGAGGTGGTCGAAGCGAGCGTCGTCGATGTCGACTACGTGCGCGAGGTGATGCGCGTCAACGTGCGCTCGCTCCAGCCCCCCGGCGTGATGGAGCCCTCCGGCGCGCTCAGCGAGTACGAGATGGACACCCAATGAGCGCCTGGGATCCCGTCAGCATCGTCGGAACCCGGCAGCCGATCTCGCTCGCCGAGTTGACCGCCACGGCGGCGCTGCGCACGCGGGTGGACCGCAAGTACGTCCTTGACGCTGCGGTCTTCGCGGCCTTGGCGGAGCGGCTTGACGACGGGTTCCGCGTGCTGGAGATCAACGGCTCGAGGACGTTTCGCTACGACACGGTCTATTACGACTCGTCGAGCCTGATTGCGTACCGCTCGCATCTTCAGCAGCGGCGCCGGCGCTACAAGGTCCGCTCGCGGCACTACGTCGACAGCGGCCTCTATCTCTTCGAGGTCAAGCTCAAGGGTCGCCGGGGCGAAACGGTGAAGCACCAGATGCCCTACCGGCCCGAGGACCACGGGCACGTCAACGACGATGCGCGTTCGTTCCTCGGCGCATGTCTCGCATCTGCCTATCCGCAGATGGAGGTGCCCGAACTGGCGCCGACCGTCCGTACCTCCTACCGCCGCCTGACGCTCGCCGCAGGCGCGGAGCGCGTCACTTGCGACTTCGACCTGAGCTTCTCCGACGGCGAGCGTGAGATTCCCGGCCTTGACCCCAGATACGTGATCCTCGAGAGCAAGGTCGAGCGGGGCCTCGGCGAGATCGACCGCGAGCTGCGCCGCCTCGGCGTCAGGCCCGTGAGCTGCAGCAAGTACTGCGTCGGCGTTGGCCTGCTGCGCGACGACGTCAAGGTCAACGACCTCCACTGGCTTCTGAACCGCTACTTCAGCGCGCGCGACCGCCCGGACGCACCTCCCACGGAAAAGGCACTCGCCCATGGCTGAGCGCACCACACGGAGCCGACGGATCATCCGGCTCTCGATCGTCGTCGCGGTCGTGGCCCTCGGGGCGGCCGCGTTCGCGCTGAACGTCGTGGCCAAGAGCGGCAAGTCAGGCCCGTTTGCCGGACAGCCGTTTCCGACGCTCTTCCCGACCGCTCGCCTCACCCCGGTGCGCGCCCCCGAACGCACTGAGCTGACACGAGCCCGGCGGGACTTCACGCGCTGGATCTCCACCCACCCCGCTCGCGACGACGCCGGCTTCGCGGCCTTCGCCCTTGGACACGTCGGCGCGCCGCCCACCGGCAAGGCCCAACAGGACGAGCTCACGCTCTTGCACCGCATCGACGCCAATCGCACGCCGGCCGCCATCGCCGCCTCCGTCTGGCTCGAGGCGCACGGCAAGAAGGACGTCTGGAAGCTCTACCGCAAGCAGTCCAAGGACCTTGTCGCTCCCGGTGTCTCCGCGGAGGAGAAGGCGCGCTTCAACGCCACCTACGCCCTGGCCAAGACCGTCGCCGACCAGGGCAAGAACCGTTTCGCTCGCCCGTCGCCCTACCTCACCGATCCCACGTTGCATGCGCTCAACCAGAGTCGCTTCAAGAAGAAGTTCTCCTATCCCTCAAAGCACACGGTCATCTCCTACGCGCTGACCGGCGTGCTTTCCCACTACGAGCCGGCGCGCGCCCCGGAGTACCGCTGGATGAGCGAGCAGATCTCCTACTCCCGCCTGTACGCGGGCGGCCACTACCCCAGCGACGTCGACGCCGGCGAGTACCTGGGCGATCTCATCGCCGAGTACGAGCTTCGGTTCCCACCCGCCACGAAGAAGAGCTGAGACCGCGATGAGCCGCATTGCAAACGCGCTGAGGCCGAGGAACGACATGTTCTTCTCCCTCTTCGAGGCGGCGGGCGACAACATCGTCATCGCCGCCGGCCTCCTCGACGAGATGCTCCAAGCCTTCCCTGACCGTCCCGAGCTCGCCGCGCAGGTCCGCGACTGCGAGCACCGCGGCGACGAGATCACCCATGAACTCGTCCAGCGGCTCAACAACACCTTCGTCACGCCGATCGACCGCGACGACATCTACCAGCTCAGCTCGGCGCTCGACGACATCGTCGACCTGATCGAGGAAGTCGCCGACTACCTCGGCCTGTACCGCGTCCCGTCGGTCATGAGCGAAGCCAAGGAGATGACGCGGGTGCTCGGCGCCGCGTGCCGGCAGATCGCAAGCGCCCTCGCTCGACTGTCCAAGTTCCCCGACCTTCACGAGCAGACGATCGAGATCCACCGGCTCGAGAACGAGGGGGACCGAATCGTTCGGCAGGCGATCGCCTCGCTGTTCTCAAACGGCGACTCGACCCTCGACGTCTTGCGCTGGAAGGACCTGCTCGAACGTCTCGAGCAGGCCATCGACGCGACAGAGCGCGCCGCGTTCATCATCGAGGGCATCGTGCTCAAGAACGCCTGATGGGCTCCGACATCCTGCTCATCGTCGTGGTCGGCACCGCCCTGGCGTTCGACTTCACCAACGGCTTCCATGACACCGCCAACGTCGTGGCCACCTCCATCTCCACACGCGCCGTCGCCCCGCGAGTTGCCGTGGGGATCGCCGCCCTGCTCAACTTCGCGGGGGCCTTCATCTCCCTCAAGGTGGCCGCCACGGTCGGCAAGGGCATCGTCGACGCATCGACGATCACCATGCAGATCGTCTTCGCCGGCCTCATCGGCGCCATCGCCTGGAACCTCGCGACGTGGTACCTCGGCCTGCCCTCCAGCTCCTCGCACGCCTTGATCGGCGGCGTCGCCGGCGCCGCCTTCGCCGGCCACGGCGCCGCCGGCGTTCAGTTCGACGGGCTGCTCGGCAAGGTCCTGATCCCCGCCTTGGTCGCGCCGCTGCTCGCCTTCGCAGTCGCCGGACTGACCATCCTGGTGCTCTACCGCCTCGTAGCGCGCCTGCGCCCGGGCCCGGCCACCCGGGGATTCCGGCTCGGTCAGCTGCTCTCGGGCGGGATGCTCGCCCTCGCCCACGGCACCAACGACGCCCAGAAGACGATGGGCGTCATCACGCTGGCGCTGATCGCCCACGGCAGCATTCCGGCCTCCGGCTTCGCCGTCCCTACCTGGGTCGTGGTCGCCGCGGCCAGCGCGATCGCCCTCGGAACCTACGCCGGCGGCTGGCGCATCATCAAGACGATGGGCACCCGCATCATCAAGATGGACAGCGCCCAGGGGTTCTCCGCCCAGACCGTTGGCGCCACGGTCATCCTCGCCGCTTCACACGTCGGCTTTCCGCTCTCGACCACGCACGTGATCTCCGGCGGCATCATGGGCGCCGGCGCCGCCAAGAGCGTGTCCGCCGTGCGCTGGGGCATCGCCGGCAACATCGCCGCCGCCTGGGCCCTCACCCTGCCCGCATCGGCAGCGGTGGGCGCCGGTGTCTATGGCTTCACGCGCATCTTCGGCAGCGGCGCCGCCGGACCCGCGATCGTCGCCCTCGCGTCGGCACTCGCACTTACCGCCGCGCTCTTGCGCCGCCTCCGCCAGCCCGTGGCCGCCACGTGAAGCCGATCGCCTCCAGCATCGTCGACGGGCACGCCCTCCTTCAGGTCATCTACGTCTCGTTGCTCGCGGGCGTCGGGATCGCGACGGCGTTCGCGCTCGCGGTCCTCGGAACGACGCGAGCCTCGGAAAGCCGGCGAGCGAGACGGACAAGCGCAACGGTGGGCTACGGCGCGATCGCGCTGGCGGGCGCGGCGGTTACCAGCGCTGCGGTCGTCGTCGGCCTGGTCTACATGACGCAAAAGTGAACGGTCGCGTCTCACTACCCCCCGGCGCGGCGAAGCCCGGTTCATTTTCGACTCGGCTCGCCCTTCTAGCGTCGCGAGCATGAGAGTCCTTGTGACCGGAGGAGCGGGGTTCATCGGCTCGCACGTCGTCGATCGCCTGATCGCACACGGCCATCAACCGCGGATCCTCGATCTCGCCGCCGCGGCCTATCCCGAGCACGAGGACGTCGACACGGTGATCGGCGACCTGCTCGACTTCGAAACGCTCCTGGAGGCCGCCCGTGGCTGCGATGTGATCGCGCACCTCGCGGCATCGGCCGACGTCGGGATCGTCGCCGAGCGGCCACGGGCGGCTGAAGAGCTCAACGCGCGCGGAACAATGCATGTCCTGGAAGCGGCGCGGGAGCTCGGCGTCGGCGTCCAATACGCCTCAACGATCTGGGCCTACTCCGATGTCACCGCCGACGAGGTCGACGAGGACACGCCCCTGACCCCACCCAGTCACCTCTACACCGCGACAAAGCTGGCGGGAGAAATGTATTGCCGCGCCTACGAGCAGCTCTACGGCGTGCCGTCGACGATCCTGCGCTTCGGGATCCCCTACGGACCACGAGCGCGCCCGGCCGCGGTGCTGCCGATCTTCGTACGCAAGGCACTCGCCGGCGAGCCCCTCACGATCGCGGGAGACGGATCGCAATCGCGGCGCTTCGTCTACGTCGAGGATCTCGCGGAGGGGGTCGTGGCAGCGCTGCGCCGGGAGGCCGCGGGTCGCACCTACAACCTTGTCGGCGAGGAGGACACCACCGTGCGCCAGATCGCCGACGCGGTCCGTGACGCCGTCGGCGACGCCGAGATCGTCCACACCCAGGGCCGCGCCGGCGACTTCTCGGGCGCCCGCGTGTCCGGCGCGCGGGCAGCCGACGAGCTCGGGTGGCGCGCCACCACCCCCTTCGCGGCCGGAGTTCGTCGCTACGTCTCCTGGTACCTCCTCGACACAGAGGCCGTCGAGGTCCGGTGACCCACAAGCTCACAAGGGCACCGTTGACCGCCGCACGAGCCGGACCCGTCCAGAGCCGTGGCATCCGTTAGTTGAGCCCCTTCATGGACTACAGCCTCTACAAGACCATCAACGGGCTCAGCGGTCACTCGTTCGCCGACGACCTCTTCAAATTCCTCGCCGACGATCTGCCGGCGGTCGTCGTGATCCTCGTCGCCATCACGTTCCTGATCCCCTGGTCGCAGCAGCGTGCGGAGCGACGTTCGGGCGCGGTCCTGGCCACAGTTGCAGCGGGATTGGCCCTCCTCATCAACCAGCCGATCGCCCACGCCGTCGAGCGACTGAGGCCCTACCTGGCTCATCCCGCGCACGCCCATCTGCTCATCGCTCGCTCCCACGACCCTTCCTTCCCCAGCGACCACGCAACCGGCGCGTTCGCCCTCGCCTGCGGCATCTGGCTTTACGACCGCACCCTCGGCACCATCCTGCTCGTCATCGCCGCAGTGCTGGCCTTCGCCCGGGTTTACGTCGGCACGCACTACCCCGGAGACGTAGTGGCAGGAGCACTGATCGGCATCGCCGCAGCCTCCCTGCTGTTCCTCCTACCGCCCGCCCGCCGCCTCATCGAGGGAGCAGCCACGCGGATCGGAGAAGTCTGGGACAAGCTGCTCAGCCGGTTGCCGCGACGAGCGACTGCTCGCTGACCTGTGAGATACCCGTGATACCACCACGCGCAGCTATCACGGATTGAACGCCGCCTCGCTGAGTTCTGCCGAGAGAACCGAGAATCTTTCTTCATGGCCTTCCGTCTCGGCCTCGGCCGTGCGCCGCTCACGATTTCGCCGCGCTGCTAGCCAATCGCGGCTCGTGGCGTTCGTGTTCGACTCCTTCGCGGATCTGGGCTTGAGTTGAAGGTCGTGTCCCGAGCCGTGTCCCGAACTGCCGAGAACCGAGCGCAACAGAGCCACAGGGACATCTCGCGAGAGCCAATCGACCCCAGCGAGCGCCGATCTGGCCGTCCTCATAATCCGTCAGACGGAGGTTCGAATCCTCCCCGGCCCATAGGCGTAGAACCCGAAGTACCCGTGCTCGTGCGCCGCGTCGTTGGGCGTAGTGAGCGGCCGAGCCGAGATCGCGATTCGAGTGCCAGTTGCCGCGCGTCGAAGCTACACAGCGCGAAAGTCGACGACCGTGTCGACGCGTGTGGATAGACGCGAAATGCGCCGGCGTCCATCCCCCTGGGCAGCGCTGTAGCAGAGACCGAGAACGACTAGCCACACGAAACCAACCGCAACGAGGCCGACGAGGATGAAAACGATCGTCACTTGGCGCACCTTCCAAGAGCCACTCGAGGTTTGCTCCACCTAGGTGGATACGCGTATTGGCTCTTACTAAGGGGTTGCCCGCCGCGCGAGCTTTGAAACCGGAGCGTTGGGACCGCAGCTGGCAGACACCGTAGAGTCGTACACGGCCGGGCCGACCCCGTTGACCGGCCTCATATGCCGTCGGACGGGGGTTCGCGAATCATCCCCGGGCCATCTGGCGGTTCCTCGGCGCGCCGGGAGAAGAAAAGCTCCAGCGGGGCCGTCGGCGTGGAGAGGGCCCGCAGGACGAGGAAGCTCAGGACGGTGAAGATGTCGTCATCCGAGAGCGTGTCCGTCGAGTGCATGTCGCGCAGTTCGGCGATGAGGGCCTCGGTGATCTCCTCGGCCGGGGCGTCTGGCTCCCAGGCGACCTCATCACGGACCAACCCCTCGATCAGGGCATGCGCCTCGTCGTGATTCATGGCGCAGATCTATCAGCGGCTCCGGTCGGACTGGACGCGCGTATACAGCGCCGCCTGACCGCGGAACGGCAGCGCCGCGATCAGGTCGCCCTCCTCGCGCGCAGTCCGGGCGTACATGAGCGGGCTCGACCAGTGCACGACGGCGACGAAGCGCGTGTCGGGGCTGCGGAGCAGCTGCGCGCCGAGGTAGCCGCGGTGCGTGGAGAACAGCTCGCGGACCGGCTCCCAGGCGGCGAGGAAGCGGTCGTCCTCGCCGGCGGGGACCTCGAACAGGGCGATCAGGAGGACGCCGCCGGCGGCGTCCGGCGCGCCGGAGGCCAGGCTCGCGAAGCGCAGCCGCACGTCCGCTCGTAGGGCCCGGTACAGCGTCGCGCCCGGCGGTGCCTCGGCGGTCCACGCGGCGAGGAAAGCCGCGTCCTCGTCCGGCGCAACCGCGAAGAGCTCGATCAGCTCTGCGCCGCTCCCATCTCCGCGGCGCTCCCGAGCGCCTCGTCGATCGCCTGCAGGGTGTCGTCGCCGAGCTCGACCTCCGCGGCGGTGGCGTTCTCGCTGACCTGCTCGGGCCGCGTCGCGCCGATGATCGCGCTCGCCACATTGGGCTGGCGCAGGATCCATGCGAGCGCGAGCTGGGCCGGGGAAAGGCCGGCCTGCTCGGCGATCGGCTTGAGCCGCTGTAGCGCCTCGAGCACGTCGTCGCGGAAGAAGCCGGAGATGAAGCCGCCCATCTCCTCGCTCGCCGCGCGCGTGCCCTCGGGCGGCGGCTGGCCCGGCCGGTACTTGCCGGTCAGCACGCCCTGGGCGAGCGGTGACCACACGATCTGGGAGATCGCGTTCTCCTCGCTCACCCGCAGCACGCCGTTGTCCTCGATGCGCCGCCAGAGCATCGAGTACTGTGGCTGGCTGGAGACCGGCTTCTCCAGACCCTGCTCGCGGGCGATCGTCACGGCCGCCTCGACCTGCTCGGCGCTCCACTCCGAGAAGCCCCAGTAGCGCGCCTTGCCGGCCCGGATCGCGTCGCTCAGCGCCCGCACCGTCTCCTCCAATGGCGTCTGCGTGTCGTAGCGGTGGCACTGGTAGAGGTCGACGAACTCGGTGCGCAGCCGCTTCAGCGACGCGTCGATCTGCTTGTGGATCTGCTCGGCCGAGAGCCCTCGGTCGTCGTCCGACATCGGGAAGTAGATCTTCGTGGCCAGGACGTAGCTGTCGCGATCGTGGTCGGCGAGGATCTCGCCCCAGGCCTCCTCGGCCGCGCCGCGCCCATAGGCGTTCGCGGTGTCGAAGAAGTTGATCCCGGCCTCGAACGCCGCGCGCGTGCACGCCTCCGTCTGCTCGCGTCCCACGCCGCCGGAGTACGTCAGCCAGGAGCCGAGGCTGATCTCGGAGACTTGGAGCTGGCTGTCACCCAGTTGCCGCAAGCGCATGGTTTCTCCTCTAGATTCGGTACACGGTCAGCAGTCGCTTCTCGTGCTCGGCATCGATGCGGGCGACGACCTCGATGTGGTCCTCGAGGCCGGAGCCGCGCAGCTTCGTGGCCAGCAGGTCGTCGACCTGGAAGACGCCGGCGGAGTTGTTCATCTCGACCTCGACGCGGATCGTGCGCTGCTCGCCCGGGACGATGCGGACCTCGTCGATCGCCGCCGCCGAGAGCGAGTGGATGTTCGGCAGGTGGGTCTCGAGCGAGACGCGCGAGCGGCCGTGCTCCATGTCCAGTGCGTCGGCGACGCGGACGACGCCGGCCTCGAGCGTCAGCGGGCGCCCGCCCGTCCGGTGGCCGATGATCGCGTGCATGATCTCCGACGCCACAATGGTGCGCTCGGGTTCCTCGTAGACGTCGACGAGCAGGTCGTCGAGCAGGTCGGCGGCGAGGAAGAGGCTGAACGACTCGTGGTCGACGCGGTGGATCGACATGCCGAGGTCGTGCAGCAGGCAGCCGCCGGCGATCACGACCTCGGCGTCGGCCGCCTTCATGGCGTACTCGGTCTCGATCGCCGAGGGGACGCCGGCGCGGTGGAGCAGGCGGAAGATCCGCAGCGCGCTGTTGAGGACGATCTGAAGGTGCACCCAGGAGTGGTCGCTCATGCCCAGCCGCTGCGCGGTCACCTGCTGCCCGAGCCAGCGCGCCTTGAGCTTGTCATTGGCGTTGGCGGCCGCGAGCAGGCCGGCGAGCCTGCGGTTGCGCTGGCTCGGCGCGTGGACCTCCATGGCCGCGATCAGCTGCCGCGGCGTGGCGGGGGCGTTGCCGTCGGGTTTCTCGCTCATGGCAGAGATGATCGCGGGCATTGCCGAAGCGCGTCGAGATGGGAAGCTCCTGGCGTGTGCCGGCTCTTCGGCATGAGTGGCGGGGACCGGCGCGTGCGCGCGACATTCTGGCTGCTCGAGGCCCCCGACAGCCTCGCGCGCCAGAGCCGCCGCGAGCCGGACGGCACCGGGGTCGGCTGGTTCGACGAGGCGGGTCGGCCGCAGCTGTCAAAGCAGCCGGTCCCGGCGTACGCGGACCCCGCGTTCGCCCGTGACGCCCGCGAGCTCGAGTCGACCGTGTTCGTCGCCCACATCCGCTACGCGACGACCGGCGAGGTCGAGGTGCGCAACACGCACCCCTTCGAGCAGCGCGGCCGGCTGTTCGCCCACAATGGGGTCCTCCTCGAGCTCGAGCGCCTGGAGAACCGGCTCGGCGCCGACCGCGCGCTCGTCCAGGGCGACACCGACTCCGAGCGGCTGTTTGCGCTCATCACCCGCGAGACGGATCTCCGCGGCGGCGACGTCAGCGCGGGCATCGCCGCCGCCGGCCGCTGGGTCGCTGAGCACCTGCCCGTCTACGCGATCAACCTCGTCCTCGGGACGCGCGACGGGCTGTGGGCGCTGCGCTACCCCGACACGCACGAGCTGTGGGTGCTCGAACGTCGCGCCGGCGGCCCGCGAGGCGATCGTCACCTCGATGCCGCCAGCGCCGCGGGCACGGTGCGCGTGCGCTCGGAGCCCCTCGTGCGCCATCCGTCGGTGATCGTCGCCAGCGAGCGCATGGACGAGGATCCGGGCTGGCGGGCGCTCGCGCCGGGAGAGCTGATCCACGTCCAGCCCACACTGGCCGTCGAGTCGTCGATCATCCTGGACGGGCCGCCCGCGCGGCAGCTGACGCTCGACGACCTCCAGCCCGCCGCGGCCGCCGCCCAGGCGCCGACTCCCCACTGACCCCGACACCGGAGACGCCATGCCCCTGCATCGCCAGGTCGCCGACGAGCGCAAGCGCGAGGAGGTGACGCTCAACCCGCTGCGCGTCATATCCCACAGCCCCGCCGTGGTGCCGCGGTTTCGCATCCCCGACGCCACGATCCCGGCGGACGTCGCCGCGAGGCTCGTGCGCGACGAGCTGATCCTCGACGGCAACGCCCGGCTGAACCTCGCGACCTTCGTGACGACGTGGATGGAGCCCGAGGCCGAGGCGCTGATGGCCGAGACGTTCGACAAGAACATGATCGACAAGGACGAGTATCCGCAGACCGCCGAGCTCGAGCTGCGCTGCGTGAACATGCTCGCCGAGCTGTGGCACGGGCAGACCGGCGGCGGCGCCACCGGCACGTCGACGACGGGATCGAGCGAGGCGTGCATGCTGGGCGGCATGGCGCTGCTCTGGCGCTGGCGCGCGCGCCGACGCGCCGCGGGACGCCCGGTGGACCGGCCCAACCTGGTGATGGGCGTCAACGTCCAGGTCTGCTGGGAGAAGTTCTGCCGCTACTGGGTGGTCGAGCCGCGCTACGTGCCGATGGAGGGCGAGCGCCGGCACCTCACCGCGCCGGAGGCGGCCGAGCTCTGTGACGAGAACACGATCGGCGTGGTCGCGATCCTCGGCAGCACCCTCGACGGCAGCTACGAGCCGGTCAAGGAGATCTCAGACGCGCTCGACGCGCTCGAGCGCGAGCGCGGGCCCGACGTCCCGATCCACGTCGACGCCGCGTCGGGCGGGTTTGTCGCGCCGTTCATCCAGCCCGACCTCGAATGGGACTTCCGCCTGCCGCGCGTGGCGTCGATCAACGCCTCGGGACACAAGTTCGGGCTCGTCTATCCCGGCATCGGCTGGGCGCTGTGGCGCGACTCCGACGCGCTCCCCGAGGAGCTCGTCTTCCGCGTCAACTACCTGGGCGGGGAGATGCCGACGTTCGCGCTGAACTTCTCGCGGCCCGGCAGCCAGGTGGTCGCCCAGTACTACACGTTCCTGCGCCTCGGCCGCGACGGCTATCGCGCCGTCCAGCAGGGCTGCCAGGACGTCGCGCGGCGGCTGTCGAGCGGGATCGCCGAGCTCGGGCCGTTCGAGCTGCTCACCGACGGGAGCGAGCTGCCGGTCTTCGCGTTCAAGCTCCGCGACGACGTGACGAACTACTCCGTCTTCGAGGTCTCGCGCGCGCTGCGCGAGCACGGCTGGCAGGTGCCCGCGTACACGCTGCCCGCCAACCTCGAGGATGTCGCGGTGCTGCGCATCGTGGTGCGCAACGGCTTCAGCGCCGATATGGCGGACATCCTGCTCGGCCACCTCGAGCGCGCGGTCGCGGACGACCTGTCGAAGCTGTCGAAGCCCCTGCCGATCTCGCGGGCCGAGGGATTCCACCATTGAGCCGCCCCGGGCGGTATGTTCGCGCCCATGAGGGTGCGCGACGCGATGACCGAGGAGGTCCTCACCATCGCCCCGGACCGCAGCCTGCGCGACGCTGCGCAGTTCATGACCGAGCACAACGTCGGCGCGGCCGTGATCATGGACCCCGAGCAGCCGGGCCCGGGGATCGTCACCGAGCGTGACCTCGTGCGCTCACTCGGGTCAGGCCAGGATCCCGACCACGAGATGATCCGGGATCACCTGACGGCCCGGGCGACGTTCGCCGATGCCGACTGGGATCTGAAGGAGGCCGCCGACGCGATGGCCAAGGGAGGCTTCCGGCACCTCGTCGTCGTGCACGGCGGTCAGGTCGCGGGGATCATCTCGATGCGCGACATCATCCACGTGTGGCGGCCGCGCTGAGCCGGATCATCGCGCTCCGCGCCTCGCCGCGCAAGGAAGGCTGCGCAATCGGGGCCGAGCTGTGCGTGACTTTCGGCGGCCTCCGTTGTCTAAGAGGCCAGGTACTCGACATATCGCGGCACGCTCGGGAGCCAGACCGTGTCGCCGTTCATCCCCGGCGGGGCCGGCAAGGCAGCCGTCGGCCTCAAGCTCCGGCGCGGGAGGCTCTACGTCGCCGGCGGCCCGACCGGGTCGATCACCGTCTACGACCTCGCCACCAAGCAGGAGGTCGCGACGTTCCAGACGGGCGCGGGCGGCTTCCTCAACGACCTCGTCGTGACGCGGCGCGGCGACGTGTTCGTCACCGACTCCTTCCGGCCGAAGCTCTGGCACGTGACGCCCGAGCAGGTCCGCGCAGGGTCCGGCACACCGCAGGCGCTGGACGTCAGCACGGTTCCGTATGAGGGCGGGGGTGCGTTCAACCTCAACGGGATCGTCGCGGAGGGCGGCCGCAGGCTCGTCGTCGTCGACACGAACAGCGGCAAGCTGTTCCGGATCGACCTGAGCGGCGATCGCGCGTCGATCCGCGCGATCGACGAGATCGAGGGTGCGACGGTGCCCGGCGGCGACGGCATGCTGCTCGACCGCGGGCGGCTCGTGGTCGTGCAGGGAGGTGCCTCGCCTCAGCTGTCGTTCCTCAAGCTGCGCGGCGGCGCGCGCCGCGCCAGGCTCGAGGCCACCCGCACGAGCGACAAGCTCCGCGGCCCCTCGACCGTCGACCGGGCCAAGGGCCTCTACCTCGTGGTCAACGCCGACTTCGCCACGAGCCAGAAGCCGTTCACCGTGGCAGGGCTCCCGCGGCGGTCCAAGCACGGCCACTGAGCGTGACTAACGGCGACCCGCGACCGGCCTGTCACCGGCCGCGGGTCGAGCCGGTCTCAACTCGACCGATGGATTCCGGCCGCCGGCCGGATCTACACCGGTATGAGAAACAAGACTGGCTGGGTCATCGCCCTCACGGGCATCGGTTCCTTGATGGCAGCGCTCGACACGCTGGTCGTGTCGACGGCGCTGAGCACGATCCGGGTGGACCTCGGCGCCTCGGTCGGGGCGCTCGAATGGACGGTGAACGCCTACAACCTCAGCTTCGCGGTGCTGCTGATCACCGCCGCGGCGCTCGGTGACCGCTACGGGCGCCGCAACCTCTACGCCGCCGGCCTCGGGCTGTTCACCGTCGCGTCGGCCCTGTGCGCGCTGGCGCCCGGCGTCGGCTGGCTGATCGCCGCGCGCGCCGTCCAGGGCGTCGGCGCTGCACTCCTGATGCCGCTCGGCCTGGCGCTGCTGAGCGCGGCCTTCCCGCCCGAGCGGCGGGGCGCGGCGATCGGGATCTTCAGCGCCATCACCGGCGTCGCCGTCGCGGCCGGCCCGCTCGTGGGCGGCGCCGTCGTCGAGGGCCTCGACTGGGAGTGGATCTTCTGGCTCAACGTCCCGATCGGCCTGGTCGCGATCCCGCTCGTGCTCGCCCGCATGGACGAGAGCCGCGGCCCTCAGGCCGGCCTCGACATCGCCGGCCTGGCGCTGGTCACGACCAGTGCGCTCGGGATCGTCTGGGGCCTGGTGCTCGGCAACGGGTCGGGGTGGGGGAGCCTCGAGGTGATCGCGACGCTCGCGGCCGGAGCGGGCCTCGCCGCGGCCTTCGTCGCGTGGGAGCTGCGTGCCCGCGAGCCGATGCTACCGGTGCAGCTGTTCCGTTCGCGCGCCTTCTCGGCGAGCAGCGCGGCGACGTTCTTCACGTTCGCGTCGCTGTTCAGCGCCGTGTTCTTCTTCGCGCAGTTCCTGCAGACCGGGCTCGCCTACAGCCCGCTCGAGGCCGGCCTGCGGCTGATGCCGTGGACGGCCACGTTCATCACCGTGGCGCCCCTCGCCGGCGCGCTGACCGATCGGATCGGCGAGCGCCCACTGATGGTCGCCGGCCTGTCGCTGCAGGCGGCCGGCATGGGGTGGCTGGCCCTGATCGCCGAGCCCGGCCTCGCGTACTCGCGCATGCTGGCTCCCCTGATCGTCGCCGGCGTCGGCATCTCGATGGCGATCCCGGCGGCGCAGAACTCGGCGGTCGGCTCGGTGGCGATGGACGCGATCGGGAAGGCGGCCGGGATCAACAGCATGATGCGCGAGCTCGGCGGCGTGTTCGGGATCGCGGTCGTCGTCGCGGTCTTCGCCGGCGCCGGCAGCTACGCCTCCGCGGCCGCCTTCACCGACGGCTTCAGCCCCGCTATCGGCGTCGGCGCCGGTCTGGCGCTGGCGGGCGCGGCCGCCGGCCTGGCGCTCCCCGGCCGCCGGCGCAGCGGCAGTACGGCACTCACCCGGGCGGTCCCCGCCCTCGAACCGGAGGTCACGCGATGAGACAGGTCATGGTCCGCTACAAGGTCAAGCCTGATCGCGTCGAGGAGAATGAGGCGCTCGTGCGCGCCGTCTACGAGGAGCTGGCAAGCGTCGCACCGGAAGGCCTGCGGTACGCGACGTTCCGGCTGGAGGACGGCGTGAGCTTCATGCACCTCGCGATCCAGACGGAGGACGGGCAGACGCCGCTGGCGAAGCTCGACGCGTTCCAGCGCTTCCAGGAGAACATCGGAGACCGCTGCGACGAGCGGCCCGCCGTCACCGACCTCCGCACGATCGGCTCGTACCGCCTGTGAGCCCGCATCCCGTCGTCCATCTGGAGCTGCACACCGGCGCCCTGCCGTGCGCGTCCGCGTTCTACGCGCAGCTGCTGCGCTGGCGCCCGGAGCGCATCGACGCCGCGTGCGGCTCCTACCTCGCGCTCGACCTGGGCGGTGGCCTGGACGGCGGGATCGTGGAGTGCGGGACGCCGCGGGCGACGTGGCTCCCCTACGTCGCGGTCGACCGGATCGACGAGATGACGGAGCGCGCCGGCCGGCTCGGTGCCTCGGTGCTGCTCGAGCCGCGCGAGGGACCGACCGGCTGGCGCAGCATCGTCGGGACGCCGGAGGGCGGCGACATCGCGTTCTGGCAGGCGAAGCGATGACCGACGAGGCTGCCTACCGAGCCATGGTCGAGCCGTATCGGGCCGAGCTGCAAGCCCACTGCTACCGGATGCTCGGCTCGGCCCACGATGCCGAGGATGCGCTGCAGGAGGCACTGACGAACGCGTGGCGCGCGCTGCCCCGCTTCGAGGGCCGCAGCTCGCTGCGCTCCTGGCTCTACAAGATCGCGACGAACGCCTGTCTCAGGCTGATCGAGCGCCGGCCCACCCGGGTGCTGCCGATCGACTACGGCCCGCCGACCGACCCCCACGACGCGCCCGGCGAGCCGCTGGTGGAGTCGGTGTGGGTCGAGCCCTACCCCGACGCGCGGCTCGGGCTCGATGCCTCCGTCGCCGGGCCGGAGGCACGCTACGAGCAGCGCGAGAGCGTCGAGCTGGCGTTCATCGCGGCGCTCCAGCACCTCCCGCCGGCGCAGCGAGCCGTGCTGATCCTGCGCGACGTGCTGGGCTTCTCGGGCGGCGAGGTCGCCGACACGCTCGAGACGACGCCGGCCGCGGTCTACAGCGCGCTCCAGCGCGCCCACAGGACGATCGACGAGCGGCTCCCCGCGGAGAGCCAGCAGGCCACGCTGCGCGCGCTCGGCGACGAGCGCCTGCGCGTGATCGTCGACCGGTACGTCCACGCCTGGCAGGACGGCGACGTCGACGCGGTCGTGGCCCTGCTCACGGAGGACGCCACGATCACGATGCCGCCGCGACCGACCTGGTACCGCGGCCGCGACGCGGTGGCAGGATTCCTCCGGGTCTACCCGCTGGCGAGCGAGAACCGCTCGCTGCTCGTCCCGGCCGCCGCCAACGGGCAGCTCGCGTTCGGCCACTACCTCTGGGACGCCGAGACGCAGCGCCACCTCCCGCACGGCGTCAACCTGGTCACGCTCCGCGGCGACCGGATCGCCGACATCACGACGTACCTGACGCCGGAGGCATTCGAGCGCTTCGAGCTTCCCGCGGAGATCGCCTGAGACAATTGCCGGCATGCATCTCCCGACGAGCCTGGTCGGCTCATACACGCAACCCGACTGGCTCATCGACCGCGAGAAGCTCGCCGCGCGCTTCCCGCCGCGCGTCCGCGCCCGCGAGCTGTGGCGCGTCTCCGCGCTTCCTCGAGGAGGCCCAGGACGACGCGACGCTGCTCGCCATCCGCGATCAGGAGCGCGCCGGGCTCGACATCCTCACCGACGGCGAGCAGCGTCGCGAGAGCTACTCGAATCGCTTCGCCAACGCCCTGACCGGCATCGATCTCGACAACCCGGGCACGGCCCTCGACCCCAGCGGGCACCCGAATCCCGCCCCGCGGGTCGTCGGGCCGATCGAGCCGGTCCAGGTCGGCGATCTCGCGTTCCTCAAGGCGAACACGGACCGCCCGCGGCGCTGGACCGCGCGCTCGACGGCCTGTCCGGCACGACTGCGGTCCACATCTGCTTCGGCTACGCCGCGATCATCCACGAGCGCCCGTCCGGCTATTCGTTCCTCACCGAGCTCGCCGACGCCGGCTGCGACCAGATCTCGATCGAGACGGCGCAGTCCCAGCTCGACTGCGCGGTCCTCGAGGGCCTGCCGGGCAAGACGATCATCCTCGGCGTGCTGAACCTCGACGTGGACGCGGCGGTCGAGACGCCGGAGGTCGTGGCGGAGCGGATCGAGCACGCCCTGCCCTACAAGCGCACGGGCGAGCTCGTCGCCGCTCCCGACTGCGGGATGAAGTACCTCCCGCGCGAGATCGCATTCGGCAAGCTCCAGGCACGGGCAAGGTCGCCGCGTGACCCAGCGGTCTACAGAGTCACGAACAGCACGAAACCCGCGAACATCGCCGCCCAGGCGAGCGTGGGGAGGAGGCCGACGCTGCGGCGCGGCAGCACGTAGAGCGCGATCGCGCCGCCGGCGAGCGCGATCGCGCCGGCGAGGATCGCCTCGCGCTCGAGCTGCCACCGCGTCACGGCGAGGCCGAGCGCGACCGGAATCGTGGCCTGGAACGCCATCGCTCCGGTGACGTTCCCGACCGCCAGCATGTCCTTGCCGCCGCGCACCCACAGCACCGAGTTCGCCTTCTCGGGCAGCTCCGTGGCGAGCGGCGCCAGCACGAGCGCCAGCACCAGCGGCGCGACGCCGAGCGACTTCGAGATGCTCTCGATCGCGGTCACGAACAGCTCGGCGCCGCCGACGATGGCGGCGAGGGAGACGGCGAACTGGAGCGTGATCTGGAGCGTCGACGGCGGGTCGTCCTTGGAGGTGTCGAAGTACAGCGGCGCGAGCTCGTCGTCCTCGGAGGCCTCGCCGCCGTGCCTGACCGTCTGCCACGTGTAGATCCCGTAGCCCGCGAGCAGCAGAACGGCGGCGGCGAGCTGGACAGCGGGTGAGGTGTCGAGCGCGCCGACGAGCAGGCCGACGGGGAAGAGCGCGAGGAACACGCCGAGGTCGCGGCGTGTCGAGCGCGCGTGAGTCTCGACGTCCGAGCCCTGCTCGCGGCGGCCGCGGTAGGCGAGCGCGGATCCGGCGATCACGAGCATCGCCAGCGTGCCGAGCACGAACGGCGCGCCGATGATCGCCCCGATCGCGATCTGGACCGCCTCGTTGCTCCCGCCGCCGCTGAGCAGCGCCACGACGGGGATGACGGACTCCGGCAGCGCCGTGCCGACCGCCGCGAGCAGCGCGCCGACCGCCCCCTGGCCGAGATCGAGCCGGTGCCCGAGCCATTCGACCGCGTTCGTGAAGCCGATCGCGCCGCCGACGATCAGCACGAAGGCGGCGACCAGCTCGAGTGCGACCATGCCACCCTGCTGCCCGCTCGCGGCTGCGGCTAGGCGAGTGCCGCGGCCGCCGCCCGGCCCGCGATGCGGCCCGAGAACAGGCAGCCGCCGAGGAAGGTGCCCTCGAGCGCGCGGTAGCCGTGCATGCCGCCGCCGCCGAAGCCGGCGACCTCGCCGGCGGCGTAGAGGCCGGGCAGCGGCTCGCCGGCCGCGGTCAGCACGCGGGCGGAGAGGTCGGTCTGGACGCCGCCGAGCGTCTTGCGGGTGAGGATCGCGAGCCGGACGCCGATCAGCGGACCGGCGGCCGGGTCGAGGATGCGGTGCGGCGTCGCGATCCGGCTCACGCGGTCGGCGAGGAAGCGGCGTGCCCCGTGGATGGCCGTGATCTGGAGGTCCTTCGTGTACGGGTTGGCGAGCTCGCGGTCGCGGGCGACGATCTCGCGCTCGAGCGCGTCGTGGTCGATCAGCGGCTCGGTTGTGAGCGCGTTCATCCGGCGCACCAGCGCACCCAGGTCGCGCTCGACGACGAAGTCGGCGCCGTTGCGCTTGAACGCCTCCACCGGTTCGGGCGCGCCCGAGCCGAGCCGGCTCGTGAGCACCCGCCGCAGGTCGCGGTGCGTGATGTCGGGGTTCTGCCCGGCGGTTGTATCGGATCGGGGTGCGTAGGCTGTTCCCCGTGGACAACCTCGACAACCAGATGACCGCGGCCGACCTCGAGGCGCTGCGCGCCTCGCTGGCGGAGCTCGAGGGCCCCGCGCGCGCCGCGATCGCCGCGGAGATCAAGACCGCGCGCGGCTTCGGCGATCTCAAGGAGAACGCCGAGTACCACGAGGCCAAGAACGCCCAGTCACGCCTGGAGACGAAGATCATCCAGATGCGCCACCGGCTGATGGACGCGCGTGTGGTCGAGGTCGCCGGCGGTGACGTCGTGGGCTTCGGCTCGACCGTCGAGGTCGAGGACGAGGCCAGCGGCAAGCGCATGACCTACACGCTCGTCGCCGTCCACGAGGCGTCGGCGGCGGACGGCAGGCTGTCGGCGGAGTCGCCGGTGGCGGCGGCGCTGACCGGCCTGCGCCCAGGCGAGACGGCGGTCGTGCCGGCGCCGCGCGGCGAGCGCCGGCTGAAGGTCCTCGCCGTCTCCTAGTGCGGCCGGCACGACCGCCAACCGACGGTGACCCGGCCGGCGGCGATCATGGACGCGGATCCCGCAACCACACTGATACGTGCGAAGGCTGCAGGGCGTCCGCCACCACCGCGCGCAGCTCGGCGCTCAACGCGTCGAGCGCCACCTCGTCGCGCACCCGGCCTCCGAAGCTCTCCAGCGTGCGCGCCGCGTCGTACCCACGACGGAAGAAGCGGCGGTCCACGAGCCTCTGGATGCGCGAGCGGGCCGGCCGGAACGCCGCGGCCACCGCCAGCGTCGACGCCGCCACCGCCAGGCCTGACCCGCCGGTCACCGCGCGCAGCGCGTGCTGCAGGACGAGCACCGAGACGAGATAGGCGAGGGCCAGGCAGACCGTCAGCGAGGCGTAGACCAGCGTGCGGTTGATGACCCTGTCGATCTCGTACAGGCGGTAGCGCAGGATCGCGACGCCCGTGCAGACCGGCATCAGCACGAGCGCGAAGACACCAGGAAGGTTCGCGACGTTGTCGCCGAGGAAGACCGAGGCGGTCGGGACCGGCGCCAGGGACGACACGACGAACGACACCAACGCCAAGATGACGGCATAGGCCACCCACTTGAGCTGCTGGCGCTCGACGCCGGTCGCCCGGCGATAGCGGCGAATCATCGCCAGCATGGCGCTGACAAGAGCCACGGGGCCGACGACCGCGCCCCCCTCGTCGGCGAGGAACCGCATGACGCGTCCCGCCTGACCTCCGACGCCCAACGGGTTCGTCACCCCGCCCAGCCCCTCAAGGATCCCCGGCCGCAATGCGATTGCCATCCCGCCGCAGAGCAGGCCCAGGCTGATTACGGTCCAGCCCAGGAGCCGCCAGCGTGGCGAGAGGAAGCGGCCGTCCGGGAACACGAAGAACATGGAGACCGGACCGATGAACACGCACGGAACGAACAGCACCTCGGTGGCCCACGCCGCGAACCTGCCGCCCGTGAGCGGCGCGAGCGGACCGAAGCGAGCGTAGGCAGAATACGCCGCGCTGGCCCCGAGCAGCGCGAGGCCCAGCCCGATCGCGCAGTAGAGCCAAGCGATCTGGTTGCCGGGTCTGCGCGCGCCCACGAGCGCTCCCACGACCGCCCAGGGGAGCGCGATCGGGGGAAGGATGAGGGCCATGGTCAACTGACCCTGGCCCGCACTCGAGGGCGCGCGGAAGGCCATGACGGCGGCTAGCACAACGCCCACCAGGCTCAGGACGACGGAGATCGCGCACAGCGACCATCCCAACCGCGACGGGGTCCGCGGATTCATCCGTGCGTCCCGGTGAATCGCGTGCCGCTTTTCGCCCGCTCGAACCCGGGCGTGTGCTCATACGTGACCATGGATCAGGGTAGGCACTGTCGCGCACCGGCGTCCCGGCAGCGTTACGAACCTATGCGACCCCGCGCGACTAGCGCACGCCGGCGCGGAAGACCGTGCGCCGCCGCGGCAGCGGCCACGGGAAGTCGGGGTGCTCGCTGAGCGACAGGATCTCGTCGCCGGACCCGGCCAGGTCCTCGCCGCCCACGGCCCAGCGCCGCTGCTCCGCCGTCTCGGAGTAGGGGCTCGCGTGCAGCCGGCCGGGGAGCCGCTTGCCGCGGCTCTCGGCCAGCAGCAGGCGGTCGGGGAGCGCGACCGCGCCCTGGAGGTTGGTGTGCCCGGTGACCCAAGCGTGCGAGGCGAGCTCCTGCGCGAGCAGGCCGCCGGGGGCGAACGGCCAGCGCACGAGCCGCGCGCCGGGCGCGTCGCGGACGTACTCGCCGACCAGCAGGCCGTCCGCCGCCGTGTCGACCGAGGCGTAGGAGAAGCGCAGGCCCCCGCCCGCCGTGCGGTAGCGGCCGATCTCGGGCAGCGCGTAGCGCTCGTCGCCGGCCTCGGCGGTGCGTAGCGTGAGCGTGAGGTCGAACACCCGCAGCCCGGTCGTCGTGTCGGTGACGTAGAGCAGGTCGTCGCGCCACGCGAGCCCGCCGGCGTGGGAGCGCACGGCCTCGCCCGCCGCGTTGACCAGCGGCACGTGGCGGTAGCGGCCGGCCTGGAGGTCGACGAAGGAGACGCGCGCGGCGTTCGAGGGCTTGTGGTACCAGGAGACGAGCACGACCGCGCCGTCCGCGGAGGCGGCGACGCCCTGCGGATACCAGGCCTTCGTGCGGCTGTCGGCGGCGTCCCAGCGAAAGCCGCCGAGCAGGCCGCGGGCGCGCCGCGCCGCCCACGGCGCGCCGAAGCCGCTTCCGAACGGGCGGACGCGGCGGTCGAGGTCGGCGAGGACTCCCTCCAGGCCCGCGGCCGCCTCGCCGGGCGCGCTCGGCTGCTCGCGCTCGAGTCGCAGGCGGAAGGGCGCGGGGTCGATCACACGCAGGCCCTGCGGCGGCGGGGTGGAGTCCACGCGACGATGTTGCCAGGGCCGGCGGGTAGCGTTGCGCGACGTGAACGCTCCGCCCGACCTTCCGATCCGCCGCAACACCGCGCTGCTGTCGGCCGCCCTGGCCGCAAACTCGGGGATGCTGCAGCTGTCTGCCGCCGTCGCGTCGCTGACGCTGGTCGCGGTGCTCGGCGTCAAGGGACTGCTCGGCCTCGGCCCGGCGATCGTGCTCGCCTCCGGCGCACTGGCCGCGCTGCCGGCCGGGCGCGCCATGGACCGCTTCGGCCGCGTCCCGGTGCTGGCCGCCGGCTTCATCGTGGGCGCGGCGGGCTGCGGCCTGGCGGCGCTCGGTAGCACGCTGTCCTCGGCGCCGGCCGTGCTCGCCGGCCTCGTGGCGGTCGGGGCGTCGAGTGGCACCGCGCTGCTCGCGCGCGCCGCGGCCGGCGACATGTACCCGCCCGAGCGCCGCGCGCACGGCATCGCGCTGGTGCTCTTCGGGGCCGTCTTCGGCGCGATCCTGGGGCCGCTCGTCTTCAGCCCGCTGCTCGCCGGCCGCTCGCTCGACGGCGACGCGCTCGCCGGGCTGTGGCTCGCCGCGGGCGTCTTCATGCTCGCGGGCCTGGTGCTCGTGCTCGCGGTCCGGCCCGATCCGCAGCGGATCGCCGAGCTGCTGCGCACGGCCGACGAGGGCGAGCCCGCACCGGCCGCGCCGCTGCGCGAGATCGTCCGACGCCCCGGCGCGATCCCGGCGCTGCTGGCCGGCCAGGCCTCGTTCGCCGTGATGGTGAGCGTGATGACACTGACGGGTGCGATCGTCGTCGACCACCTGCACCACGCCGGCCACTTCGTGTTCCCGATCATCGGCGCGCACGTGCTCGGGATGTACGCGCTCGTGCTCGTGGTCGGCCGGGTCGTGGACCGCATCGGCCGCACGCGGGCGCTCGCGGGCGGGCTGCTGATCATGGGCGTCGCGGTCAGCAGCCTGCTGTGGGTCCACGGGGTGGCGATCACCGCGGTCGTGCTGTTCGGCCTCGGGATCGGCTGGAACTTCTCCTTCGTCTCGGCGACCGCCCAGCTCGCCGACTGCGCCACCGCCGCCGAGCGCGGGAAGCTGCTCGGCTTCAACGACCTGCTCGCCGGGCTCACCGGCGCCGGGCTCGCGCTGCTCGGCGGGCTGGCGCTGTCGGCGATCGGCGTGGCCGCGCTGGCGATCGGCGGCACCGTGCTCGTGGTCACGCCTGCGCTGTGGATCCTGGGCCGCCCGCCCGTGACGGCCGCCCCGGCGCCGCAGCCGCGCTAGCGGAGCGCGGTGCGCAGGACCCGCAGGACGTTGCCCGACAGCATGCGCTCGGCGTCGGCGGCGCCGTAGCGGGCGGTCAGCACGGCCGGGAGCCGGGCGAGGTCCGACGAGCGCTCGAGCCCGCCCATCGTCGGCTTGATGAAGCCGTCGAAGTCCGAGCCGATCGCCACGTGCTCGTGCGAGGCGGTGATCTCGTGCAGGCGATCGACGTGGCGCGCGATCACCTCGAAGGACTCCTCGAACGTCTTCGTCTCGTGCTTGCGGACACCGTCGTTGAGCTGATGCTGGGCGAGGATCAGCCCGATCACGCCGCCGCGGGCCGCGATGGCGCGGACCGTGCCCTCGTCGTGGTTGTAGACCTGGGGCCCGAAGCGGTAGCCCGCGTGCGAGGAGATCACCGGATGGTCGGCCGGAGCGGCGCCGCTCTCCCGGTCGAGCCGGTCGAGCAGCGCGAAGGTCTCCTCGACCGAGTCGGGGCGCATGTGCGAGACGTCGATCAGCATGCGCTCGCGGTACATCGCGCGCACCGCCGCCTCGCCGAGCTGGGTCAGGCCGACGCCCGCCTTCTGGGGGAAGATGCGGTTGTAGATCGCGTCGGGGAGGAAGGGGATGGCCGGCGCGTTGGCCGCCACGCGGCGCCAGAACAGGTGCGCGAGCGTGACGTAGGCGACGCCGCGGGCGGCGAGCGTCGTGACGTTGGCGTCGACGTCGGCCGGCGTCGGGCCGAGGTGGAAGCCGCCCTCGACGCAGTGCACGAGGCCGACGTGACCGGCCTTGAGTGCGGCGTCGAGCTCGGCGGTGCCGTGCACGATGGTCGCGCCGGCGTGGCCGGCCACCTCCGCCTCGACCTGGGCCAGCTGCTCGAGCAGGCGAGGGAAGTAGCCGGGCTCCGGAAGCGCGCCGTAGGACTCGTCGAGGTCCATCTCGTCGAACGGCGAGTAGAGCACCGACAACGCCACGCGCACGCCGCCCGCGGCGAGGAAGTCGGCGGTCACGCGCGGCCCGGCGTCCCAGCTGCGGTAGTTGAGCAGCCGGCTCGCGAGCGCCAGCACGGCGCCGCGGAGCTTGTCGCCCAGGCCCTGGCGGCGCCGCACCCGCACCATCCGCCCGAGCGTGACGTCGCGGTCGCCCGAGAGCACGTGCATCGGGTAGTGCACGTGCAGATCGGCGACGAGTGGCGGCGGGTCGGGCTCGCTCACTTCTGCCGGCGCGCGGTGCGCACGACGCGCGTGCCGGTCGCGCGGTCCTGCAGGCCGCGCCGCTCGGGATCGAAGATCGACCAGATGCCGTTGATCACGGCGGGGAGGAAGAACAGGAAGATCGAGCCGGTGACGAAGGGCGCCTTCACGAGCAGCTCGCGCACGGTCGCGCGGCCGCGGGCGACGACGCCGTGGCTGTCGTCGACGACGCGCAGGCCGAACAGCTGCTTGCCCAGCGTCTGACCGGCATGCTCGCCGTCGCGAAGCATGAACGGGATGCTCACGGCGGCGAAGGCGATCGGGACGGCGACGAACCAGCCCAGGGCCAGCCCGAGGTCGGTGGACAGGCCGAGCACCCAGATCGGCGTGGAGAGCAGAGCTGCGAGCGCGCCGCCGAGCACGGTGTCGACCACGAAAGCGCCGAGGCGGCGGCTCGGCAGGCAGAGCTCCTCGCGGGTGAAGCGATGCGGCGGGTCGGCGCCGGCGACATCGGCCGCGCGCCGGCGCCAGATGCCGAACAGATGGGCCAGCCGCCCGATCGGGACGACGAGGCAGACCCACGCCAGCACGCCGACGGTGAGTCCAGTCTTGAAGAAGTCGCCCATCTTGATCCCGGCGGCGAGGGCCTCGAGCTTGGCGATGGCGAGCGAGATGCCGAGCAGCAGCGGCAGCAGCATCAGCGTCGCCTGCGCGATCAGGTCGAACGGGATCTCGCGCGGCGGCGGCACGCCCAGAGACCGGAACGCAGCGAGCTCGTCGCGGTAGACCCCCCTCGAGCGGGACACGTGGTACAGCGCCGCGGTATCCGCGAGCTTCTCCTCATCTGTCGGCGTGAGGTTGAGCAGCATCCGCTTGAGCCGGAACGAGCTGATCGGGAGCGCGCTGATGAGGTAGAGCGAGAGGCTGATGACGATCACCGCGGCGGCGCCGCTGGCGGCATCGAACTTGCCGGCCGCATCGATGAGGCCGTTGGTGTCGACGGAGATCACGCTGGCGACTGAGCCACGCAGCGCAGCCGAGGCCTTGGTCAGAGGCTCCTCGGCGAGCGCGTGTGCCACGTTGGCGATCGCGACCGCGCTGAACAGCACCGAGACGACGAACCAGATGACGATGCGGCGCACGGGGACGGCCGGCACGGCCTGCTCGAAGTGCTCGATCGCGCTCAGCTCGCCGATGCGGTCGGTGCCGACCGCGGCGTCGGCGTGGAACGTGCGCTTCAGGTGCGCAAGGCGGCGGCAGACGTGTTGGTTGAGGTAGTAGCGCAGGAACATGCGCAGGCGCGGGACCTGGATGCGTTTCGTCAGCTTCCCGTCGCCTGCCCGGACGGTCAGCACCGCCGGCAGCTTGTCGGCGACCTGCAGCGCCGAGCGGAAGCTCGCGAGCAGGTCCGTGAGCGCGACCGGCGCCGGCGGCGGGACGTAGACCATGAGCGAGCCGGACTCGGTGCGACTCGGGGGCCCGGGCACCAGGGTGTCACTGCGGAAGCGTTGCTGAGCGCTCGACGCCATTGATGACGATTCTCCTGGAGCCGCGACAAGCGAGGCAATGGATCGGTTGATCCATGCCTGCATGAATCCTGGGATCCATTCACAGCGCCCGCTGCACGCGGAGAGAATCGCCCTGTTGGCGCCTCCAGGATCAGTGCTCGTCGCGCAGCATCGCCGCCGCCTGGCCACGCCGGCTGGCCTTGAGCTTGGTGAGGATGCTGTGGACGTGGTTCTTGACCGTCGGCAGCTCGATCTGCAGGCGGGCGCCGATCTCCTTGTTGGACAATCCCTGCTCGAGCAGCTCCGCGATCTCGCGCTCGCGCGAGGTCAGCGGCGAGGTGACCGGCCGGTCCTGCGCCGATCTGGCCACCCGGCGGAGCAGCAGGGCGGCGAGCCGCGGCGAGCAGACCGTGCCGCCGCTCGCCGTGGTCTGAACCGCCCGGGCGACGTCGTCGACGTCGACGTCGCGCGCCAGCAGCCCGCCCACTCCGGCCTCGGCCCAGGCGATCACCGCCGGCTCGTCGGCGTCCGAGACGTTGAGGACGATGATCCGCGCCGTCGGCACCGCGGCCTCGAGCAGCTGCAGGCCCTCGAGGCTGGCCGGCGCGGGCGCGTCGAGCAGCACCGCCTCCGGTGCCTCCGCGAGGCCGCCGAGCGCCGCGAGCGCGTCCGCGACGTCGCCGGCCGCGCCGACGACCTCGAGCCGCTGGTCGCGGCGCAACAGCCGGGCCAGACCTTCCCGGTAGAGCCGGATCTCGGAGACGATGAAGACACGCGTCACCTCGATCTCGACGGTACCGGCCGTTCCGGACCGCACAACCCGGGTCAGAACCCCATTGTCATTCGAGAGGAGCCGCTTCACCCATGAGCCCCGCCCGCCCGCCCAGGCACCGCCAATGCGGTATGCAGCAGGTCAACGAGCGCCTTTACGAGCTGGATCCGAAGCTCCGCGGCCGCCATCAGCGCATCGAGGACGAGTGCCGTCGCTCGATCGAGAAGGGCGAGGCGCAGCGCGTGTGGCGCAAGCTGGTCACGATCCAGGTCGTCGTGCACGTGGTCCACAAGACCGACGAGGAGAACATCTCCGACGAGCAGATCCAGAGCCAGATCGAGGTGCTCAACACGGACTACCGCGGGGCCAACGCCGATCGCAGCAAGGTCCCCGACCCGTGGAAGGGCCTCGCGGCCGACCCGAACATCGCCTTCGCGCTCGCCAAGAAGGACCCCAAGGGCAAGGCCACCAGCGGCATCACGCGGGTCCAGACGACACGCGACTCCTTCGGCACGGGCGACTCGGTGAAGACGAAGGCGGGCGGCGGAGTGCCCCCGTGGCCGACCGATCGCTACCTCAACTTCTGGATCTGCAACCTCGGCGACGGGCTGCTCGGCTACGCGCAGTTCCCGGGCGGGCCTGCGAAGACCGACGGCGTCGTGATCCTCTACACGGCGTTCGGCACCAAGGGCGCCGCCGCCTCCCCGTTCAACCTCGGCCGCACCGCGACCCACGAGGTCGGGCACTGGCTCAACCTGCGCCACATCTGGGCCGACACCAACGACTGCTCGGGCTCGGACCAGGTGTCGGACACCCCGCGCGCCCAGGCGCCGAACTACGGCAAGCCGGACTTCCCCCACATCACCTGCAACAACGGGCCGAACGGCGACATGTTCATGGACTACATGGACTACGTCGACGACGACGCGATGTTCATGTTCACCCAGGGGCAGGCCGCGCGCATGAACGCGACGCTGGCCGGCCCGCGCAAGAAGATCGCGGGGTCGCCGTGATCGACCCGGGTCAGCTGCAGGGCCGCTGGGTGCACTCCCACGAGGAGGACACCGACGACGAGATCGTCTACCGCTCCGCGAGTTCCGGCTACAACTTCCCGCGCTCGCGTGGGCGGGAGGCGCTGGAGCTGCATCCGGACGGCTCGTATGGGGGGGTGGTGCCGGGGCCGACCGACAAGCCGGAGGCGGTCGCTGGGGGCACGTGGAAGGTCGAGGACGGCAACAAGCTGGTGCTGCCGGACCGGACGCTCGAGGTGGTGGCGGCGGAGGGGGATGTGTTGCGAGTCAAGCGTCCGCGGTGAGCGGGGCGTACGTCAACTGCGGGCATCGAGGGGGTGGGTCCGGGCCGCCGCGACAGGGGTCTGCGATGTTGGGTCTGACTATCAGCCCCAACATCGCACACCCCCAGATTCCCCCGCCGCGACCGCCCGAGCCTCGCCCTCACCTGCCGCCGTTGACCTTCGCCCCCGCTTACCACGGACGCCGAAGGTGCCCCCGAACCCAAGCCACCACCCGCGACAACCCGATCGCCAGCTTCTGCGGCAACGGAATCGCCTGCGGACCTGCACCCAAAGGCGGCAGCTCGGTCAGCGTCGACTCCGACGGCACCGCCGGGTCGCCGGCGGTCGTGCTCGTGTAGACGTCGTAGTGCTTGGTCGGGTCGGTCGGGATGCGGGTGTTGAGCCGACCGCTGGAGGTGTCCTCGAGCGTGAACGTGTAGGTGCGCGGCGGTACGCCGTCCTCATCGCGCGAGTTGACGGTGACGACGAGCGTATGCGGTGGCTGGGCGTGGCGCTCGAAGTCGAAGTCGATCCGCATCCAGTCGCCGAAGCGCGAGATCGCGATGTCCGGTGCCTCGGGCGCCTGGCGCAGCTCCGGGGCGCGGGCCGTGTCGAGCAGCGAGTCGGGGTTGCGCCACTGCTTCTTGGCGCCCGGCCCGGTCGGGCTCGGCTGGTGCAGGCCGCCGGGCAGCCGCGGCTGGGTGTCGCCCCAGCGGCCGGACCACCCGACCCAGCCCGGGCCATCGCCCTCGAGGATCTCGAGCGTCAGCGGCGGGCTCTCGCGCTTGCCGTCGGCGAGGTCGTACCAGGCCTCGGTGGTGTGGAAGCCGGACTCGAAGTAGGAGGCGTGGGAGCCGCGGGCGACGAAGACCAGCGGGGCGCCGTCGAGCTTCTTGACCTCGTGCCACGGCCGCTTCTCGGCGTGGGTGTGCTGGGCGTAGACGGCGAGGTCCGGCTCGTCGTCGTGTATCCGGAACTGGACCATCTCCCAGTCGCCCTCGTGAAGGCCGGCGCCGAGCGCGAGCGAGTAGTCGTTGTAGAAGTACCAGAGCCAGTACTGCAGCCACAGGCGCCCGGCGGCCTCGACCGCGTGGCCGTAGACGCGGTTCTTGAGCTCGGGGCGCGCGATGCGCAGCGCGACGTACTGGCGGCGGTAGTCGCGCTTCGGGTCGCCGATGTAGTCGTCCTTCTCGACCTTGCGCCCGTCGCTGTACGCCTTCGCGCCGAGCAGGTCGAGCGTCAGCTCCGGCGCGCGGGCGATCAGCTCGCCGCCCGTGCGCCGCAGCTCGTTGCCGGGGTTCCCGGTCCACTGCTCCGGGCTGTCGGCGAAGTACTGCTCGTTGGAGTCGTAGCGCAGCCGCGGGGTGTAGCGGCGCAGCAGGTCGTCGTGCTCGCCCATGGTCAGGCCGGGGGCCGCGGGTCGTGGCGGATCCTGAGGTCGCGCGCGCGGACGCTCGGCAGCGCCTCGAGCGTCGCGGCGATGCCGCCGGGGAGCGGCCGCGAGAACGGGTAGCCCATCTCGCGCCGGTCGGGGTAGCGCTCCTTCGCGCCGCAGAAGCTCATCGAGCCGCAGTCGTCGTCGCCCGAGACGCGGTCGAGCTCCCAGTCGGTGAGCATCACCAGCGCCCGGAAGGGCATGCCGGCGACGGTCCCGCGCGGGATCAGCAGGTGATAGGGCCAGCCGCAGCGGCAGTACTGCGCGTGCGGCGTGTTGGCCGGGCCCTGGACGAGCACCGGGGGGCGCTCGGCCGGCTTGCGCACCGGCGAGGCGAGGCGGCCCGGGCGCTCGATCGCGCTCGTTCCCGGCGGCAGGACGTGTTCGAACTTGTCCATCTCGATCCACGCGCGCCGGTCCTCGGCCGCCTCGGCGGGCGCGAGGAAGATCCGCACCGTCACCTTGCGCTCCTCAGAGCCCGGGTTCTCCGCGCTCAGCCGCCACAGGAACGGCTCGTGGTCGCCGTGCGCGACGTCGTCGGTCTCGGCCACCATGGTGAGCAGCTCGTCGACCGGCGTGCCGGGATCCGACTCGAAGGCGAGCTGGACGTCGGTCAGGGTCACCTCCGGGGCGTCGTCGAACGCGAACGGCTCCGCCTGCTCCTGCAGCGCGAAGTTCTGGTCGTCGATGTGGCGGTGCCAGCGCCAGAAGAACGGGTCGCGGATCGCCGTCGCGGTGTCGCCGATGTCGCTCGGCTCGCCGCCGCCGTGCGGCGCCATCACGAACGCGGTGATGACGTGGCCGAAGCCGTGATGCCAGACGTCGCTCCACAGCGTGCCGGCGGTCGGCTCCTCGAGCGCGCCGAGCAGCTCGGACGTCAGCGCCTTCGGCCCGCCGCCGTTCTCCACCGCGTGCGCTGCGACCGCGGCCTGGAGCCGGTCGCGCTGGTCCTCGAGGGCGGCGAGCTTCAGCGGGCCCGTGTCGTCGCGGTCGACGTCGCGCAGGGCCTGGCCGCTGGGGCGGTCCTCGTAGCCCTCGCCGATCGGCGCGCGGTAGTCGGCGAACGGCTCGACTGGGTCGAAGCCGAGCCCCTGCCGCTCGGCGTCGTAGCGCGCGAGCATCTGCTGGTGCATGTAGAAGAACAGCTCGCCCTGGCGGTCCTGGAGCCGGACGCCGCCGCTGGGGGTGGGGCGCCCGCGGGCCGGATAGACGATGTGCCAGTGGCGGTGGTGGTCGTTGGCCAGCGGGTCCTCGCGGAACCAGTCGAGCGCCGACTCGGGCCCGAGGGCGCCGGCGAGCTGGGCCGCCGCCCGCTTCGCGGCCGCCTGCGGGATCGGCGGGATCGCGAGCCGCGCGGCCTCCGGGTCGTGGACGATGAACATCTCGACCGCGTGGCGGACGAGCCCGACGTCCTCGGTCGCCGTCCGCCGCTCCGCCTCCTCGAGTGCCGCGCCGACGTCCTTCTCGGCGGCGACGCGCATCAGCTCGCCGGCGAGCGCGATGGCGCGATCGAGCTCGGACGGGATGAAGGGGGAGAAGCGCCGGCCGGGTCCCTCGGTCGAGGCCACCTTGGCCTCGACGGACGCGGTGCTCTCCGTCTTCGTCAGGAGCGCAGCGGCCCGCGCCTGCAGGTCCTCGATCGAGGTCATGGGCCTTCCAGCGGGTCGGCCAGGTCGATGCGCAACCCGAGCGCGGCCGGGTCGCGGAAGGAGACGCCGAACTTGCGCCCGGCGGCGTTGCGTGCCGCCACGAAGGCGTCGAGCCGCTTGGCGATGTCGTTCTCGCCGTCGTGGTTGGTCAGGTGGATCTCGAAGTCGTCGTCCGTGCGCGTCGCGGCGATCATCTCGAGCGTCGCCGACTCCGGGTTGCCGTTGCGCCCGTCGGCCGAGATGACGTAGTGGCGGGCGGGCAGGCGCTCGAAGAAGTCCTTCTCGACGTTGCGGATCGAGCCGTGGTGGGGGAGCTTGAGGATGTCGAGCTGCGTGACGCCGTCCTTGGCGACCCCTGCGTCGTCGAGCCCGGCGAGCACGTGGTCGCCGCGGGCGTCGCCGCACAGCAGCATCCGCTTGCCGCCGGTCTCGACCAGCACGACGATGCTCGAGAGGTTGTAGACCGAGTTGTCGGCGTACGCCGCCACGCCCGCGACGTCCTGGTGGTGGGTCAACCAGCGCTCCCACGCCTCGTGGAGCTTCGCGACCTGCGCCGAGTGCGGCGAGACGACCGTGATCGACGCCTCGCCGAGCGTGATCTTCCTGGGCGCGGTGACGAGGCCGTCGAAGGGCCGGTTGAGCGTCCAGCCGAGCTTCGTCGCCTGGTCGCGCAGCTCGCGGCCCTGGGCGACGCTGGCGACGACGGAGAGCCCGGAGGTGCGCACCTTGTCCGGCGGCCCGTCGCGCAGCGCGTCGACGGCGGCGGTGCGCAGCTCGTCGGCCCCGTTGCCGAGGATGTCGTCGAACGCGTTGTGCCAGAGCGTGCGGATGTCGTAGGGCTGCGGCTGGTGATCGTCGGCGAGATCGACCATCTCCTTGCCCAGATCCGTGAGGCCGAGGATGTGGTCGGCGTCGATGTGGCTGACCATCGCGAGGTCGATGCTGAGCACGCCGCCGGGCGCCCGCGCCGCGCGAAGCTGCTCGAGCCGCGGGCGCACGCTGAGGGCGTAGGTGTTGACCGGGCCGCCGTCGACGAGGATCAGCTTGTCGCCGACGTGGACCAGCAGCGAGTCGCCGTGGAACGCCTGCAGCGCCTCGAGCGAGAAGACCACGCTCACACCGACTGGATCGCGCGCAGGGCGTCGACCACGCCCGCGCCCTGGAAGTAACGCTCGCGGCCGAGGTCCGTGGCGGTCGCGCAGAGCACGCGCTTGACCTCGAGTGGCGAGCCGATCAGCTCCGGGTGGCGCGCCATCAGCAGCGCGGCGGCGCCCGAGACGTGCGGCGCGGCCATGCTCGTCCCGTCCAGGCTCTTGAGCCCGAGCTCGGGCACCGGCGCGGTGATCTTCTCGCCGGGAGCGACGAGGTCGGGCTTGACGCGGCCGTCTCCCGTCGGGCCGCGGCTGGAGAAGTAGGAGACGCCGTAGGTGTGGGGCTGGTGGCGATGGGTGGCGCCGACCGTGAGCACCCCGGCCGCGTTGCCCGGGTCGGTGATCGAGATCTGGCGGTAGCCCTCGGCGGTGCCCGACGCCATCGAGTAGAACGCGCGGCCCTCGTTGCCCGCCGCGGCCACCACCATCGTGCCGGCGCCGATCAGGCGCTCGCACTCCTCGCACACCGGGGTGCGGCCGCAGGCGAAGGCGCCGACCTCGTGGTCGAGCGAGAGCGACAGGTTGACCCCGTGGACCATCGGCTCCGAGGCGTGGCCATTGAGCCAGCGGATGTACTGCAGCGCGGCCAGGATCGCGAACTCGTCGCCGTTGCCGTGCTCATCGAACACGCGCAGGTCGTAGAGCTCGATGTCCGGGCAGACGCCGCGGATCGAGTGGTCGGCCGGGCCGTGCTTGTCCTCCTTGCGCCAGTCGCCGGCGAGGATGCCGGCCACGTGGGTGCCGTGCTCGTGCTTCGGCGGGACGTAGGCGTCGGTGTGGGGGATCGCCAGGTGTGGCAGCAGCACGTCCCAGTCGACGGCGCGGCCGCTCTCGAGCCGCGACTCGATCTCGTCGGCCGCCTGCTCGCTCGGCGCGTCGAGCGAGTCTTTGTCGGGCGTGCCCGCGAGCAGGCCGCGCAGCAGCGTGAAGTCGTAGGTGGCGCGGACGCGCGAGCCGCTCGCGGGCTGGCGGCCGTCCTTCGACTTCGCGAGCGCGTCGTCGTCGTCGCGGCGCGCGAACGCGGGGTGCGTCGCGTCGACGCCCGAGTCGAGCACCGCCCAGCACAGCGTGCGGCAGGAGAGCCGGAACAGCCGGGTCGCGGCGTCGGCCTTGACGGTCACGCGCGAGCGCCAGACGGCGGCGCGCGCGGGGCGGTTGCGGTTGACCGACCACAGCAGCGGCGGTGAGTCCGTCGGCTCGCGCTGCAGGTCGGCGAGCAGCTCGCGCGCGGTGTCGACGAGCAGCTCGTAGGTCAGCCCGGGCGGCGGCTCCTCCTCGGCGTAGGCCTGGTCGTCGGGGTTGCGCAGGCGCTCCCACTCGATCCGCCCGACGAGCCCGACGAACCACACGAGCGCGCCCGAGAGCTCGGTGCCGACGGCGCGCTTGCCCTGCTCGCGCATCGGGTTGCGGAGCCCCTTGATGAGCTCGTCGCGGCGCGCCTCGAGCACGGCGGCCACGTCGGTCGTGCCGGCGGGCCACAGGTACTCCTGCCACCACTGCGAGAGCGGGAGCGCGCCGCGGACCATCTCCCGGAAGGTCAGCTGCGCGGCGACGTAGGCCTGGTTGTAGGCGAGCTCCATGTCGCTGCGGGTCGCGGTCTCGCGCATGATCTTCAGCGCCCGCGCGAGCTGGCCGGCGTTGGCGAGGCGGTGCGGCGCGAGCAGCAGGTCGAGGCGCTGCTCGGGATCGCGGCCGTAGGCCATCCAGACGTCCGGCATCACCGGCGAGTCCTGGGTGAAGCGCTGCAGCTGCCCCGAGCCGAAGATCCACGGCGCGAGCTGCTTGAGCTCCAGCCTCACGCCGCGCCGACCCCGGCCGCGGGATAGGGGAAGCCGCCGGGCGCGGGCAGCGCCGGGTCGACGTGGGCTCGCAGCGCGGCGTCGCACGCGGCGTAGCCCCAGTTGATGACGCGGTCCTGCACCTCGCCCTCGACGCGAGCGAGCCGCGTCGGCAGCATCGCGAGCTCGAGCGTCGCGGCGTGCGGCGCCGGCAGCGCATCGGCGAGGCCGAAGTCCGCGATGTCGCTGCGCATGCCCCAGTAGGCCCCGAGGCGCTCGCCGGTGATGAACGCCTCGACGCACTGGCGCTTGCGCAGCGCGCGCACCTGGTTGTCGATGACGCCGAGGACGCGGAAGAGGTGCCGGCCCCAGTCGTGGTCGGGATCGGGCTCGGCCTTCATCTGGCCGCCCGCGTCAGAGACGAGGAGGGTGCGGCACGCCTTCCATGCCGTCTCCAGACCGAGGTTGTCGTAGACGCCGCCGTCGGACAGGACCGCGCGCTCGCGGTACTCGCCCGCGCCGAGGTCGTTGCCCGGCTCGTCGATCCAGGCGGCGTCGCGCAGGTCGAGCTCGAAGGGTGAGAGGACCGGCGGGAAGGCCGAGGAGGCCGCGACCGCATCGGCGAGCCCGACGTCAGGGTGGTCGACGCGTCCGACGCGGTAGTCGGCCATGTAGGGCTTGGAGAAGCGGAACAGGACGCCGGACTGCACGCTCGTCGCGTTGATGACGAAGCGCGGGTGGTCCGGGAGGTCCTGCAGTGTCGCGTCGCCGAACAGGTGCCTGCGGTAGGCCTTTGACACGCGCTCGGAGATCGTGTCGGAGGTCAGCGCGCCGACCAGCACCGACGACTGGTCGACGGTGCGGCCGGCCAGCGCGCGGATGGGCGCGACGAAGGCGTCCTCGAGCCCGTCCGCGGCGAGCCGCGGCCAGGCGAGCGCAAGCGCGCCGGCGGTGATCGAGCCGCCCGACACGCTCGAGATGCGGTCGATGCGATCCAGCCAGCCCGCGTCGTGCAGCCGCCAGATCACGCCGACGTGGAAGAGCATCGCCCGATATCCGCCACCCGAGAGGCAGAGAGCGACGCCGTCAACCGGGTCGTCCGTGCTCATGGCTGCCAACCCTATGCGGCGAACAGGGGTGCGTGTTGGAGTTCTTGGCGGAGGCGCTCCAGCGCGCGCCCGCGGGTCGGGCCGATGCTCCCGACCGGCATCCCCAGGACCGAGCCGATCGCCTCGTAGCTCGGCGCGCCGTCGGCGTGCAGGAGGCGCAGGAGCGTCCGCTGGCGCGGGGGCAGCGCGGCCAGCGCCCGTCGCACCGCGGCCCGGCGCTCCTGGGCGAGCTCGATCGCGTCCTGGTCGACGTGCTCGGCGTAGAGCGGGTTCTGCACCTCGTCCGCGGTGGGCACGAAGCGCTTGCGCCCCCGCAGCACGCGCAGGCACTCGTGACGCGCGGTGGTACCGACCCACGCGCCGAAGCGGTCCGGGTCGCGCAGGCGGCCGATGTGCTCGACGGCGCGCAGCCACGTGAGCTGGGCGACGTCGTCGGCGTCGGCCTCGCCGAGACGATGCGAGCGGCAGACGGAGCGGATGAGCACGGCGTAGCGGTCGATGAGCTGGCTCCAGGCCTGGGCCTCGCCGGCCGCCGCGGCCGCCACGAGTGATTCGGTGTCGCGCTCGCCGCGCCGCGCTGCCTGCCGGTCTGTCAGGGACGTGGTCTTCGTCATGGCCGGGACCCTCTTCGGCCCTCTTTGGGGCTGCTTTGGGACGACCTTGGGTCACGTATCACGGGCGCGCCCACGCGCTCTGTGGGGCATGTTCATCTCCTTCAACCTCAATCCCGCACTGCTGCCGTTCGAGACGCGGCGGCGTGCCTGGATCACTGCCCGCGAGGACGCGCGCCTCGCCTACCGCGCCTGGGCCGACTCATGCGACGCCGACCGCGCGGACGCGTACGCCGTCTATCTGGCCGCAGAAGAGCGCGAGGAAGCCGCGGCGAAGGCGTTCGGAGTGTCCTGATCGGCGGCGACGCCGGGCTGTACGGTTGGCGGCAGCCCGTGCCCACCCGTATCGAGCTGTGCGGCGCCCTGACCGTCGAGGTCGACGGGCGCCGGGTCGAGGAGGCCCTGCCGGGCCGCCAAGGGCGGCTCCTGTTCGCCTACCTCGCGCTCAACCGCGACCGGCCGGTGCGCCGCGACGAGCTCGTGGACGTCGTCTGGGACGACCATCCTCCGGGGTCGCCCGACGCCGGGCTCGCAGCGCTGCTGACGCGACTGCGGCGGGCGCTCGGCCCCGACGCGATCGAGGGGCGAGGGGGCCTGCGGCTCGCCCTGCCCGACGTGTCGCTCGACGTCGACGAGGCGCGCACGGCGGCGGCCGCGGCCGAGGCGGCGCTCGGCGCCGACGACGTCCGCGGCGCCGCCGAGCAGGCGCGCGCCGCGCTCGATCACCTCGAGCGGCCGCTGCTGCCCGAGCTCGGCGGGCGCTGGGTCGAGGAGCGCCGCGGCGAGCTCGAGGAGCTGCGCTCGGATGCGCTCGAGACGCTCGCGCGCGCGGCGCTGCGGGTCGGGCCGTCGGAGCTGCCGGCGGCCGAGCGCGCGGCGCGGGCGCTGATCGGGCGCGAGCCCTACCGCGAGTCGGGCTACGGCGTGCTGATGGAGGCGCTGGCGGCGCGCGGCAACCTCGCCGAGGCGCTGCGCGTCTACGACCGCCTGCGGGTCCTGCTGCGCGACGAGCTCGGGGCGACGCCGGCGCCGCAGATCACCGCCTTGAACGAGCGCGTGCTGATCCAGGGCGACGCGCCTGCCGCGGCGGCGCCCGCCGCCGCGCCGCCCGCGCGCGGTCCCGTCGCGCTCCCGGCGGTGCTCGAGCGGCTCGAGGAGCGGCCGTTCGTCGGCCGCGACCGCGAGCTGGCGCTGCTGCGCGAGTGCTGGGATGCCACGCCCGCCGGCGCGGGCGGCGTCGTCGTGCTCGCGGGGGAGGCGGGCGTCGGCAAGACCCGGATGGCGGCGCGCTTCGCCGCCGCGGCGCACGCGGGCGGCGCGACCGTCCTGCACGGGCGGATCGACGAGGAGACCGTCGTGCCCTACCAGCCGTTCGTGGAGGCGCTGCGCCACTACGCGGCGCACGGCCACGAGCCGGGCGTCGACCAGGACCTCGAGGCGCTCGCCCCGCTCGTCCCCGAGCTCGGTGGGGGAGAGCCGGAGCCGGTGACCGGCGAGCGCGAGAACCGCCGCTACCGGCTCTTCGAGGCGGTCGCGGCGCTGCTCGGGCAGGCGGCGTCGGCGCGGCCGCTGCTGCTCGTGGTCGAGGACCTGCAGTGGGCAGGGCGCCCGACGCTGCTGCTGCTGCGCCACGTGGTCCGGCGGCTGCACGGCGCGCCGCTGATGGTGCTCGTCACGCTGCGCGACGTCGAGGCGGCGCCGGCCGGCGCGCCCGCGCGGCTGCTCGCCGACCTGAGCCGCGAGCAGACCGTCCGGCGCATCGCGCTGTCGGGGCTCGACGAGGCGGCGACCGTCGCGCTCGTGGGCGACGCGGAGCTCGCCCGCACCCTGCAGGACCGAACCGCCGGCAATCCGTTCTTCATCGAGGAGATGCTGCGCAGCCTCGCCGAGAGGCCGGAGGAGTCGGGCGTCCCCGAGGGCGTCAAGGATCTGGTCTCGCGCCGGCTCTCGCGGCTCGGGCCGGAGACCGTCGAGACCCTCACGGCCGCCGCTGTGCTCGGACGCGACTTCCGCCTCGCGACGCTCGAGGCGATGGTCGAGCGGCCCGCGGAGCAGCTGCTCGAGGCGCTCGAGGAGGCGCTGCGCGCCGGCGTCGTGCTCGAGGACTCCGCCCAGGTCGACCACTTCGCCTTCGGGCACGCGCTCGTGCGCGAGACGCTCTACGACGCCCCCGCCGCCTCGCGGCGGGCGCGCCTGCACCTGCGCGCGGGCCGCGCGCTCGAGGCGTCCGGCGCGCCGGTCGGGGAGCTCGCGCACCACTTCTTCGCGGCCCGTGAGGTGGGCGGGGCCGAGGCGGCCGTCGCCCACGGCGCCGAGGCCGCCCGCCAGGCCGTGGCGGCGCACGCCTATGAGGAGGCCGCGTGGCACCTCGAGCAGGCGCTCGCCGCCCTCGAGCCGGCGGGGCCCGACGATGACCTCGCGCGCGCGGAGCTCCTGATCGCGCTCGGCGACGTGCGCTGGCAGGCGAGCGAGCCGGGCGCCCGCGCGGCGTTCGAGGAGGCGGCGGAGCTCGCCCGCCGCCGCGACGCGCCCGAGGCGCTGGCCCGCGCCGTGCTGGGGGCGGGCGGCCGCTTCTACATGCCGACGGCGATCGACGCGGCGTACGTGGAGCGGCTCGAGGAGGCCGTCGCGGCCCTCGGCGACACCGACGGGCCGCTGCGCGCGCGGCTGCTCGCCCGGCTCGCGGAGCACCTGGCGCTCGCGGACGCCGACGACCGCCCGGCCCGCCTCGCCGAGCAGGCGGTGGCGATGGCGCGTCGCGGCGACGATGACGGCGCGCTCGTCGCCGCGCTGATGGGCCGCCACGCCGCGCTGCTGCGCATCGAGTACGTCGAAGAGCGCCTGGCCCTGATCGACGAGGCGCTCGCGATCGCCGAGCGGCTCGAGGCGGGCGAGCTCGTCGCCCTCGCGCTGCACTGGCGCATCTACGACCTCGTGGAGCTCGGCGAGGTGGGGGAGGCCGGGGGCGCCTACGAACGCCTCCTGGCGCTGGCGCACGAACTCCACCAGCCGCTGTACTCCCACGCCGCGCTGGCCTGGCGCGGCGTCGCGGCACACCTGAACGGGCACTTCGACGAGGCCGAGCGCATCGCGCGCGAGTCGTTCCGGATCGCCGAGGCGGCCGGGGCGCCCGAGGCGCGCGCGTTCTTCCTCACGCAGCTGTTCGCCGTGCGGCGCGAGCAGGGCCGGCTCGCCGAGCTCACCGAGCCGCTCGAGCGGCTGGCCCGCGCCCCCGGCCCCGTCGGGGTGAGCTGGCGCTCGACCCTGCCCTACATCCTCGTCGAGGCCGGCGAGCCCGAGCGCGCGCGCGTGACCTACGACGCCGTCGCGGCCGACGACTTCAGCGGCCTGCCGGGGAGCCTGTTCCGGCTCACGGGGCTGATCTGCCTCGCCGAAGCCTGCGCGGCGCTCGGCGATGCAGACGGCGCCGAGTCGCTGTACGCGCGGCTCGAGCCGCACGCCGAGCGGCTCGTCCAGACGGGCTTCAGCGGCTGCTGGGGCTCGGTCCGGCGCTTCCTGGGCGTGCTCGCGGCGACGGCGGGCCGCCCCGACGACGCGCGCGCGCACTTCGAGGCCGCGCTCGAGCGCCACACGGAGCTCGGCGCCCCGGGCCTCGTCGCCCGCACGCGCTGCGATCTCGGCGAGCTGCTGCTCGGCGAGGGTGAGCGCGAGCGCGGGCTCGAGCTGCTCGCCGCGGCGGGCCCGGCCGCCGCCGAGCTCGGCATGGCGGGGCTCGCCGCGCGGGCCGATGTATCAGGGACGAAGCTCGGCGCTCTATAGAGGCGTCCGGGCGACATTCCCCCTCCTCTCAGTCCCGGACGACCGAGGCACGGAAGCCTGCCGCTGGTGGGGGCCCCGCGACGGACTGTGGGGCCTCAACCGCGTTAACTTACCGCTCCATGACCCCCTGGCCCGAAACCATGGCCGCGCTCGCAGCGCGCGTCAGCCTCGTCCCCGCCAACCGCACCGTCGACGAGGTGGTGGCTCGCCTGTCGTCGATCGAGCAGGACCTCGACGGGTTCTTCGCGCCCGACGCCGGCGGGCCGGTCGCCCGCCGCGACCGGCCGCCGCTGCCCGACGGCGTGGCCTGCTTCAACGGCATGTACCTCCGGGTCACCGAGGCGGTGCGCGCCGAGCTCGACGGCTTCGAGAGCCGGGAGTTCGTCGAGCGCCTCGACGTCCTGTTCGCCGAGTTCTACTTCCAGGCGTTCGACGCCGCGGCCGCCCGCGCCTGGATCTCGAAGGCGTGGGAGCCGCTGTTCAAGCACAAGGACGCGCCCGGCGTCATCGCCCTGCAGTTCGCGGTCGCGGGGATGAACGCGCACATCAACAACGACCTCGCCCACGCCCTGGTGCTGACCTGGCGCGAGCTCGATCTCGACCCCGGGAACGACACGCCCGAGCGCCGCGACTACAAGAAGGTCAACGGGATCCTCGAGCGCGTCGAGGCCGAGCTCAAGGGCCCGCTGTCAGACCGCCTGATCCGCGACGTCGACACGATGCTCGGGACCGCGGACGACTTCCTCGCGCTGTGGAGCATCCGCAAGGCGCGCGAGGAGGCCTGGCGGCGGGCGCAGATCATGCGCGCGCTGCCGGACTCCGAGCTCGATTCGCTCTTCGACGGCTTCGTCGGCTTCGCCGGCAACCTGCTGCTGCGCCGCTCGGTCTTACTGGGCTGACGTTCCGCTAGACCATTCGTTGAGCGCTTCAGGCTTGCGCTCGCGCCGCCGATGAGCCCACATGTCCTCACGGAAGGGCGCACTGCGCCTTCTCTCGGCCGCCGGAGGCGTCTGGGCGCTGAACATCGCGATCGTGCTCGCGTGCGCAGGCCTGTTGGCCGGACCCGTCCGCGACCTGCCGGGCTTCGACGTCGGCGTCCACATTCCGTGGTGGGGCCTCGCCCTCGGCTTCCTCGCGGCGGAGCGCTGCGTGGTCCACCTGCACTTCCGCCGCAGCGCGCACTCGTTCTCGCTCGGCGACCTGCCGCTCGTCTTCGGCCTGCTGTTCGCCACGCCGATGAACCTCGTGCTCGCCGGACTGATCGGGCCGATCGTGGTCCTGCTCTTCGACCGCAAGCTGCCCGCGATCAAGATCGTCTTCAACATCGCGCAGTTCACCCTTACGACCTGCCTCGCGGTGGTCATCTTCCGCGAGCTGGCCGGCACGGTCGACGGGTTCGGGCCGTTGACGTGGATCTTCGCGCTGCTGGCGACCCAGGCCTCGGCGATCATCACGGTGATCCTGATCGGCGCCGCGATCTCGCTCTCGGAGGGCCTGATCGGGGCCAAGGCGCTCGGGCGCATGCTCATGATGGACCTCACGGTCACGACGACGAACGCCAGCCTCGGGCTCGCCGGCGCCGTGATCGTCGCCTACGACGCCCGCGCGCTGCCGCTGCTCGTCGTCCCGCTCGTCACCGTCTTCCTCGCCTACCGCGCCTACGCCACCGAGCGCCAGCGCCACGAGAGCCTCGAGTTCCTCTACGAGACGACCCGCACGCTCTCGCGCTCGCCCGAGATCGTCGTCGCCCTCGAGGGCCTGCTGGCCCGCTCGGTCGAGGCGTTCCGCGCCGAGATCGCCGAGATCGTCCTGTTCCCGGCCGAGGGGAACGCGCCGCTGCGCACCACGCTCGGCCCCGGCGACACGCGCGACGTGATGCAGCCGGTGGACCCGGCCATCGCCGACGAGCTGCGCGCGCTCGTCGATCACGACCAGCCCGTCGTCCGCGTCACCCCGGCCTCCGGCAGCGCGCGCGTGCGCCACTACCTCGAGGAGCGCGGGGTCCGCCACGCGATGCTCGCGATGCTGCCCGGCGAGACCCGCGTCGTCGGCACGATGCTGCTGGCCAACCGCCCCGGCGTCGTGCGCGACTTCTCCGACGCCGACCTGCGCCTGTTCGAGACGCTCGCCACCAATGCCTCGGTCGCGCTCCAGTACGACCGCCTCGAGCAGACGGTGTGGCAGCTGCGCGAGCTCCAGCGCCAGCTCGAGCACCAGGCCTACCACGACTCGCTCACCGGCCTGGCCAACCGCACGCTCTTCATCGACCGGGTCGAGGAGGCGCTCTCCCACCCCGATCCCTCGGTCGCCGTGCTGTTCGTGGACATCGACGAGTTCAAGACCGTCAACGACACGCTCGGCCACACGGTCGGTGACCAGCTGCTGATCGCGGTCGCCGAGAAGCTCGGCCAGTGCGTGCGCCCGTCCGACACCGTCGCGCGCTTCGGCGGCGACGAGTTCGCGATCCTGCTCGACCGCCTCGACGGTCCCGAGGACGGCATCGTGGTCGCCGAGCGCATCATCTCCGCGCTCGCCCAGCGCATGCCGGCGGGCGGCGAGGCCGTCAGCGTGGGCGCCAGCGTCGGCATCGCCACGAGCCGCCCCGAGTCGATGCGGGCCGGCGAGCTGATCCGCGACGCCGACGTCGCCATGTACGACGCCAAGCAGCGGGGCAAGGGCCGCTGGGCGCGCTTCGAGCGCAGCATGCACACGGCGATCCTGCGCCGCCACGGCCTCAAGGAGCAGTTGCAGCAGGCCGTCGCCCGCGGCGAGTTCGCCGTCGAGTACCAGCCGATCGTCAGCCTCGCCAACGGCGAGGTCGTCGCCGCCGAGGCGCTCGTGCGCTGGAACCACCCGGAGCGCGGGCTCGTCGCGCCGGGCGAGTTCATCCCGCTGGCCGAGGAGACCGGGCTGATCGTCCCGATCGGCGAGTTCGTGCTCGACGAGGCCTGCCGCCGCGCCGCCGCCCATCCGAACCTGAGCATGCACGTGAACCTCTCGGCCGTCGAGCTCCAGCACGTGGACGTGCTCCTGCGCGTCACCGAGACCCTCGCGCGCCACAACATCCCGGCCGAGCAGCTCGTGCTCGAGATCACCGAGAGCGTGCTCGTCGACGTGGGGATGAGCGCGACGCTGCGCGAGCTCCACGAGACCGGCGTGCGCCTCGCCCTCGACGACTTCGGCACCGGCTACTCCTCGCTCAGCTACCTGCGCTCGTTCCCGCTCGACATCCTGAAGATCGCCAAGCCGTTCGTCGACGGCGTCACCGGGCGGCTGGAGGAGCGCTCGTTCGTGCGCATGATCATCGAGCTCGCCGGCACGCTCGGCCTCGAAGTCGTGGCCGAGGGCATCGAGTCGGCCGACCAGCTCGAGGTCTTGCGCGAGATGGGCTGCGACCTCGGCCAGGGCTTCCATCTCTCACCTCCGCTGTCAACCGCCACGATCGAGGAACGGATCCGGATCGAACGACCGTCCAGGGGCCCTCTCGGCGCCTCGTCGACGGGTCGATAGCCGCTCTGAGAGCTGCAGTACGTAGGGCAAACCCGCTGCGAGGCGGGGACGCAAAGCCAGGGGCCTCCAGGGAGGCAGCCCAGCCGCCGGCTCGACTCACCCTGAGCCTTGAGCGACATGGAGGTCGCCGCGTCCTATGTCCCACGCCCCGAACATCGTCTTCCGGATGCGCTGGATGATCGGCATCGCGCTGCTCGCGATCGCCGCCGTCGTCCCCGCCACCTTCGCGCGCTCCGGCGCTGAGCTGCCCTCCACGGGCTCCGCTCCTGTCGCCGCCGCCCCGCAGCCCTCGCTGACGCCGGCCCTGGCCGACCTCGCCGCGAGCAAGCCGGGCAAGCGCGTCGAGGTGATCGTCCAGATGAACGCGGGCACCAAGCGCTCCGTCGCCACGCCGCTGATCCAGAAGCTCGGTGGCCGCGTGACGCGC
>JBBQLH010000012.1:0-55477 GCA_038327685.1 Solirubrobacterales bacterium
GTCTACATCCTGTTCGCGCTCGTGATGTTCCAGTTCTTCGCCGAGGTGACGAGCAACGGGCTGACCTCGCTGGTCGACCGCGAGCACCTGCTGCGCAAGGTCCGCTTCCCACGGCTCGTGATCCCGCTCGCGATCACGCTGACCTCGCTCTTCAACCTGCTGATGACGCTGCTCGCGGTGCTGGTGTTCGCGACCGCGAACGGCGTCTACCCGCGCTGGTCGTGGTTCCAGCTGCCGGTGCTGGTGGCGATCCTCGCCGTGCTCGGCCTCGGACTCGCGATGCTGCTGTCGGCGCTGTTCGTCCGCTACCGGGACATCTCCCCGATCTGGGAGGTCTTCGCCCAGGCGCTGTTCTACGCCTCACCGATCCTCTACGTCTCCACGATGGTCCCGGAGAGCTTCCAGCACCCCTACGTCGCGGCGCCCCTCGCCGCCATCTTCACGCAGATGCGCCACGCGATGATCGACCCCACCGCGCCGCCCATCTGGGAGGCGATCGGGGGTGTCGAGCGGCTCCTCATCCCGGGCGGGATCGTCGTCGGCACGTTCGCGCTCGGCTGGTGGGTCTTCCACCGTGAGGCGCCCCGCATCGCCGAGAACCTCTGAGCCGCCGCGCCGGCCGAGCCGGAAGTCGCGGTAGCTGTGCAGCAGCACGGCGAGGCCGGCGACCGTGACGGGGACGAACATCACGAAGCGGGCGAGGAGGATGAAGCCGACGGCGGTGCCGCCGTGGACCCCGACCGCGTTGAGGCCGAGCACGAGGCCGGCGTCGAACGTGCCCGCGTAGCCCGGGGCGGCCGGGATCGCGGCCAGCAGCGAGGCGAGCACGATGATCAGCGTCGAATCGAGGAAGTGCAGCTCGAGGCCCAGCGCGTGGCCGACCAGCAGCAGCGTCGTGCCCTCGCAGCACCAGATCGCGGCCGAGAGCGACGCCAGCAGCAGGCCCTCGGCGTGGGCGAAGACCTTGAGGGCGCGCGTGACCGGGCGCACCTTCTCGTTGAAGCTCGCGAAGTGCCCGCGCCGGCGCAGCGCGAGATAGCCGGCCAGGGCGATCCCACCGAGCACGAGCGCAACGGCGGCGACCGCGGCCGGCCACTGGCCCGCGGGCGCGTGCGCGACGCCGAACCAGGTGAGCACCGCGAACAGCGCGGCGAGCACGGCGGCGTCGAGGATCCGCTCGGCGAGGATCGAGCCGAGGATCGTGCGCCGCTTGGCGGTCGTGCGCGTGCCGAGGATCGCGATCCGCATCACCTCGCCACCGCGCGCGGGCAGGACGTTGTTGCCCATATAGCCGACGAGCGTCAACCGGTAGGCGTCGGCGCGGTCATGCGGGATCTCGGCCAGGCGCATGATGCGATGCCAGCGCCAGCCGCGTGCGGCCAGGGCGAGCGCGTAAACGGCGAGGGCGGCCACCAGCCACAGGTAGCCGCCGAGGCTGTCGGGGAACTTCGGCGCGTCCTGGCGGGACACCCACCAGGCGACGAGCGCGAGCGCGACGACGGAGACGACGATCGATGCGCGGCGCTGGACTGTCGGGCTCGGCCGGTACATCAGCGGTGGGCGCGGCGGCGGCTGAGGCGGCGGCGCACCGGCCCGTCGTGGCCGGCCACCGTTTCGGGCGGGGCGATGGTCACGGGGGGCTCGGGCGCGACCGCGCCGGCGCGGCGGTAGTCGCCGCGGCTGAGGTGGTACTCGAGGAAGACGTAGAGCACGATGAAGAGGTAGCGGCTGCCCATCTCGTTGAGCTGCAGCTTCGAGGTGCCGGCCGCGCGGTTGGTCCACGAGGTCGGGACGATCGCGTAGGAGAAGCCGCGCGTGATCGCCTTCAGCGGCAGCTCGACGGTGAGGTTGAAGTGGTGCGAGAGAAGGGGCCGGAGGTTCTCGATGACCTCGCGGCGGTAGGCCTTGAACGCGTTCGTCGTGTCGTTGTAGCCGTGCTGGAAGAGCATGCGGATGCCGGCGTTGACGACGCGGTTCACGGCGAGCTTGAAGCGCGGATAGTCGTGAACCTGCGCGCCGGGCATGAAGCGCGAGCCGAAGGCGCAGTCGTAGCCGGCCTCGAGCACGCGGTGATAGAGGATCACGTCGCGCGGGTCGTCGGAGCCGTCGGCCATCACGATCACGACGGCGTCGCCGCGGAACTCCTCGAGCCCCTTGCGGACCGCGAAGCCGAAGCCGTGAGCGCCTTCGTTGCGCACGCAGCGCACGCGCGGCTCCTCGGCGGTCACGCCCGCCACCACGTCGCTCGTCCCGTCGGAGGATGCGTCGTCGACGACGATGATCTCGAAGTCGATCTCCTCCGGCGCGAGCTGGGCGATCAGCCCGCGCAGGGTCGGCTCGACGACCTCCGCCTCGTTGTGGGCCGGGATGACGACGGAGAGGTTCACGCCGGCGCCCAGTGCTCCACGTTCGCGTCGTGGATCTCGCGCAGGATGTCCTCGACGGAGTGGCGCAGCGACCAGGCGGGGTGGTCGCGCTCGAAGGCCGAGAGGTCGGAGACCCACCAGCGGTGGTCGCCGACGCGGTTCTCCTCGCTGTAGGTCCAGTCGAGCTTGCGGCCCGCGATCTCCTCGCACATCCGGATCGCCTCGAGCATCGAGCAGTTGCACGCGCGCCCGCCGCCGAGGTTGTAGACCGCTGCGGCGCGCGGGGTCCTCGCGAACGCCTCGAAGGCCGCGACGAGATCGGCGGAGTGGATGTTGTCGCGCACCTGCTTGCCGCCGTACCCGAACACGGTGTAGGGCTGACCGGTGATCGTGCAGCGCATGAGGTAGGAGAGGAAGCCGTGCAGCTGCGTGCCGGCGTGGTTGGGGCCGGTCAGGCAGCCGCCGCGGAAGCACACGGTCGGCATCTCGAAGTAGCGCCCGTACTCCTGCACGAGCAGGTCGGCGGCGGCCTTCGAGACGCCGAACAGCGAGTGCGTCGAGTGGTCGATCGACATCGTCGTCGGGATGCCGTCGTAGTACTCGTGGTCGATCGGCAGCTCGAGGCGCTCCGCGTGCTCCTCGAGCGGCAGGGAGTTCGGGGTGTCGCCGTAGACCTTGTTGGTCGAGCAGAAGATGAAAGGCGCAGAGGGCGCGTGCCGGCGCGTGGCCTCGAGCAGGTTGAGCGTGCCGTTGGCATTGACGCCGAAGTCGGTCTGCGGGTCCTTGGCCGCCCAGTCGTGCGAGGGCTGCGCGGCGGTGTGCACGATCACCTCGATCGACCCGGCGTGCTCGGCGAAGATGCGCGCGACGCCGTCGGCGTCGCGGATGTCGATCTCCTCGTGGATGAACTCGTCGGGCAGCCGCTCGGCGAGCACCTCGGACATCCGGCGCGTCGAGGCCTCGGCGCCGAAGAAGCGCGCGCGCATGTCGTTCTCCAGGCCGACCACGGTGTAGCCGCGCTCGGCGAAGTGGATGACGGATTCGGAGCCGATCAGGCCGCCGGAGCCGGTGACGATCGCGATGGGGGTCAAGTGGAGGGGGTCTCCGTGGATCGTTGACATACGGGGACCGCGCAGGGGCGAGTCGAGGCCTGCCCGCGAGAGGCGTCCACTATAGACGCGCGATTTCGGCCAAGGTCGCGGTGTTTGGCGCTGCTAGCGTCTCGCCGCCGTATGAGGTCGCTGCGGCCACACGCGGGATTTCTGCTCACCGCGGCCGTGGTCGCGCTCGCCTCCTGGCCGCTCACGGGCTCGTTGCGGCCCGGCACCGACCTCGACGGGGCGTGGCAGATCGGGCTCCGCGAGAGCCTCCACGGCGGCCTCGACTTCGGGCCCGACGTGCTGTTCACCTACGGTCCGCTCGGCTTCCTGCACCGGCCGCTCCTCGTCTACCCGTGGCCCGCGCGGCTGGCCTTCGCCTGGACCGTGCTCGCGCAGCTCGCGCTCGCCGCGACGCTGATCTGGGGGCTGACCCATGCGCTGCGGTCGCGCCTGCTCGCGGTGCTGCTCGCGGTGCCGCTGGCGGCGACCGTGGGCCAGGGGCCGGAGGTGGTCCTGTCGTTCATCGGCGCGGTGGCGCTCGTGGGGGCGCGGCCGCGCGGCCGCGCGGCGCCGGCGCGCGCGCTCGTGCTCGGAGCGGCGGCCGGGATCGAGCTGCTCGACAAGCTCAACACGGGCGTCACCGTCACGGCGTTCGGGCTGATCGCGGTCGCAGCGGCGCCCGCCCCACGGCGGACGCTCGTGGCGGCCTTCGCGGCCGCTGCCGTCGCCACGCTCGCCGTCGGCTGGCTCGCGACCGGGCAGTCGCCCGGAGAGATCGGCACCTACCTGCGCGGGTCGTACGAGATCATCGCCGGCTACTCAGAGGCGATGTACACCGAGCAGCCTGGGCGCCAATGGGAGTTCTGGGTCGCCGCGTGGCTCGCGGGCGCCGGCGTGCTCGTCGCGTGGCGCGCCGCCGACCTGCTGCCGTCGCGCGCGCGGCTGGGGCTGCTCGCGCTCTGGGCGGTGCTCGCGTTCACCTCGTTCAAGGCGGCCTTCGTGCGCCACGACGCGGGCCACAGCAACATCTACTTCATCTCGGTGCTGGGCGGGCTCATCGCCTTCGGCTGGGCGCCGCACTGGCGCCAGACAGCGTGGCTGCTGGGCGCCCTGTTCGCGGCCGCCCTGCTCGCCGCGTGGCCGATCGCGCCGCAGGGTCTGTTCACCCCGCTGGCGCGCGCGCGGAGCTTCGTCGACCAGGCGCGGCTGCTGATGGACGGCAGCGACACGAACGCCGCAATCGCCGGCGGCCGCCGGCAGCGCAGCGACGTCGAGCAGCTCGACGGGCGCTTCGTCTCGGCGATCGGCCGCCGGACCGTCCACGTCGAGCCTTCCGACGCCGGCCTCGTGTGGTCGCAGCGGCTGCGCTGGCGGCCGCTCCCCGTGTTTCAGAACTACTCCGCCTACACCTCCTCCCTCGATGGGCGCAACGCCGCCGCCGCGCGCTCGCCCGGCGGGCCGGACGTGATCATGCGCGAGCAGGCGCCGGTTGCCGATGGCCGCAACCCCGCGTTCGAGGCGCCCGCGGCGACCCGCGCGATCCTCTGCCACTTCCGCACCGCCCAGGGACCCTTCGGCCGCTGGCTGATGCTCGAGCGCAGCGCGCCGCGCTGCGGGCGGGAGCGGCCGCTGCGGACGGTCGATGCGAAGCTCGGCGCGCCGACGCCGGTGCCACCCGCCCCCGACGCGTCGAGCGTCGTGATGGTGCGCATCGAGGGCATCCAGGTCTCGGGGCTGGAGACGCTGCGATCGACGCTGTACCGCGCGCTGCCGCGCCAGATCGTCATGGACGGCGGGCGCACGAACCGGCTCATCCCCGGCACCGCGGGCGACGGCCTGCTGCTGCGCGTGCCCTCGCGCGCCGACTATCCGGCGCCGTTCGGTCTCGACCAGGCGGCGAAGACCGTCGCGGTGACCAAGAGCGACCACAAGGGCTCCGTGCGGCTCAGGTTCAGCGCCATGTCCATCCGCTAGCGTCTCGCCGCCGTATGAAGACCCTGCGGCCGCACGCGCCCGCGCTGCTCGCCGCGGCGCTCGTCACGCTGGTCTCCTGGCCGGTCATGGGCAACCTGCAGCCACGGCTCGACCTCGACGGAGCCTGGGAGATCGCGCTCCGCCAGGCGCTGCACGACGGGCTCGACTTCGGCCCCGACCTCGTGTTCACCTACGGCCCGCTCGGCTTCCTGCGCGAGCCGATGCTCGTCTACGCGTCGACGGCGCGCCTGGCCTTCGTCTACGGGCTGCTCGTGCACTTCGCGCTGTGCGCGACGCTGATCTGGGGCCTGCGGCGCGCGCTCGGCTCGCTGCTGGTCGCGTCGCTCGTCGCGATGCTGCTGGCGGCGGCGATGTGGCAGGAGCCGACGATCGTGATCGCCTTCGCGGCCGCCGTCGCCCTGGCAGCGGGACTGGCCCGCTCGCGGCCGGCCGCGCTGATCGCCCTCGGTCTCGGCGTGCTGGCCGGGATCGAGCTGCTCTCGAAGCTCAATACCGGGGTCACGCTGACCGGGCTCGGTGTGGTCGCCGTGGTCGCTGCCCCCTCGCCGCGACGGCTGCCCGCCGGCGCGTTCGCGGGCGGGCTGATCGGCGCGCTCGCCGTCGGCTGGCTCGCCACCGGGCAGTCGCTCGGTGCGATCGGCGACTACCTGGATGGCTCGTTCCAGATCGTCTCGGGCTACTCCGCGGCGATGTACTTCGAGGATCCCGGCGCCGCATGGGAGCTCTCGGCCGCGTTCCTCCTCATCGCGATCGGCTACGCAGTCGCGTGGCGGGCCGGCGACCTGCTGACGAGCCGCTCCCGCCTGGGGCTGGTCGCGCTCTGGACGGTGCTCGCGTTCACCACCTTCAAGGCCGGCTTCGTGCGCCACGACCCCGTGCACTCCAACATCCTCTTCGCCTCGCTGCTCGGCGGCTTCGTGGCCTTCGGCTGGGTGCCGCACCGGCGCGCGTCAGCGTGGCTGATCGGCGCGCTCGGCTTGACGATGCTGCTCGCGTCGCTGGGCGTGACCCCCGCGACCTACATCGCGCCGATCGCCCGCGCGAGCGACCTCGTCGACCAGGCGCGGCTGCTCGCCGACAGCGGGAAGACCAGCGCCGCGATCGACGCCGCGCGCGCGGCGCGCCTCCCGCTCGACCGGATCGACCCGAAGCTCGTGGTCGCCGCACGCGCGGGCACGGTCCATATCGACCCGGTGGAGGCCGGGCTGGTGTGGGTGCAGCATCTCCGCTGGCGCCCGCTGCCGGTGTTTCAGAGCTACTCGGCCTACACGCGCAGGCTCGACGAGCGCAACGCGGCCGCCGTGCGCGACGCCTCGGGCCCCGACCGCATCCTGCGCGAGGACGGGGTCTATCTCGACCGCGGCAACCCGATCCGGCGCCCGGAGATCGACGAGCCCGCGACGATGCGGGCGATGCTCTGCCATTTCCGCGAGCAGGAGACGATCGTGCCGTGGATGCTGATCGAGCGCACGCCGAATCGCTGTGGCGCGCCGCGCCCGCTCATGACGAGCACGGCCAGGTTCGGTGTGCCGGCGCCGATCCCGCCGGCGCCGGACGCGCACAGCGTCGTCTTCGTGCGCATCGACGGCATCGACGTGAGCGGCCTCGAGCGGCTGCGCACGCTCGTCTACCGGGCGCTGCCGCGGGCGATCGAGTTCGACGGCGGCCGCTCCCGCCGGCTGCTCCCGGGGACCGCGGGCGACGGCCTCGTGCTGCGCGTGCCCAGGAGTGCGGACTTCCCGGCGCCGTTCGCGCTCGACCAGGGGACGAACACGCTGACGATCACGCGGGCGCTCGACCGGGGCGAGGTTCGCCTGCGCTTCTTCGCCATGCCCATCCGCTAGCGTCATTTTCGTGTCTGGCCCTGGTCCCGCCGTCGTCGTCGACGACGTCTCGAAGACGTTCTCGCTGCCCAAGGAGCGCGTCCACACGCTCAAGGAACGAGCGCTGCACCCGCTGCGGCGCTCCGAGAACGAGGACTTCCGCGCGCTCAAGGGCGTCTCCTTCGACGTCGGCCGCGGCGAGTTCTTCGGCATCGTCGGGCGCAACGGCTCGGGCAAGAGCACGCTGCTGAAGTGCATGGCCGGCATCTACAGGGCCGACTCCGGCCAGGTCCTGGTCGGCGGCCGCGTCTCGACCTTCATCGAGCTCGGCGTCGGCTTCAACCCCGACCTCGCCGGGCGCGACAACGTGATCCTCAACGCGATCATGCTCGGCCTCACCCGGCGCCAGGCGCTCGATCGCTACGACCGCATCATCGACTTCGCCGGCCTGCGCGAGTTCGAGGAGCTGAAGCTCAAGAACTACTCGTCGGGGATGCTCGTGCGGCTCGCGTTCTCGGTGATGATCCAGGTCGACGCCGAGATCCTGCTCATCGACGAGGTGCTGGCGGTCGGCGACGCCGCCTTCCAGCAGAAGTGCTACGACGAGTTCAACCGGCTGCGCGACGAGGGCCGGACGATCCTGCTCGTCACGCACGACATGACGACCGTCTCGCGCTTCTGCCACCGCGCGATGCTGCTCGAGCAGGGCGAGGTCGTCTCGATCGGGACGCCCGACGTGATCTCCGCCGAGTACTTCGAGACGAACTTCGCGCAGGGCGGACCGACCCAGGCCGACCTCCGCCTCCACGAGGGCGACGGCACGGTGGAGATCGCCGACGCCTGGTTCGAGGACGGCGACGGCAACCGCGTGAACACCCTCTCGCAGGGGCGGCGCGTCGCCTTCGTCGCGGTCGTGCAGTTCATCGCGGCACACGAGGATCCCGTCTTCGCGTTCGCGCTCGGCACCGACGATCACGACATCGCGTTCGCCACGTCGACCCTGTGGCACGAGGAGCGCACGGGGTCGTTCGCGGCCGGCGAGCGCGTCGGCTTTCGCGTCGCGTTCGACAACCACTTCGCCCCTGGCCGCTACCACGCGACGCCGACGGTCGCGCGCCGCGGCAGCGGCCACGACGTCCACGTCAAGGTCAAGAACATGGCGACGGTCGTCGTCACCGGCGCGCGCGCCGGCGGCGGCATGGTCGACGTTCCGCACACCGTGCGGCTCGAGCGCGCGGAAGTGCCCGCCTCATGACCGGCGTCCAGGCAAGCTTCGGCGAGCTCCGCCCGATGCGCGGCCCGTCCGCCCTGGGCGGCGACCCGCGCCGCTTCTGGACCCTGACGTGGACGCTCGCCGTGCTCGAGTTCCGCCTCAAGTTCTTCGGGTCGGTGCTCGGCTACTTCTGGCAGCTGATGCGCCCGCTGCTGCTGTTCGGGGTCCTGTACTTCGTGTTCACGCAGCTCGTCCGCCTCGGCGGCGGCGTGAAGAACTACCCGGTCATGCTGCTGATGGGGATCATCATCTACACGTTCTACGCGGAGGCGACGGGGACGGCGGTCGCGTCGGTCCCGGCCCGCGAGTCGCTCGTGCGCAAGGTCCACTTCCCGCGGCTCGTCATCCCGCTGTCGGTGGTGCTGACGACCTACCTCAACTTCGTCCTCAACTTCCTCGCGGTCGTGATCTTCGTGCTGGCGTCGGGGATCGAGCCGCGCTGGAGCTGGTTCGAGATCTTCCCGCTCGTCCTGGGCCTGGGGCTCCTGTGCACGGGCATCGGCACGATGCTCTCGGCGCTGTTCGTGCGCTACCGCGACGTGCAGCCGATCTGGGACGTCGCGCTGCAGATCTCCTTCTACGCCTCGCCGATCCTGTATCCGATCGAGACGATCCCGGACACGCGGCTGCAGCACCTGATCATGTGCAACCCGCTCGCGGTGATCGTCCAGCAGGCGCGGCACGCGATCATCGATCCCGGGGCGCCGAGCGCCGCCGCCGCGATCGGGGGCGCACCGCGGCTGCTGATCCCGCTCGCGCTGCTGATCATCGTGTGCGCGCTCGGCTACTGGATCTTCGACCGCTCGGCGCCTTCGATCGCCGAGGAACTGTGACGTGCGCGCCTGCACGATCGTCGCCGCGGCGGAGCTGCCGTACGCCCGCGTCCTGGCTGACTCGCTCGGCTCGACGGCGCTGACCGCGCTCGTCCTCGACGAGCCGGGCGCCGCCCTGCGCGAGGACGAGCCGTTCGACGTGCTGCGCCCCGGGGATCTCGACGGCGTCGAGACCTGGCGGCTGCTCGGGCGCTCGCAGCGCGCGGCCACGCGCTACCTCGAGCCGCGCCTGCTCGCCCATCTCGGCGAGGCCGTGCTGCTGGCCTCCGACGTGCTCGTGCTCGAGCCGCTCGACGCGCTGCCGGGCGAGTACGTGACCCTGGTGCCGCGCGTGCTCGAGCCCGTCGCGAGCGAGGATGTACTCGCCGACGGCCTGTTCGACTCGGGCCTGATCGGCGTCGCGGCCGCCGCGGGCCCGGTGCTCGAGTGGTGGCGCGAGCGCGAGGACGAGCGGCTGCGCACCGAGGCCGGCGGGCCGCACGCGCTCGATGCCGCGGTCGAGCTGTTCGGGGACGTCGAGGTCCTGCACGACCCGACCTACGGCGTCGCGCCCTGGAACCTGCACGAGCGCGAGCTCGAGGGTGCGCGCACGTTCCGCTTCGCCGGCTTCGATCCCGGCCGCCCCGACCGGCTCGCCTCGCGCCTGCCCGAGCTGTGCGAGGACTACGCGGACCGTCTGCGTGCCGCGGGCTGGGTCGAGCGCGGGGAGGACGAGCCGCTCGACCCCATGGCGCGGCTGGCCAACGGCGTGGCGGTCGACGGCGCGCTGCGCGACCTGGTCGCCACCGGCATCGCGGAGGGCGTCGAGTTCGGCGACCTCACGAGCCTCGACGGCGCGCACCGGCTGGTCGAGTGGGCCAACGGCCCCGCCTCGGCCGGCGCCTCGCAGGGCGTGACGCGCTACCTCGAGGCGCTGCGCGCGCGGCGCCTGGACCTCCGTGACTCCTTCCAGGCGCTCGACGACGAGGACGGCGAGCGCTTCGTGCACTGGGCGCGCACGGACGGCCGCCGCGAGGGCGTCCCGGAGGCGCTCGCGCCGCAGCCTGCGCCCGAGGCCTGGAGCGGCGGGGGCGAGCCGCCCGGACTCGGCGTCAACGTCGCCGGGTACCTGCGCAGCGGCCTCGGCGTCGGCGAGGCGGCGCGGCTCTACGTGGCCGCGCTCGAGACGGCGGGCGTCCCGGTGCGCACCGAGGTCGTCGACCCGGGGCTCCCGCACCCCAAGCGGACCGCCTTCGACGACCGGCGGCCCGCCGTCGAGTACCCCTTCAACCTCGTCTGCGTCAACGCGTTCGAGCTCCCGGGGTTCGCCCGGCACGTCGGCGCGCAGTTCTTCGAGGACAAGCGCACGATCGGCGTGTGGGCGTGGGAGGCATCGACCCTCCCGCCGGGCTGGGACGCCGCGTTCGCGCTGGTCGACGAGATCTGGACGAACTCGGAGTACGTGACGAGCGTGCTCGCCCCCGCCTCGCCCGTCCCGGTCGTGACGCTGCCGCAGCCCGTGCTCGCGCCGGCGGCTGCGGAGGGTGCGCTGCCGATCGAGCTCGGCGACGCGTTCACGTTCCTGTTCACGTTCGACTTCTTCTCGACCGCGCGGCGCAAGAACCCGGTCGGCCTCGTCGAGGCCTACACGCGCGCGTTCGAGCCGGGCGACGGCGCGCAGCTCGTGATCAAGTCCTTCAACGGCGACGCCAAGCCGGAGTCGCTGGCGCAGCTCGAGCGCGCCGCCGCCGGGCGCGCCGACGTCCACGTGATCGATCGCTTCCTGCCCGTCGCGCAGAAGGACGCGCTGCTCGCGCGCGCCGACGCCTACGTGTCCCTCCATCGCTCGGAGGGCTTCGGGCTCTCGCTGGCGGAGGCGATGCTGCTCGGCAAGCCGGTGATCGCGACCGGCTACTCCGGCAACCTCCAGTTCATGACGCCGGCCAACTCGTGGCTGGCCGGCTACGAGCTCACGCGCGTCGGCGAGGGCATCGACATCTATCCGCCCGACGCGCAGTGGGCCGAGCCCGACCTCGGCCACGCCGCCGAGCTCATGCGCACGGTGCGCGCGGGCGGCGAGGCCGTGCGGCAGCGGGCCGAGCGCGGGCGCCGCGACGTCGAAGCCGCGTTCTCGCCCGAGGCGACCGGCGCGGCGATGCGCGCGCGGCTCGAGCGGCTCGCGGCCACCGCTCCGGTCGAGACGCCAGGCCCGGCGGCGCGCTCCCAGGCGTTGCAGGATCTGCGCGACAAGCACGCCTACGACCGCGGCGAGGGCAGCCCCGGCGTCGCCCAGACGACCGGGGGCAAGGCGCTGCGCGCCGTGCGCCCGTACACGTTCCACCAGCGCGACCTCAACGGCCGCGTGCTGAAGGCGCTCGAGGAGCAGGCCCAGCGCATCGACGAGCTCGAGGAGCAGCTGCGGCGGGCGCGGCGGGGCATCTCGAGCGCGCGGCGGATGGGGATCGAGGCGGACGCGAAGCTCTCCGAGCTCGAGCGACGGATCGGCGACGACGAGTGAAGCGCGGCGAGGCGGTCGTCTGCATCCCCGTGTTCGGGGCGCGCGAGCTGTTCGAGCAGTGCCTGCGCAGCGTCGTCGAGCACACGCCACCCGGCACGCACGTGCTCGTCGCCGACGACGCCGGCCCGGATCCGGAGATCGAGACGTTCACGCGCCGCCTCGCCGCGGAGGCGGAGGGGCGACTGAGCGTCGAGTACGTCCGCCGTGCCGAGAACCTCGGCTTCGTCGCCAACATGAACGCGGTCTTCCGCGACACCGCGCCGGCCGACGTGGTGATCGTCAACTCCGACACCGTCGTGCCCGCCGCCTGGCTCGAGCGGCTGCGCGCGGCCGCCTACTCGGACGCGCTCGTGGCGACCGCCAGCACGCTGTCGAACCACGGCACGATCCTCTCGGTCCCGGACCGCGACCGCCCGTCGCCGCTGCCGCCGCCGGGGCTCTCGATCACCGAGGCAGACGCGCGCATCGCACGCGCATCGCCGCGGCTTCACCCGCGGATCCCGACGGGCGTCGGGCACTGCCTCTACATCCGGCGCTCGGCGCTCGAGCTCGTCGGCCACTTCGACGAGGCGTTCTCGCCCGGCTACGGCGAGGAGGTCGACTTCTCGCAGCGCTGCACGGCGCGCGGGCTCTGGCACGTGGTCGCCGACGACCTCTACGTCTACCACCGCGGCGCAGGGACGTTCGGGACCCTGCGGAGCGAGCGCCAGTCCGCCAACGAGGCCGAGCTCAACCGCCGCTACCGCTACTACGCCAAGGCGGTCGACGAGGCGGCACGGTCCGAGGCGCTCCCGCTCGCGCGCTCGCTGGCCGCCGCCCGGCTCGCCGTCGGCAGCCTGTCGGTCACGCTCGACGGCTCCTCGCTCGGCCCGACCCGCACGGGCACGCAGGTGCTGGCGCTCGAGCTGATCGGCGGCCTCGCCCGGCGCGAAGACATCCGCCTGCGCGTGACCGTCCCGCGCTCGCTCGGCGACTCGGCGCGCGCCGTGCTCGACGATCTCGGGGTCGAGCGGATCTGGCACGACGAGGTCGACGACGACACGGTGCCGACCGACATCGTCCACCGCCCGTACCAGGTGACGACGCCGCGCGACCTGCTGCTGCTCGGCCGCCTCGGGCGGCGCGTCGTGCTCACCCAGCTCGACGCGATCGCGTACCACAACCCCGTCTACTTCGACGACTACGCGCAGTGGACGGGCTACCGCCGGCTCACCCGCACCGCGCTCGCGTTCGCCGACCGCGTGGTGTTCATCTCGCCGCATGCGCGGCGCGACGCCCAGAGCGAGGATCTCGTCGACGACGAGCGCGCGCGGGTCGTGCCGCTCGGGGTCGACCACCGCGTCGTGGTCTCGGAGACCGGGCCCGCGCCGCCCGCCGCCGAGCTCGCCGATGCGCCCTTCCTGCTCTGCCTCGGCACCGACTTCCTGCACAAGAACCGCAGCTTCGCGCTCGAGCTGTTCGCCGAGCTGCGGCGCGCCCACGGCTTCGAGGGGCGGCTCGTGTTCGCCGGCCCGCACGCCGCGCAGGGCACGTCGGCCGACGAGGAGCGCGTGTGGCTCGAGGCCCACGCCGACGTCGCCCGCCACGTGGTCGACGTCGGCCAGACCGGCGAGCCCGAGAAGGCCTGGCTGTACGAGAACACCGCGCTCGTCCTCTACCCGACCGTCTACGAGGGCTTCGGCTTCATCCCCTACGAGGCGGCGGAGGCCGGGGCGCCGGCGCTATGGGCCGCGCAGTCCTCGATGGCCGACCTGCTGCCGGCCGAGCTCGCGGGCATCGTGCCCTGGGACGTCGAGGCGAGCGCGGTGCGGGCCGCGGCCCTGATCGGGGACCCGGAGGCGCGCGACGCGCACGTGGCGGCGGTGCGCGCGGTGGCCGCGGGCTACACGTGGGAGCGCGCGATCGAGCAGCTGATCGGCGTCTACCGCGAGGCCGCGGTGGCACCGGCGCGGGCGTCGGCCGAGCCCCGCGAATCGCTGTCGGACCTCGCGATGTCCCTCGTCGGCCCGAAGGGCTGGCTCACGCCCGACGACCAGCTCGCGTTGCTGGCGGTGTCCGCGCGGCCGGCCCTCAAGCGGACGGTGTTCGGCGCGCTGCGGGGCGGTTACCGTGCGATGTACAAGGTGCGCCGCGCTCGCGGCAGCTAGGCGTTCGCGGCGGACCAGCGCACGTCAACGGCGGCTGGTCAGGGTCAGTGCGGAGCGCCCTGCCCGACGAGTGTCGTCTCCACCCCCTGTGGCGTGGTCGAGACGACACTCGTCGCCGTCGCGCGGCTAACCGGCGACGCCACAGGCCCGGACGACACCGTCGACCTCGAGCTGCGCCCGCCACGGCACCGTCGACGCGTCCGCCCGGATCCGGACCGCCGTCGGTCCGGCGCCGCGCGGCACCGCGCCGAGCTTCGGGCCGCCGTAGCCGTCCGCGAAGCGCCGCAGCGTGACCTTCGCGCCGCCGTTGTCCGGCACCACGGTCAGCCCGCCCCGAGGCAGCACGAGCTGCGCCGCCGCGCCGGGGCCCTGGGCCGTGATCGCGACGCACGGGCCGCGCGCGACGAGCCCGGCCTTGTCGGCGAACTCCACCTTCGGCGCGCTGCCGCCGGGCGTGGCGCCCGGGCCCAGCTGCAGGTCGTAGGCACGCTCCAGCGTGGCGTCCGCGTGCATGCGCGAGGACTGGAAGAGCGTCGGCAGTTCGCTCGGCGGCGGCACCGGCGAGCCGAGCTCCTTGACGGCCGCGAGGTAGAAGTCGGCGCGGATCTGCGGCGCCGTCTGCGGCTCGGGCTGGAACGACGGCGAGAGCCCCTGCTGCGCGAGCCGCGTCGCGGCGAGGCCGCCCTCGAGCTCCGCGGCGCGGTCGCGCAGGAAGCCGGCGCCGTCGCGCATCGCGCCGACGTTGGCGATCAGCGCGCCGAGCAGCAGCGGGCCGAGCACGGCGAGGCCGCGGCGCGAGAGCCGGGCGCCCGCACCGGCCTCGATCGCGATCAGCAGCAGGAACAGCGCGCCGGGGTACAGGTAGCGCGACGCGGCGGGCTCGTTGAGGTCGGCCCGCGCGAGGCCGGTCAGCGCCCAGAACAGCAGCGGCAGGGCGATCAGCGCCGCCAGGCGCCACGTCATCCCCACGCGCTCGCGCAGCGCGCCCAGCAGCACGATCGCGCCGAGCACCGCGAGGATCCGCCCCCACTCGAGCCCCAGCCCGACGACCGCGCCCGCGGCGCCCGCGAACGCCTCCATGACGTAGCCGGGCGTGGCGAAGAGGTTGTCGAGCGTGGCGACGCCCTCGCGCCCGTAGCCGGCCCACCAGACCGCGTACAGCGCGACCGGCGCCGCGACGATCCACCAGCGCGCGCGGCGATCCGGCCGGCCGAGCACCTCGAGCGCGAGCGCGGCCGCCAGCGGCAGGCCGAGCGAGGAGGACGCGAGGGCGATCAGCACCAGCACCGCGGCCAGCACATCGCCCCGGCGGGTGCCCCGGTCGAGCGCGAGCAGCGCACCGATCCCGGCCGCCATCGAGGCCATGAAGCCGATCTGGAACGGCCACAGCACGTCGTTCCAGCCCTTGCCGAGGAACAGGATCGTCGCGGCGGCCGCGAGCGCGAGCACGTCGCCGACGCGACGCCGCGCGTAGGCGAACAGCCCGGCCACGACGAGCGTGTGCGTCGCCAGCCCGACCACCCGGTAGGGCCAGTAGTGGTCGATCCCGACCGTCGCGAAGAGCAGCTTGTAGAGCAGGACCGGCACCACCGAGAGGTGCTCGTTGTGGGGCTCGAGCAGGGCCCCGAAGGTCCAGTCCCGGCGGTGCTGGACCCAGTCCCACTCGTCGAAGAAGAAGGTCGTGTCGCGGCCGAGGTACAGCAGCAGCGCGAGCCCGGCGAGCAGCATCAGCACGAGCGCGACGACGGCGCGTCGGTCGGGGCGGTGCGGCGGCGCGGCGACCGGCCCCTCGGGCGCCGGGTCCGCGCGCCGCTCGGCGGCGACGCTCATCCGAGCGCCGCGAGCACGTCGCGCTCGTTCGCCTCGATCCAGCCCAGCGTGTCCTCGAGCACGGTCCGCGGCGTTCGTAGCGGCCGCCAGTCCGTGCGCGCGAACAGCCGCCGGCAGTCGGTCGCGTAGAGCGGCACGTCGCCCGGCCGCGCCTGCGCGACGGGCTCGATCGGCACCTCGTTGCCGGTCAGCTCGACGCAGATGTCGGTCGTCTCCCGCAGCGACAGTGAGCCCGCCACGCCGCCGCCGACGTTGACCGTCGCGCCGTCCCAGCCTCCGGGGTCGGCGAGCTGCTCGAGCACGAGCGCGCAGACGTCGTCGACGTGGAGCACGTCGCGCACCTGCTTGCCCGTGCCGCCGTAGCCGATGTAGGTCAGCGGCCGCCGCTGGTAGTGCGCGAGCAGCCAATGGGTGAAGACGCCCTGGTCGACCTTGCCCATCTGCCACGGCCCGGCGATCACGCCGCAGCGGTCGATCGTCGCCCGGATGCCGAACGAGTCGGCGTACTCGGTCAGCAGCAGCTCGGCGGCGAGCTTCGTGGCGCCGTAGAGCGTGCGCGCGCCGGCGAGCGGGAAGTCCTCGGCGATCCCGTGCTCGCTCGCCCCCGCGACCGGCTGCGACGCCTCGAGCACGAAGCGCGTCTCCTCCTCACGCAGGTTGAGCTCGAGCTGCGGGGCGACGGGATAGACGCGGCTGGTCGAGAGGAAGATCACCTGCGCGCCGTCGCGGCGGGCGAGCTCGAAGCAGTTGTGCGCGCCGAGCAGGTTCGTCTGCACGACGAAGTCCGCGCCCGAGCCCATCCCGGCAAGCACGGACGGCTCGGCCGAGCACTCGACGATCGCCTGCACCGGCTCGATCGCCAGCAGGTCGTCGCGCTCGCGCACGTCGCCGTGGACGAACTCGACGCCGGCCGCGCGCAGGCGCGGCAGGTTGAGCTCGGACCCGCGTCGCTTGAGCGAGTCGAGCGCGACCACGTCGGTGCCGGGGTGGCGCTCGGCCAGCGCGAGGCAGAGGTTCGCGCCGACGAAGCCGGCACCGCCCGTCACGAGGATGCGACCGGGGATCACGGCTTAACCGTAGAACCGCGCGATCGTCATGAGCTGCGCCCAGATCGAGTGCGACGCCGCGGCGACCACGAGCAGGCCGGCGATAACCGGCCCGGCCCGCGCGCCGAGCCCGCGCAGGCCCGCCGCGATGAGGCCGGCGTAGAGCGCCATCAGCGGCAGCAGGTAGCGCCCCTGCTCGAAGTCCGTGCCGGTGTCGCGCTTCCAGCCGTAGCCCGTGTAGCCGAGCAGGAACAGCATCCCGAGCGCGAGGCCGGCGTAGGACAGCCACTCGGGCCAGCGCCGCACGAACGCGCCCCAGTGGCGCACGGCCAGCGCGATCGCGGCGATCAGCAGCAGCGACAGCACGACTGCCGTGACGATCGCGACCCATTCGGGGAACTGGTAGTCGCCCCAGCCGAACTTCCCGACCCAGCCGCGCATGTAGCGATCCCAGAGTGGGAAGTCGTAGACGAAGCGGTCCTGCATGAACGGCAGCCGCGGCAGGAAGCTCTCCCACACGTACGTGAGCATCTCCTTGAAGTTGCCGGGCTTCGGGGGGCCGCCCGACGCCACGCCGCCGCCCCCGAGCAGCAGCGGGCGATCCCACAGGAACTTGTTGAGGGCCATGTAGACGAGCACCGGCACGCCCGCCGCGGCGGCGAAGCTGAACAGCCCGCGGTAGGCCTTCTGCCGCCACGCCAGGAGCAGCACCGCCAGCGCCGCGCCCGGCACGAACCCGGCCGCCGCGAGCTTGGAGAGGAACGCGCCCGCCAGCGCCGCGCCGATCAACACCCCGAGGCGCAGCGTCAGCCCGCGCCGCCACGCGCGGGCGATCCCGTAGAACAGCACCGCGCTGCCGGCGGCGATCCCCATGTCCGGGTTGAAGACGCCCGACAGGAATCCGAAGATCGGCTGGAACGCCGCCACGAGGCCCGCGGCCCGCCACGCCCACACCGGCCGCGGGACCAGCTCGCGCGCGAACAGGCAGACGAACAGCGCGGTCAGGCCCGCGAGCAGGACCGACGCGAGGCGCATCGCCTCCAGGCGGTCGAGCAGCGACTCCCACGGTGAGAGCTTGTAGCCGATCGCGCCGAGCGCGTAGTACAGCGGCGGGTAGGCGCCGACGCCGCCGTCGGCGCCCTGGCTGACGCGGCCGAGGCCGGACACGAGCGCCTTGTCGAGCCCGTCGTCCTCGACCTCCGTCCACGGCGGGTGGCCGTCGGTGTTGCCGACGACGTCGAACAGCTTGACGCCGTTGACGATCGCCAGCTCGTCCTCGGAGAGCACCGAGCCGGGGATCGGGCGCGGGACGTTGTAGGTCTCCGCGAAGAACTGGCCGTAGTAGACGTGCACCGTCTCGTCGAAGGACTGCAGCGGCGGCACGAGCAGCGACCACGCGATGCCGTTGACGACGGCCACGAGCGCGCACAGCCACGCCGCGCGCGGCACGCTGTGGAGGCGGCGTCTCATGCGACCGCCTCGTCGTCGTCGTCGCTGACCGCGGCGCGGACCGCGAGGCCGGCCACGCCGACCACCGCCACGAGCAGCAGCCAGAGCGTGAACGGCGTCGCGACGCGCGTCTTGGCCTGAGCGAAGCGGTGCGCGATCGTCGGCGCGAGCGCGAGCCAGCTCTCGCGGCCCGGCCGCATGTAGGCGATCCGGAAGACGCCGGGGACGGACCTGCGACCGATCACGAGCTTGCCCTGGCCGTTGACCTGGCCGTACAGCTGCGCCGGAACGCCCGCGGTCGCGCGCAGGCAGACGTCGACCCCCACCAGCGTCTTGCGCACCACCGGGATCGGGATGGCGACGAGGCCGTCCCTGTAGCCGCCGCGGCGCGAGCCGCGGGCGAGCACGCGCCCGCCGCGGCGCAGCTCGGCCGTGAGCGGTGGGCCGGGCTGCCCGCGCGTGGCCACCGAGACCTCGACGGTGGAGGCCTTGAAGGGCACGAGCTCGCCCTTCTGGCAGACGGTCCGGCCGGGCTTGAGCGGCGCGACGAGCTGCTGCGCGCGCACGGCGTTGGTGCCGGCGTAGTGCGGCCGGGATCGCAGCAGACCGGCGAGCAGCACCGCGACGAGCGCCAGCACCGCGAAGGCCGCGCCGATCTTGCTAGCGCTGCGCGGCAACCGCGTTTTCCTGCTCGATGTAGGCCGAGAACGTGTAGTAGCGCTGGACCGTCAGCGCGAGCGCACCGCCGAGGTGCGCGATCGAGACGAGCACCAGCAACACCACGATCGCGTGCCCGGCGCGCGGGCGAAGGTTGCGGGCGGCGAGCGCGATCGCGAGCGCGAACAGCGGCAGCAACGGCATGTAGTAGCGGCCCTGCTCGAAGATGAAGTTGCCGGCCGCGCGCAGGGGATAGCCGGCCTTCGCGATCGCGACGATCAGGCCGATGCCGAGCAGCGCGGCCACCGCGATCGGCGCCCACTGGCCGCGGCGCTCGTGCAGCAGGCGGACGAGCCCGACGATCGCCCCGATCGCGATCACGGCGTAGACGATCAGCGCCCCGCGGTTGACGCCGTTGGAGAAGCCGTAGTCCGCCCACCCGAACTTGCCCAGCCACGCCGGCACCCACAGGTCCTTCGGCGTCCACGAGGAGTGGAAGAAGTCCGTCATGTGCCCGAAGCGCGGGAACAGGTACTCCCACAGGTAGACGACGAAGCCCGAGACCACCTGGTGCGGGCCCTGGACCACCGGAGCCGCCTCCCCGCCGCCTCCCGTCAGCCCGGTCGGCAGCACCGGACGGTGCCACGCCCAGGCGTTGAGCGCACCGTAGGCGAGCAGCAGGAGCGCCGCGGGCAGCACGGCGGCCGCGGCGCGCGCGAGCGTGCCGCGCCGGCCGCGCGCCCGCTCCCGCCACAGCAGCAGCGCCACGCCCGCCAGCCAGCCCGGGACGAAGCCGAGCGCCGCGACCTTGGTCAGCAGCGCGGTCGACAGCAGCAGCCCCAGGCCGATCGCCAGCGGCACGCTCAGCCCGCGCCGGAACGCACGCGCGAACAGCCAGAACATCGCCACGCCGATCGGGATCAGCAGGGCGTCGGGGTTGACGCCGCCGGAGATGAACGTGAACAGCGGCTGGTAGGCGCAGATCAGCGCGATCGCGAGCGCCAGGTAGCGGCGTTCGGGGAACAGCTCGAGCAGGAAGAGGAAGACCCCGAGCACCGCGAACCCGGCCAGCAGCGCCGAGACGGCGCGCATGGGGGTGATCGCGTCGAGCGTCGAGCCGCCCCGCGACGTGACCGCGCCATAGACGGGCGCCATCGCGGCGTAATAGGCGGGCGGGTAGTCAGCCACCGGGAGGTACCACGCGAGATTCACGCGACTCGGCTCGGTCGCGAGCCGCGCGGCGGCCACCGCGTCGTCGGAGGCGAACCACGGGGGTCGTGCGTCGCGGCGGTAGTTGACGTGGGTGACGTTGACGCTGTCGACCACGACGTTGAGCTCGGGCGAGAGCGACGAGCCGATCGGCTGCGGCGGCTGCCCCTTCTCGACGAGGTCCTGCACGTAGGCGAGGTGCGCGGGCTCGTCGGGGATCTGGAGCGCGGGCGTGAACAGGCTCCACGCGAGCGCGTTGAGGGTCCCGACCGCGTACAGCGCGACGAGCCCCCGGCGCCGCTTCGAGCCGCCGCCCTTCACGAGCAGCGTCGCCGCGAGCACGAGCGCGCCCAGCAGCAGGACCGCGCTCACCGCGGCCCGCCACGACCCGCCGAAGGCGCCGCGCAGCCGCCCGATGCGAGCGGCGACGACGGGGATCATGTCGAAGGCGGTCTCCTTCCCCTCGCGGTAGAAGGTCAGGCAGAGGGAGCCCTTGACCGGACGGCCGTCGATGCTCATCCCGTTGTTCGAGAGGTCGCCGTAGAGCGGCAGCGGGGCGCCCGAGGTGCGCACGCACACGTCGGCCTCCTCGTCGCGCCGAAGGGTCTTGTCGAGCGTCACGAGCACGGCGCCGCCCACGCCCGGGCGCACGGCCGCCGATCGCGTCGCCGCGGGCACCCCGCCCGCCGCGCGCGGCCGGAGGCGGACCGAGACGTCCCTGGACGGCGTCGGGCTCAGCAGCTCGACGGCGCCGGTGCCGTCCGGCACGCGCGCCGCCTGGCAGACCTCGCTGTTGGGCTTGACCGTGGTGATGACCGCCTGCGGGAACACGTACGTGATCCCGGCGACGCGCGGCTCGGCGGTCCCGAACAGCGCGTACGCCACGAGCCCGATCACGACCACGGCCGCGACGGCGAGGGCCGCGAGCAGGGGGGCACGGCGGCGAGCGCCTGCGCGCGCCGCCGGCCGCGACGGTCCCGCGGCGGGCTCGAGTGTCGTCTGGCCGGACACGGCGAGTGGATGAGCCTAGATGGTCGCTCGCCGCTGCCGTCGATACCCTGAACCACCGAAACTCGCGCCATGCAGCGCCGTTTCACCGTTGCCATGCCTGGTCATCTCGCCATCGTCCCCGCCTTCAACGAGTCCGCGTCGATCTCGCGCGTCGTCGACGAGCTGCGCGTGCACGCCCCCGGCTTCGACGTCGTGGTCGTCGACGACGGCTCCACCGACGACACCGCCGACCGCGCCCGCTCCGCCGGCGCCGAGGTCCTCCGCCACCCGTACAACCTCGGCATCGGGGGCGCCGTGCAGTCGGGCTACATGTACGCCGCGGAGCGCGGCTACGACGTCGCGGTGCAGGTCGACGGCGACGGCCAGCACGACCCGCGCTGCCTCGGCTACATGCTCGAGCAGCTCAACGGGCACCCTGAGCTCGACATGGTCACGGGCTCACGCTTCCTCGCCGCCGACGGCGACGGCTTCCGCTCCTCCGCCCCGCGCCGCCTCGGCATCCGGATCTTCTCGTGGGTGCTCTCGCGCATCGTCGGCCAGCAGGTGACCGACCCGACGTCGGGCCTGCGCATGGCCGGCCGCCGCGGCATCGAGCTGTTCGCCCGCGACTACCCGCACGACTACCCCGAGGTCGAGGCGGTGCTGCTGATGCACGCGCACCAGCTCGCGAGCGTCGAGCTGCCCGTGAAGATGCGCGAGCGCACCGGCGGCGTCTCGTCGATCAACTCGACGCGCTCGGTCTACTACATGGTCAAGGTGCTGCTCGCGGTGTTCGTCGGGCTGTTCCGCGCACGCCCGACGGTGCGCGCCGGCGGGCCGGCTCCGGTGGCCGGAGAGCCGGGGATCTAGAGATGGACGTCTCACGCCTTCAGATCCTCGCGATCGTCGTCACCGGCGGGCTGTTCGCGCTCGTGTTCGAGCTCGTGCGCCAGCGCCGCCTGCTCGAGCGCTACGCGCTGCTGTGGCTGTTCTCCTCGGCCGTCCTGCTCGGCCTCTCGATCTGGCGCGGCGCGCTGGAGGAGCTCGCCTCGGCGGTCGGGATCTTCTACGCCCCGTCGGCGCTGTTCGCGGTCGCCTTCGGCTTCGTGCTGGTGCTGCTGCTGCACTTCTCGCTCGTGATCTCGCGCCTGGCGGAGCAGACCAAGGTGCTGGCCCAGCGCGTCGGCCTGCTCCAGCACGAGGTCGACGAGCTGCGCGGCCGCCTCGGCGAGGCCGAGTCGGCCAACGCCGAGGCCGACGCCGCCGAGCTGACCAGCACCCGTTGACGGCGCTCGCCGTCGTCATCGTCGCCTACGACTCCGCGCGGCATCTCCCGGACACCCTCGCGGCGGTGGCGCCGCAGCTCGCCGACGGCGACGAGCTGCTGATCGTCGACAACGCGTCCTCCGACGACCCGGCGGGCGCGGCCGGGGGCGCGCGCGTGCTGCGCCTGGAGCGCAATCTCGGCTTCGCCGGTGGCTGCAACGCCGGCGCCGCGGCGACCACCGCGCCGCTGCTGTTCTTCCTCAACCCCGACGCCCGGCCCGCGCCCGGCTGCCTCGAGGCGCTGCGGGCCGCTGCCGGCGCGCACCCGGACTGGGGCGCATGGCAGGCGCTCGTCGCGCTCCCGGGCGGCGCCGAGGTCAACACGAGCGGCGGCGAGGTGCACTGGCTCGGCGTCGGCTGGTCGGGCGGCTACGGCTCCGCGGTGAGCGCGATCGCCGAGGATCGCGCGGTCGGCTTCGCCTCGGGCGCCGCGCTCGTCGTGCGCCGCGGGGCGTGGGATGCGGCGGGCGGCTTCGACCCGGACTACTTCATGTACGGCGAGGACCTCGACCTCTCGCTGCGCCTGCGGCTCGCGGGCTGGGAGATCGGGCTCGCGCGGGCGGCCGTGGTCGAGCACGACTACGAGTTCTCCAAGGGCGAGCAGAAGTGGTTCCTGCTCGAGCGCAACCGCTGGGCGACCGTGCTCGGCGCCTACCCCCGCCCGCTGCTGGCGGCGCTGCTGCCGGCGCTGCTGCTGGCCGAGGTCGCGTTCGTCGCCGCCGCGGCGCGCGGCGGCTGGCTCGCGGCGAAGCTGCGCGCGCAGGCCGCCGTCGTGCGCGGGCTGCGCGAGCTGCTGCGCCGCCGCGCCGGCGTCCAGGCGGCGGCGACGGTCAGCGCGCGCGCGTTCGCGGACGGGCTTACCGCGGGCCTGGACTCGCCGTTCCTCGGCGCCGTCGCGCAGGTGCGTCCGCTGGCCGCCGCCCAGGCCGCCTACTGGCGGCTCGTGCGCGCCGCGCTGCCGTGAGGGTCGGGCTCGACCTGCTGTTCCTCGTGCCCGGCGAGACCGGCGGGCGCGAGACCTATGCGCGCGAGCTCGTGCGCGGGCTCGCAGCCGAGCGGCCCGACCTCGACCTGCTCACGTTCATCAACCGGGAGACGGCGGCCGGGGTTTCCGGGTTCTGGAGCGACGCGGCCGAGGTGATCGAGATCGGGTCTTCCGGCGTCGCGCGTTCCTCGTGGGCGCTCGGGGAGCTGTGGAAGCTGCCTCGTGCCGCGGGCGAGCTCGACGTCCTGCACTCGGTCGCGAACTTCGGGCCGCTGCACGGCGGCCGCGCGCGCGTCCTGACCGTCCACGACGTGCTGTGGCGGCGGCTGCCCGAGGCGGTGCCGACCGCGATGCGGCTCGGCACCAACGCGCTCGTCACCGCCGCCGCGCGCCGCGCCGACCGCGTCATCACCGTCTCGCACGCGTCGGCGGCCGATATCGAGCGCGAGCTAAGGCTCCCCGCGGGGCGCGTCGCGGTCGTCCCGAACGGCGTGACACCGCCGCCGGCATCGCCGCCCGCGCCGGCCGACGTCGGCCAGGGCGCGCGGCCGCTCGCGCTCAGCGTCGCCTCCGACCTGCCGCACAAGAACCTCGCGGCGCTCGTCGACGGCCTCGCGCTCGTCCCCGCCGGCGCCCGCCCCGTGCTCGCGTTCGCGGGCCATGGGACCGACACCGGGGCGCTGCGGGCGCGCGCGGGCGAGCGGGGTGTCGCCGACGACGTGCGATTGCTCGGCGCGGTCGACGTCGAGCAGTTGGAGGCGCTCTACGCCGCGGCTTCACTAGTGGTGACCGCGACCCGGTTCGAAGGCTTCGGCCTGCCGGTGCTCGAGGCGATGGCCCGAGGCGTGCCGGTGGCGTGCTCGGATCTGCCGGTGCTGCGCGAGGTGGCCGGCGACGCCGCTGTCTGGCTCGACCCCGGCGACCCGCCGAGCATCGCCCGCGCGATCGCGGCGGCGCTCGGCGACGCCGAGCGGCTGGGTGTGGCAGGCAGGGAGCGCGCTGCGCGCTTCTCATGGGCAGCGGCGGCGCGCGCGACCGCCGAGGTCTACGAGCGCGTCGCCGACCGCCGCTGAGTGGGAGCATCCCGGGCCGTGGGCTGCCTGGTCCTCCTGTTCGCGTTCATCTCGCCGCGCTTCGCGCTCGTGGTGACGTGGCTGCTCACGAACCTGCTCGACCGCGCCTTCGACTCCTGGCTCGTGCCGCTCGCCGGCTTCTTCCTGCTCCCGTGGACGACGCTCGCCTACGCCTGGATGTGGCACTCGCACCGGACGGTCCAGGGCGTCGAGTGGTTCCTCGTCGGCTTCGCCTTCATCGTCGACCTCGGCGCCTACGCGGGGGGCGGGCGGGGGGCGCCGTTAGCGCCCTGGTGGTGCCGGCGAACGTCAACGGCGGCTGCGTAGGGAGAGGGTTCGAGCCGCCGAGTGGCGACGAGTGTCGTCTCGAGCGGCTCCTGGCCGATCGAGACGACACTCGTGGCTGCTGCCGGGCGCCCGGCCCCCACGAATGTCATCTCCACCACCCCCTCGGGGGTCGAGGTGACACTCGTGGCTAGAAGTCCTGCCGCATCTGGCGCAGCAGCTCGCGGCCTGAGAGCTCCGGGACGATGATCCGCCGCAGCGTCCACAGCGGGTCGCGGCGGTCGAGCTTGTCGGCGAGCTGGAAGGCGGCGACGTAGCCCGCGGCGTCGAGGTGGGAGAAGGCCTCGCGGTTCCAGAGTCCGAACGGGTAGGCGAACAGCCGCAGGGGGTGGCCGACGAGCTTCGCCAGCTCGGCGGCCGGCTCGACGAGCTGCGTGTTCCAGTCGCCGCCGGAGTACCGGGGGACGGCGTGGTGGTCGTAGGTGTGCGGGCCGATCGTCATGCCCGCGCGGGCGAGCCGGCGCACCTGGCCGGTGGTCAGCCATCCGGGCTTGCCGAGCACGACCGTCATCACGAAGAACGTGGCGACGAAGTGGTGGCGCCGCAACAACGGGAACGCCTGGCTGTACTGGCCCTCGGAGGCGTCGTCGAAGGTCAGCAGGACCGGCTTGGGGGGCAGCGGCTTGCCGATGGCGACGTGCGCCACGAGCGCCTCGCCGGTGACGGGGTGGTAGCCCGCGCGGTCGAGCGCGTCGAGCTGAGCCGCCAGCGCCTTCGGGCTGACGATGTAGGGCCGGTCCTGCGCGCTGTCCGCGCTCGTGATCGGGCGGATCTGGTGCCAGCAGAGCACGGGCACGTTCGCTCGCGCGGCCATCGACGCCGGGTCGGTGCGGGGCGCCGGCGTGCGCGCGGGCGTCGGCTTGGAGGCGTGCTTGGGCTGCGAGCCGCCACAGCCGGCCAGCGCGAGGGCGAGGGCGAGGGCGAGCGGGCGCCTCACGCCTTGCTCCCGCGCTCGCCGAGCCGGCCCGCGAGCGCGAGCGGGCGCCTCACGCCTTGCTCCCGCGCTCGCCGAGCCGGCCCGCGAGCGCATCGCGGTAGCCCTCCTTGATCGCCGCGGCCGCCGCTCGCGAGCGCAGGACCAGCGCGGCGTGGACGAGGAAGGCGGCGAGGATGGAGGCGCGGCGCGCGGCGGTCCCCGGCGCGCCGAGCGGGCGGTGGCGCTCGCAGACCACGATCGTGTTGCGCGCGCCGTAGTACACGGTGTGCGTCGAGACCGCGACGCCGCCGGTCGAGGCCGAGACGCGGTGGACGGCGCGCGCGGACGGGACGAACAGGCAGTCGAACCCGGCGGCGCGGATGCGCAGCGACCAGTCGACGTCCTCGACGTAGGCGAAGAGGTCCTCGTCGAGCAGCCCGGCGCGCTCGATCGCTTCGCGCGAGACCGCCATCAGGGCGCCCACCGCGCGGTCGGTGCGGCCCTCGACGGAGAACGCGAAGCCGTCGGGGCGGCCGTGGCCGTGCGGGCGGCCGGAGTAGCCCGTCAGCAGCGCGACGCGCTGGCCCGCCCACTGCACGCGGCCGTCCTCGTGGAGCAGCTTGCCGGCGAGCGCACCCGCCCGCGGGTGGCGCGCCGCGGCGGCCTGCAGCGCCTCGAGCATGCCGGGGTGCGGCTCGGCGTCGTTGTTGACGAGCACGACCCACTCGGCCCCGCCGGCCAGCGCGTGCCGGATCGCGGCGTTGTTGCCGCCCGAGAAGCCGAGGTTGGCGCCGTTCTCGACCACCTCGACGTGCGGGTGCTCGGCACGGATCGCGCCGACGCTGCCGTCGGTCGACCCGTTGTCGGCGACGACGGTGGCGAACTCGCCGCGCACGCCCGCGAGCGCGTCGAGGCAACGCAGCGTGTCGTCTCGCCCGTTCCAGTTGAGCACGCAGACCGCCCAGCTCATAGGAATTCCGCCCCTTCCCCGCCGGGCAGGCCGAGCGCGGCGAGCAGCCGCGCCCCGACGCGCTCCCACGTGAACAGCCGCGAGCGCTCGCGCGCCGCCGCGCCCATCCGGCGCGCGGTGTCGGGGTCGGCGAGTGTGCGCATCGCGGCCACGAGCGCCGGGCCGTCGCCGGGCGAGACGAGCAGGCCGGTGCCCTCGGCGACGATCGTCCCCGCCCCGCCGACGCTCGTGGCGATGCTCGGCGCCGCAGCCGCCGCCGCCTCGATGTAGGCGAGCCCGAACGGCTCGACCTCGGAGGGCATCACGAAGCACGTCGCCTGCGCGAACAGGTCCCGTACCCGCGCCGCCTCCTCGGGGACGTCGAGCGCGAGCGGCCCGTGCGCGATGACGCCCTCGCCGCGCACGGGCGGGTGGCCGCCCACGAGGTCGAGGCGCGCGTCGGGCCGCTCCGCGCGCAGCGTGGCGAACGCGGCGAGCACCGACGGCCCGTGCTTGCGCTCCCACTCGCGCCCGACGAAGAGGAAGCGCGGCACGTCCCACGCCCGCTCCCCCGCGCCGCCCTCCGCCGGCTCGTGGTTCGGCCCGAGGCCCACCACGCGCACCTTCTCGGCCGGCAGCCCGTAGTCCTCGCGCAGGGACGCCGCAGTCCAGTGGCTCGCCGTGCAGCACGCCACCGCGCGCTCGTAGACCTCGCGCTGGCGGCGGTCCCAGGCCCGGAACACGGGCTCGCTCAAGCGCGAGAACACCGGGTGCGTCGCGCGTGCCTGCACGAGCGTGAGATCCGCCAGCGTCACGTACCGGGTCCCCTCGGGCAGCCCGAACTCGGCTCCCATCAGCACCGCGCCGTCGACCGCGCCGAGCCGCCGTGCCGCCACCCTCGAGCGCAGCGCGTGCTGGCCCGGCGTGTACGACGCGTCGACCCGCGAGCGCCGCCGCGCGGCTGCCAGCGCGACCGCGAGCTGACGCACCCCGGCCGGTGGCGTCGCGTCGACCCCGACGACCTTCGCCCCGTGCGCGCGCAGCCCGCGCGCGACGCCCGGCGGAATGCCCGACCACGTCCCCGCGGCGAGTGGGTCGCCGGTGGCGGCCAGCGCGATACTCGGACGGCTCACCGCGGACACCCTACGCGCCCGGTGGTGCGTGGACGGTCGCTATCCTCGCGCCGCATCGGGGCCATCAAGGTACAACTCCGCGCCGGTGGCGCCGCCCTCATCGCCGCCTTCGACGCCTACCGCGAGCACGTCGTCCTGGGCCGCGTCGACCCCCGGTTCAACACCGCGCTCGACGCGACGAGCTGGGTCGGCGGGTACACGACGCCCGCCGAGCTGAGCCTCCTCTACCACCTGGCCGTGGCCGCGACCGGGCCCGGCCGCGTCGTCGAGATCGGCTCCTACCTCGGTCGCTCGACGATCGTGCTGGCCCGGGCGGTCGCCGACACGGGCCGCGGGCCCGTCGTCGCGGTCGACCCGCACACCGCGGCGCTCGGCGTCGGGACCCTCGCGCCGCGCGACACCCGCGGCGAGTTCCTCGAGAACATCACGACCGCGGGCGTGCGCGATCACGTCACGCTGATGCACCAGACCTCGGTCGAGGCCGCGGGCGACTGGGACGGGGAGCCGGTCCGCCTGCAGTTCGTCGACGGCTGGCACACGCGCGAGGCCGTGCTCGAGGACGTCCGCTCGTGGGCGCAGTGGTTCACGCCCGACGCCCTCGTCGTGTTCGACGACTACATGGTCTTCGACGGCATCCGCGAGGCCGTGCGCGAGCTCCAGCGCGACGGCCTGGTTCGCAACGAGGGCGTCGTCGTCGGCAAGATGGCCGCCTTCGGACCGCCGCACCTGCTCGCGCAGGCGCCCGCGCCGCCCGGTGGCCGCGCGCTCATGCGCCTCGCCGACGGCCGCCGCGAGCGCCTGATCCGCTTCGCCTCCCGCACCTAGCCGGCCCCGTTGACACCCGCGGCCGGGTGCAGGATGGTCCTGCAGATGCCGCGCGAGCGCCAGTACATACCCTCCACGGCTCGCGAAGGCGCGCCGCCCGCCGCCCGCAGACCGCCCGCCCCGCTCGCGCTCCGCCACCCGGCCGACGCCCTCGTGCTCCAGCGGCGCGCCGGCAACCGAGCCGTCGTGCGCAGCCTCCAGCGAGCGGAGACCGGTCTCAAGGAGGCGGGAGCGACCACCGCGTTCGCCACCACCAGCGTCGCGTTCTGGAAGGACCCGGCGAACCGCGACAAGCCGCTCAGCGACTACGCCAACGACCTGATGGCCAAGGCCAACGCCGCGCTCGACACGCTCGGCTCCTTCAAGGTCAAGACCGACCTCGCCGGCACCGGCGCCGCGAGCGGCTCGTTCGGCCGCGGTGCATGGGCCGTCTCGATCAACACGGCGAAGTTCAGCGACCGCGCGGGGATCACCAAGGTCGGCCAGCTCACGCTCGCCGAGGCGGCCGAGGTCGCCGACACGATCTGGCACGAGATGCGCCACTCCGAGCAGTACTTCCGGATCGCGCGGATGCGGGCGGGGCTGAGCGCGAAGACGACGGCGGCGGAGATCGCGACCGAGCTCAAGAACGGGATGGGCATCCCGGCCGACGTCGCCCTCGCCGCCGCGGGGGCCAAGCTCGTCGCCGCCACGGGCAACGAGAAGCTGATGACCGAGGCGAAGGACTGGGAGAGCATCACGCTCGGCTTCCACTCCAACTACAAGAACAACATCACCGCCTGGGTCCTGGAGGGGCGCGACGCGCTCGCGATCTCCAAGGCGCTGGCCGCCGCCAACATCGCCGACACGCACGCGAAGGTCGGCGCGTTCGTGACCTCGTGGACCAACGACCTCACCCGCGGCAAGTTCGTCGACAGCCACATCACCGCCACGGACGCGATCACCACCAAGTCGCCGCTCGATCAGATCGTGCTCAGGAACCTGAAGGCGATCAAGCCGGCGCTGGCGGCGCTCCAGGTCGCCTGGAAGGCGGTCGAGGACAACTGGGCCACGGACACGGACGCCGAGAAGCTCACGCGGCTCCAGGGCGCCCAGGCGCCGATGCGCAGCCTCGACGCAGCGCTGTACGCCGCCTATCGCGACCACCTGCACGAGAAGGACGCGTGGGAGACCGGCGGGGCGGTCGGGTCGCAGTTCCGGACGCTGGGCGCAGCCCCGTGATCGACACCGTGCGCACCCTCGCCCACGAGCTCTCGGCCGAAAGCGTGACCGTCCCCGAGCTCGTCCAGCGCCTCGGCGGGCGCGGGAGCGACATGGGCGGCAGCGTCGCCGTCGAGAAGCCCGCGCTCGACGGCGTGGCGCGTGCCGGCGTCGTCCGCACGGCCAACGGCGACGCGCCGGCGCTCGTGACGCTCGAGCTCTCCCGGCCGCTCCCGGCCGGCGAGCTCGAGGCGGCCTTCGGCCGGCCCCAGTCGATCCACCCCGACCACATCGGCGAGCCGGTCACCCTCCTCTACGAGCTCAGCCTTCCGGGCCGCCCCTACGACGTGGCACTGCTGGCCACGGACGACCCCGGAGGCTCCCGCAGGCTCACGCTGCGGCGCGACGTCCGGCTGGGCTGAGCACGTGCGGTCGAGTCAGAGACCGCGAGCCGCCCCCGCAGGCTCCACGGAGCGTCACGAGCCGCCGCGCGCCTCGAGCGCCCCGAGCCGCTCGGCCGGAGCGGTCGCGCTCCGTCGCCCGGCCGACGCCCTCGCGCTGCAGCGAGGGGCCGGCAACCGAGCCGTCGTGCGCTCGCTCCAGCGCCAGGAGACCGGGCTCAGGCAGGCGGCGCCGACGAAGAAGTTCGCCACCGCCGCCGTCGCGATCGGCAAGCGCCGCGCCAACAGGAACAAGCCGCTCACGGAGTTCGCCACGCAGCTCGTGGCCAAGGGCAACGAAGCGCTCAAGGCGCTCGGCTGCCCCGCGCTGAAAAGCGACTTCACCGAGACGGGAGCCGGAGCCGCCGTGTTCGACCGCGAGAAGTGGAAGATGTGGATCAACACCGACCAGTTCAGCCAGCGGGCCGGCATCAAGACGATCGGTGACCTCTCCGTCGGCGAGGCCGCCGACATCGCCACCAGCGTCTGGCACGAGATGCGCCACGCCGAGCAGGCCTTCCGGGTCGCGCGGATGCGGGCGGCGCTGAGCGCCAAGAAGACGCCTGAGGAGATCGCGAAGGAGATCAGCGACGGCATGAAGATGGACGCGGACGCCGCCCTGGCCGCGGCCAGGGCGCCGCTCGCGGCCACCAAGGGCAACGAGAAGCTGCTGGCCGAGGCGAAGGAGTGGGAGACCATCACCGTCGGCCTCCACTCGAAGTACAAGGAGAACATCACGAACTGGGCGGGGGAGGCTCGCACCGCGCTCACCGCCGTCCGCGAGGCGGAGGAGTGGAACGCCGACCAGACGCGGGCGACGCTGGGCGCGCTCGTGGCGGGCTGGACCAACAACGCCACCCGGGACCTGTTCCTCGACCGCCACGTCGCAGCGGTGGAGGCGATCACCACGAAGTCGCCGCTCGACGAGGCCGTGATCGGGCACCTCAAGGCGGTCAAGCCGGCGCTGGCGGCGCTCAAGACCGCGTGGAGCGGCGTCGGCGCGGGCTGGGACACGGCCAGCGATGCCCAGAAGAAGGCGCGCCTGCGAGCCGTCGAGGCGGCGTTCAAGGCGCTCGAGGCGCCGCTGTACGCCGCCTACCTCGCGCACCCGCACGAGACGGACGCCCGGGAGACGGGCCTGGCGGCCGGCGCGGAGTTCCGCAAGCAGGCCACGGCGAAGTGAGCCGCGCTCAGGGCTCGGCGTGCGCGAGCACGTGCCACTGCAGGGCGAGGAACTCGCGCGCGCGCCGCAGTGTCAAGCGGTCGACGGAGCGGTTGCGCCCGGTGGGCGTGTTGGCCACCACCCACTGCACGTCCCAGCCCGTCCTCCCCACCAGCGCGACGACGTCGCGGCGCGTGTACCAGCGCAGATGGGTCGCGTCGCGGTGGCCGAACTCCGTGTAGCCGAACGTGCCGCGGAACAGCAGGTCGATGAGCAGGGTGAAATGGCGCGCGTTGGGGATCGAGATGTGCAGCCGCGCCCCGGGCGCCGCCAGCGCGCGCAGCGAGTGCAGCACCGGGTCGGGGTCGACGAGGTGCTCGAGCACGTCGTAGCAGCAGATCGTGTCGAACGGCCCGCTCACACCGCCCTCGGCGAGCGCCGCCTCGACCGAGCCGGTATAGACCTCGTCGAGCACGCCGCGCGCCACCTCGGCGGCCGCGGGGACGATCTCGATCCCGCTCACCCACGTCGCGCCGACGGCGCGCAGCGAGCGCCCCACGCCGCCCTCGCCGCAGCCGACGTCGAGCGCCCGGCCGACCGGCCGCGGGAGCTCCGCCACGACGTCGGCGCGCTCGAGGCGGTAGTAGCCCGACGGCTTGGGCGCGGAGACCGACATCAACCGCCCAGCACCCTGGCGTAGGCGGCCGCGGTCCGCTCCGCCGCGGCGTCGACCGAGAAGCGGTCGAGCAGCCCGGCCGGCGCCGGCGCGCCCGGCTCGCCGGCGAGCGCCCGCGCGAGTCCGCGCCAGTCCCCGGGCTCGACGAGCGTCCCCGCGCCTCCGAGCACCTCCGGGATCGCCCCCGACGCGCACGCGATCACCGGCGTGCCGGTCGCCATGGCCTCGATCAGGACCATCCCGAACTGCTCCTCCCAGCCCTTCGTCGGCAGCGAGGCGAGCACGAGCGCGGACGCGCTCGCGTACAGCCCGGGCATCTCGTCGTAGGGCACGGTGGCGCGGAACTCCACCGCGTCCGCGACCCCCAGCTCGTCAGCGTAGGAGCGCAGCCGCCCGCCCTCGGGCCCGTCGCCGACGATCAGCAGCCGCACGTCGGCTCGCGGCGCGACGCCGATGCCCTGGCGCAGCGCGGCGAGCGCGCGCAGCACGTCCTGGTGGCCCTTCTCCCACACGAGCCGTCCCGCCGACAGGATCAGGCGCTCGCCGCCGGCGCCCGCCGCCGCGAAGCGCCCGAGGTCGATCCCGGGCGGCGAGACCTCCACGCGGTCGGGAGCGACGCCCTCGAGCAGCAGCGCGTCGCGCGCCCGCTCCGTCGCCGCCAGGCAGAGATCTGCGCGCGGCAGCACCGCCCGCCGGTAGCCGCGCTCGCGCGGCCAGCGGTAGGTGTCGCGCCACGCGATCGTCTCCCAGACGGTGAGCACGAGCTTGAAGCCAAGCCGCTCGCGCAGGCGCGCGGCCTGGGCGCTGAACCACGTCCCGATCTCGGCCGAATGGACGATGTCGGCGCCCGCGAGCAGCTCGCGCAGCCCGAGGTAGCGCTCGCCGACCGCGTAGGCCGCCGCACCCGCCCCCCGCCCCGCCGGCAGCGAGTCCCGCGGCGTGCGCGCCGGCACGATCGGCAGCCCCAGGCCCTCGACGCGGTGGACGTTCGAGCCCGTCAGCAGCACCGACAGGTCGTACTCTCCGGTCAACCGCTCGAGCGGCCGCAGATCCCAGACGTTCACGTTGTGACCGCGCAGCAGCACGACCCGGGGGCGAGACATGCGCGGGGAGCCTAGTGGTCCCTCTCGTGGCCTTCGGCCCGAAGGGGCGTGCGGCGGCGCCGGCAGGCAAGGACGCAGACCCGCAGGAATGCCCCTGGCATTTCAAGTGGTCGCGAGGCGAAGCCGGTGACGAGCCGCCAGGCGAGGCAGTGCAGCATGTCGGTGATCGACGTGCGTCATTTCGGGTCGATGGTCGCGGGAGGGGCCACTACTAGCGTGCGCTCGCATGATCGGCCGCGGGCGCCACTCCCCACCACTTGACTTGAGCGGAGCCGTGACCCAAAGTGCCGGGATCTTCCAGCGAGCACGTCTTGTCGCCGGTCGCGCTCCGCTACGCGCCGGATCCCTCACCGCCCTGGCGCTGGTGCTGTCGTTCGCGCTGCCCGGCGCGGCGCAGGCCAAGGTCAGGACCTACACGCTGCAGTACGGCCCGATCCGGATGGCGAACTTCAACGTCAAGTTCCCGAAGGTGCCGGTGAAGGCCCCCGGCGTCGACGGCTATGTCGTCGGCATGACCACCTCGCTCGTGGACAAGCGCGGCCGCGCCATCACGATCCGCGACGTGATGCTCCACCACATCGTCTTCCACCGCGTCGGGCGCTCGGGCGGCCGCTGGCCCTGCTCGGGCGCGAGCGGCGAGGCCATCTACGGCACCGGCGAGGAGAAGCAGAACCTGCGGCTCCCCACCGGCTACGGCTACCGCCTCCGCAAGTCCGACAAGTGGCGGGCCACCGCGATGCTGATGAGCCACAGCGAGGAAGCCCGCCAGATCTACATCCGCTACCGCGTCACGGTGATGACCGGGAAGCAGCTGAAGATCGTGCGCCCGTTCTGGGTCCGCGCGAGCGGCTGCGGCGCCCAGGTGAGCTATCCCGTGGAGGGCGGCGGCGAGCCGGGCGCGACCGACACCCGCACCTACAACTGGAAGGTGCCGTTCAACGGCCGCATCGTCGCCGTCGGCGGCCACCTGCACGGCGGCGCGCGCGACATGTGGCTCTCGCAGCCGCGCTGTGGCGACCGCCGGTTGCTCGACACCTCGCCGCGCTTCGGGATGCCCGACAACCTCTACTACCGCGCCAAGCCGATCCTGCACGAGCCCGGACCCGTCGACACGCGCTATTTCCTCTCGCGCCAGGGCATCCCCGTCCGCAAGGGGGAGACGATCCGCCTCACGGGCGCCTACGAGAAGACGCGCCCGCACCCCCGGGTGATGGCGATCATGCACGTCTACGTGACGCCGGACAACTCGATCCCCAAGACCTGCCGGCCGCTGCCCGCCGACCGCCGCGAGCTCACGAAGTACAAGCGGGTGCGGACCGACCCGCCGGCGGTCAACGTGCCGCTGAACACGCTCGGTGCCGACGGCCACACGCACACGGTCGCCACGCCGCTGACCGGCGCCAAGCCGCTCGCGAACGGCGCGACGGTCGACCTGCGCAACGCGCGGTTCAATCCGGGCCACGTCTCGGTGGAGGCCGGCGCGTCGCTGACCTGGCGCTTCCAGGACGCGATCCCGCACAACGTCCTGCTCGCCAACGGCCCGCGCCTCGTCGGCAGCCCGACGCTCAGCCGCGGCAGCGCGACGTCGCGCTTCGCGGTCCCCGGCCGCTACGAGCTGTTCTGCTACCTGCACCCGATCACGATGCACGAGGTCGTCGACGTGCGACCGCGCAACGGGCTCGCCCCGCCCTCCTCGCCGACCGCCAGCAGCAGCACGACCGCGGGCGCCGACCCCGGCGCCAGCGGCGGCGACGAAGCCTGGTAGGCCTCGCTCAGCCGGCGAGCGCGCGCAGCACGTAGCGCCCGAGCGTCGCCGAGAACTGCCGCGTGAGGTGGCCGATGTCCTTGTGCACCAGCACGCCGCCGACGACCGGGAAGCACTTCCGGCGACCGCACATGTAGCGGGTGAGGTCGATCACCCGGACCCGCGGCGACGCCAGCCGCTGGGCCGCCAGCACGACCGGGTCGGGCCCCAGCGCCGCGCGCCGCGAGCGCGCGCACGCCGACCCGGGCGGCTGCCTGTGCCGGGCCATCGCGCGGCGCACGCAGGCCGGCGTGTGGCTCGTCTCGTAGGGGACGTCGCGGATCACGTAGACGTGCTCGACCGAGGCCGGGAGCGCGTTCCACGAGTCGATGTAGCCGTCGATCTTCGTCTCGAGCGACGATTTCCCCGGCGCGAGGACCACACCACCGCCGCGGTGCTGCGACATGAACAGCGTGTGGACCTCCGGATGCGCGCCGATCCAGCGCCTCGCCTCGCCGTTCCAGCGGATGCAGTCCGCGCGCAGGGGCTCGCGCAGCGCCGTCACCGCCTTCGAGAACAGGCACTGGGTCTGATCCATCGACACGCCGCGCCAGCCCTTGGCGCGGGCGACCTCCTCGAGCGCGGCACGCCAGTGCACCGCGTGGCTGTCGCCCACGAGCGCGAAGCTGACCCGCGTCCGCGTCGCCGGGAGCCCGAACGCGCACACCTGCGGGCCCGTCCGCGCGGTGATCAGCGAGCACGGCGCGGCGGGGGTGATCGGCGCGTCGCTCGGCGTCGGGACGACCGAGAAGCGCAGCTTCGGGTTGTGGCAGGGGTGCGCCGGGTCACGCGCGGCCGCCCCGAAGCACCGAGGGGCGGCGGCCGACTCGCCCGCCGTGGCGGCCAGCGCCACGACCAGACCGGCGAGGAGGAGCGCCCGAGTGCTCAGATGTTCTGCTGGTAGGTGTAAGTGACCCGCTTGCTGCCCCGCTTGCAGGTCACCCGGCCGTCGATCTCGGTCGAGATGGACTGCCGGTGCTCGGAGCAGGAGTAGCCGAGGACGCTCTTGTGGCAGCGCCCGGCGCGGCTGCCGGCGGTGCGGCAGCGGTCGTGAGCGAGGGTGACCTTGCGGCCGGTCTTGCAGCTCACGCTCTTGACGCTCAGCGAGGTGAAGTAGCCGGAGCCGGGGTACTTCGGCGCCGAGCAGGTGCGGGCGGCCTGGGCGCCGGCCGAAGCGAGCGCGCCGGTGGCGACGACGAGCGACAGCGCAGCGGCGAGGGCGAAGAGGAGGAGGGAGCGTGGCATCGTCGCGGGACCCTAGATGGCGACGCGGCGAAGGGTCAACCCGTGGTCCGCGCTAGTACACAAAGTCCTGGCGGATCTGTTGCAGCAGCGTGGCCGCGAGCAGCGCCGCGCCCTTCTGGTTGAGGTGGATGCCGTCGGGCTGGCGGACGATGCTCTCGACGCCGCCGACCTTCATCGCGTCGCGATAGCCGTGCGGGGTGAAGATCGCGCCCGTATCGATGACCCGGACCTGCCCGCGCCACGGCTGGGTCGCCACCTCGGCGGCCTCGTTGACGACCCGGCTGATCTTCTGCCGGGCCGCGGACCGCGGCGCGGGGATCCCGATCCAGTAGATCCGCGCCGCGCCCCTCTGCCGGTAGGTGTCGACCATCCGGCGCACGCGGTTGGCGTAGACGGCGGCCCAGTCCGCGCCGCAGCACTTGACCTCGCGGCCACCGGGCCCCTTCATCGGGAAGCCCTCGTTGGCGCCGATGAAGACCACGACCGCGTTGGGATGATCGCGCTTGACCTGTTGCGCGGACAGCTGCCCCCAGTCGACCAGGAAGCTCTTCGAGATGCCGGTGCCGAGGTGCGGCTCGCCGATCACGCGCACGGTCCCGCCGACCAGGAGCCGGCTGACCTCCGAGTCCAGCGGCGTGGACATCGAGTCGCCTGTGACCAGCAGCGTGTGCAGCCGGCGCTTCGGGGCCGGCGGCGCCCCGATCCGCGCCGGGTCGAAGGCGTCCGCCGTGACCGGGGGCACCCCCGCGTCGCCGCCCGTGACGGCGGAGGCGGCGGTGAACGAGTCGCGCGCGTCGAGCTTCCCGTCGGGCGACAGCCAGCCGGTCACGCTGTGAGCGGCCGACGCCAGCGGCAGCGCGTCCGCGATCGCGCCGGCCGGCTTCCCGACCGCCAGCACGACGCCGCGGCCCACGCCGGGGTCCATCTGCTCGCCCGCCCTCCGCACCGCGGCGCCCTCGAACAGCACGAGCAGGAGCGAGGCGAGCGTGACGGCGATGACCGCGTCGCGCGCCCGGAAGCGCCGCAGGCCGTGCTCGTCGAAGCGGTTCATGAGGCTGTCGTCGGTCGGCGGGCTCACGTCAGAAGCGAAAGTAGATGAACGGCGCGACGCCCTGGCTCGACACCGTGGCGCCGACGAACAGGACCAGCACGGCGAAGCCCGCGCCGAGCACGGCGGGCCGGATCCGCTCGATCCGCACCTGCAGCCGCTCGAGCGGCTTCTCCGGCAGCAGCTGCAGCCCGATCACCACGACGATCGCGAGCACGACCGGCACGCTCCACAGCGTCGCGTCACCCGGGACGGTGAGGCGGGAGAGGAAGCTGCCCGCGAGGTCGATGCTCTGCGAGCGGAACAGGATCCACCCCAACACGATCAGGTGGAAGGTCACGAGCCAGCGCAGCCAGCCCGGGGTGCGCAGGCGGCCGCCCAGCGCGTGCTCGGCGACCAGCCCCACGCCGTGGAAGGCGCCCCACAGCACGAACGGCCACGCCGCCCCGTGCCAGAGGCCGCCGAGCACCATCGTGATCAGCAGGTTGCGGTACGTCTTCGCGCGCCCGCCGCGGTTGCCCCCGAGCGGGATGTAGAGGAAGTCGCGCAGGAAGCGCGACAGCGTCATGTGCCAGCGGCGCCAGAAGTCGCGGAAGCCCGTGGCGCGGTACGGGCTGCGGAAGTTCTGCGGGAACACGTAGCCCATCAGCAGCGCCAGGCCGATCGCCATGTCGGTGTAGCCGGAGAAGTCGCAGAAGATCTGCGCCGTGTAGGCGTAGGCCGCGAGCCAGACGTCGGGCGCCGAGTACGCGTCCGGCACCGCGAAGACCGGATCCACGACCGTCCGGGCGAGGAAGTCGGCGATCACGACCTTCTTCACGAGGCCGAGCCCGATCAGCGCGATGCCCGAGCCGACGGCCACCCGGCTGGGGTCGCGCGGCGCGGCCAGCTGCGGGAGGAACTCCTTCGCCCGCACGATCGGCCCCGCCACCAGGTGCGGGAAGAAGCTGAGGTAGACCGCGACGTCGACCAGGCCCGACGGGGGCACCACACGGCGCTTGACGTCGACGACGTAGGAGATGGCCTGGAACGTGAAGAAGCTGATGCCGACCGGGAGGGCGATGGCCAGCAGCGGCAGCGGCAGCCCCAGCCCGACGTCGTCGAGCCCGTGCGCCAGGCTCTGCACGAAGAAGCCGTAGTACTTGAACGCCGCCAGGACGCCGAGGTCGAGCGCGACCGCCACGCCGAGGATCACGCTGCGGCGGCGCTCGTCGGCGGCCCGGTCGATCAGGCGCGCGGCCGCCTGGTTGCCGAGCGTCACCCCGGCCAGCAGGAGGCAGAACCGCCAGCTCGCCGCCGCGTAGAAGACGTAGCTCGCCACGACGATGAACGGCTTCCACAGCCGCGGCCGCGACATCAGGGCCCACGACAGCGCGAGGACGATCGGGAAGAAGATCGCGAACTGGACCGTCGGGAACAGCATCGCGCTCAGGCGTCGTCAGCCTGCGGGTCGCGCCGCAGCGCCGCGTTGACGAGCTCCGGCGGTACGGCCCGGAACAGGAAGGCGAGCCCGAGGTAGGCGAGCCCGGCGAGCGCCACCAGGATCACCGGGTGCGCAGGCACCCAGATCCCGATCGCCACCGCCGCCGCGATCCCCGGCAGCAGCCGCGGCACGATCGCGAACGACGGCACGAGCGTCCGGTCCACCCGCCACAGCGAGATCAGGTAGCCGACCGCGAGCACCGCCTCGGCCCCGCACGTCGCGACCGCCGCCCCGTTGGCGCCCCACGGCGGCACCAGCACGAGCGTCAGCACCGCCGCTGTCGCCGCCGCCACGAGGTTCGGGATCAGCAGCGCCCGGTAGCGCTTGAGCGACAGCAGCGCGAACGACCCGGTCGCGACGAAGAAGGAGGTGAAGAGCGCGATCGCCTGCAGGCGCAGCACCGGCACCGAGTCCTGGAACTTGGGCCCCGCCACGACGTCGATCGCGAACTGCGCCCCGATCGCCACGCACAGCGCGCCGATCGCCCCCAGCAGCGCCGACACCTCGAACAGCTTCTGCAGCCCGTAGCGCAGGCGCCCCGTGTCGTCGCGCGCCGCCCGCGCGAGGATCGGGAAGCCGGAGGAGACCAGCAGCCACGGGATCACCCCGACGGTCTCGACGATCCGGTACGCCGCGCCGTAGATCCCCGTCTCCGACGCGTCGGCGATGTAGCTCATGAGGATGATCGCCAGCCGGAAGTAGACGAGCCCGACGGCGGCGGCGAGCGCGAACGGCGCGACCTCGCGCAGCATCCGCTTCCACTCGGCGAGGTCGAAGGCGGGCAGCAGCGCCGCCTCGCTGCGCAGCACGAGCAGCGTGCAGGCCAGGATCACGATGCCGCCGAAGACGCTGGTCAGGAAGAACGGCAGCAGCGACGCGCCCGCGACCACCAGCGCGATCATCGAGACGGAGATCGTCGCGTGCTTGAGCAGCTCCAGGGCCGAGACCCAGCCGAGCTTCAGCCGCGCGCTGAGCGACACCATGTAGGTCTGCTGCGTGAGCGTGAGCAGGAGCCCGACGCCGGTGATGAAGGTGCCCTCGACCACCACCGTCCTCGCCCCCGTGACCGCCGTGAAGCCGGTCGCCACGAGCACCCCGACGACGGTCAGCGCGAGCCGCAGGCCCACAAGCTGGCGCAGGTAGCGGTCGCGCGCCGGGCCGTCGAGCACCGCGTACTCGCGGATGCCCATGTAGGTCAGCCCTGCCTCGGTGACCCCGCCGATGATGAAGATGATCGACGAGACCGCGACGAAGTAGCCGTAGTCGACCGTCCCCAGGTGGCGCGTCATGAACGGCACGGAGGCGAGCGAGAGCAGCATCGAGGCGACGTAGGCGAGCGTCCGCAGCGCGCCGCCGCGGATCGCCACACCGCCGGCGAGGTTGGAGTCGAGGAGGTCGACGTCGGGCTCGCTCACGGCCATCTCGCGGCCGACCTTAGAGGGCGCGCCGGAGCGCGTACCCTGCCGGGCATCACGGGGAGCCCCGGATCGGAGACCGGCCCGCGTCCGCCCGCATGGCGGATCGCGGTCGTGCGCGCGATCGCGCGGCTGCCCGCCCCGCTGCGCCGGCGGATCTGGGGCGCGCGCCGCGCCCGGGCCCGCGCCCGGCGCCGGGCGCTCGAGGCGCGCGGCGACTTCTCCCGGTCGCGCCCCGCGCTGCACGGCATGGACGCCCGGCTCGAGGCGATCCTCGACCGGGACGGCGGGTTCTTCGTCGAGGCCGGCGCCAACGACGGCTACCAGCAGTCCAACACCTACAGCCTGGAGCGCATACGCGGCTGGCGCGGCGTGCTCGTCGAGCCGGCCCCCGACCTCCACCGCGAGGCGGTCCGCGAGCGCCCCGGCGCCCGCGTCTTCAACTGCGCCCTCGTGGCCGACGGCTATCCCGATCCCGGCGTGACGCTCCGCTACGGCGGGCTGATGACCGTCGTCGGCGGCGGCCGCGGCTCCGAGCAGGCCGACCGCGAATGGGTCGCTGCGGCGCACGAGGTGGCCCAGGAGGAGCCCGAGCACGAGTTCACCGTGCCCGCCCGCACGCTCTCCTCCCTGCTCGACGAGGTCGGCGCGCCGGAGGTCGATCTGCTCTCGCTCGACGTCGAGGGCTACGAGCCCCAGGTCCTGGCCGGGCTCGACCTCGATCGCCACGCGCCCCGGTACATCCTCGTCGAGATCCGCGACCCCGAGGCGGGTCGCGGCGCGATCGAGGCGATTCTTGGTGAGCGTTATGCAGAGGCGGAGCAGTTGTCGCCGTACGATGTCCTCTACTCGCGCGCCGACGTGAAGCGCCCGGTGCCTTCGGTCTAGACCGCATCGTTCCGGGGCATTCAGGTTTGCAGCCTCCGAGTTCGATGTCCGTGTCTTCGCCGCCCCTCCCCGCGCCTGCCAGGCCAGCGCCACCCGTCGCGTCGCAGGACGTGCTCGGAGTCCCGCTGGCCCTGACCGACTACTCGAGCACGCTGGACTGGATCGAGGCGGCCGTCGCGGCCCGCCAGCGCGCCTACATCTGCGTCGCGGCGGTCCACACCGTCATGGAGTCCCAGGAGGACCCGGCGCTGCGAGAGGCCGTGCTCGCCGCGGACTTCACGGTCCCCGACGGCCAGCCGCTCGTCTGGGCCATGAACCTGCTCGGGCACAACCTCTCGAGCCGGGTCTACGGGCCCGACCTGATGGAGCGCGCCTGCGAGCGCGCCGCCCGCGCCGGCCAGACCTTCTTCCTCTACGGCGGGCGCGCGTCGGCGCTCGAGATGCTGCGCGAGGCGCTGCCCCAGCGCTATCCGGGCCTGCGCGTCGTCGGTGCGCGGCCCGGGCCGTTCCGCGACCTCAGCCCCGAGGAGGCGGACGCGATCGCCTTCGAGCTCAACGCCGCCGAGCCCGACGTGATCTGGGTTGGGCTCGGGGTCCCGCTGCAGGAGAAGTTCATGGCCGCCATGCGCGACCGGCTCGACGCGCCCGTGCTGGTCGGCGTCGGCGCGGCCTTCGACTTCCACGCGGGCCTCAAGCGCCAGGCGCCGGACAGCCTGCAGCGGCTCGGCCTCGAATGGGCGTTCCGGCTCGCGCAGGAGCCGCGGCGGCTGTGGCGGCGCTACCTCCGCTACAACCCGCGCTTCGTGCTCGGCTTCGCGCGTCAATACCTCCGACACCTCCGCACGCGGCGCGCGTGAGGCGGTCGCTCCTCGCCGCTCTCGCCTGCTGTGCGGCGGTCCTGGCCGGCGCCGTCCCCGCGCGGGCCGCCACCGTCGACGACGGCCCGGCGGTCGCCGCCGTGGGCCTCGGCGACGCGCGCGTCTTCATCCGCGGCACCGACAGCGCGCTGTGGACGCGCACCTGGAACGGGACGGCGTGGACGAACTGGTCCTCGCTCGGCGGCTCGCTGACCTCCGGGCCCGCGGTGGGCTCCCGCCCCGACGGGGTGTATGACGTCGTCGTCCGCGGGCCGGACAATGCCTACTACCACCGCGCCTTCACGCCCGCCGGCGGCTGGTCGGACTTCGTCTCGCTCGGCGGCAGCTTCATCTCGGCCCCGACCGTCAGCTATCGACAGGGCCTCGGATACATCGACGTCGCCGGCGTCGCCACGGACCACCAGCTCTGGTTCACGTCCTACGTGCCGGGCAGCGGCTGGTCGGGGTGGTCCCCGCTCGGCGGCGCACTGCGCGGCAACGCGAGCATGGTCTCGCCGCGGCCGGGGGCGATCGACATCTGGGTCCGCGGCTCCGACAACCAGCTCTACCAGAAGTCCTGGACGGGCGATGCCTGGACCGACTTCATCCCGCTCGGCGGCTCGCTGACCTCCGCCGTCGCCGCCACGTCGTGGGACACCAATCGTCGCGACATCTTCGCCCGCCTCTCCGACGGCGCGATGTGGATCCGCTCCTGGACCAACACCGGGAGCTACGGCCCATGGGCACGCCTCGGCGGCCATCCGACCTCGGGCCCGGGCGCGACCGCGATCGCCCCCAATCGCCTGCTGGTCTTCTCCCGGGACGGCCAGAAGGTGGTCGCCAACAGCTTCTCGAGCACCTGGACGGGCTGGGGGGACTTCGGCTACGCGCCGCTCTTCAGCGCGCCGCGCCCGCCGCCGCCGAGCGTCGTCCCCGGTCCCACGCCCGGATCCGAGCTGCGGCTCAACGCCGGCTTCGGCTGCATCCCGCAGGGCGGCCGCGTGCCGGTGCGCGTCCGCATCAAGCAGCGCACCAATCGCCTGAAGCCGCGCGTGATCAAGGTCGTCTTCTTCATCGACGGCGGCAAGCGCAAGCGCACCGACCGCCACTCGCCTTACAAGACGCGCATCCGGGTCACGTTCAAGCGCGGCTCCAAGCACCGCGTCCACGCGCGCATCTTCTTCCGCCGCAAGGGCCAGCACCGCGTGCAGCGCAAGACGGTGTCCAAGCGCTTCACGATGTGCAAGTAGCGCCGGCCTCCCGCTAGCCTCCCCGGCCGCATGACGCGCGTTCTGGTCACCGGCGGCGCCGGCACCCTCGGCGCGGCGGTCGTCCGCCGGCTGCTCCGCGACCCCGACTACGAGGTACGCGTCTCCGACCAGCGCGCTGCGCCCGGGTGGATGCGCGAGGGCTGCGAGGTCCACCGCGGCGACCTGCGGGTGCTGAGCGAGGCGCGCAAGGCCTTCGCGGGCTGCGCGCACGCCATCCACCTCGCCGCGATCGTCGAGGGCCACGGCAACCCGCACACGCTCACCGAGGTCAACAACGCGCTCTCCAACGCCGTCTTCCGCGCCGCGCTCGACCAGGACGTCGCGCGCTTCGTCTACGTCTCCTCCAGCACCGTCTACGAGCGCGCTACGGCGTTCCCGACCGCCGAGGACCACACCGAGGCCTGCCCGCCCCCGCGCTCGGCCTACGGCTTCTCCAAGCTCACCGGCGAGGCCTACTGCCGGGCCGCGCACGCCGAGCACGGCCTGCCCTACACGATCTGCCGCCCTTTCAACGCCTACGGCCCCGGCGGCCCCGACGACGCCGTCATCCCCGACCTGATCCGCAAGTCGCTCGCCGGCGACACCGCGCTCGCCATCTACGGCTCGGGCGAGCAGACGCGCACCTTCACCCACCTCGAGGACATCGCCGACGGCATCGTCCGCGCGATGGCGACCCCGGCCGCGGCCGGCGAGGCGCTCAACATCGCCTGGCGCGAGGAGACCTCGATCGCCGAGCTGGCGCGGATCTGCTGGGAGGCGTGCGGCAACGACCCCGAGGCGCTCGAGCTGGCGAGCGAGCCGAGCCCGAAGGAGATCGACCCGGAGCGCCGCTTCGCATCCGTCGAGAAGGCGCGCGAGCTGCTGGGCTGGGAGGCGCGGATCGGCGTCGCCGAGGGCGTGGCGCAGACGGTGGAGTGGCTGCGCGAGGCGAAGGTGGCGGCATGAGCGCGCGGCGCGCACTGATCACGGGGATCACGGGCCAGGACGGCTCCCACCTCGCGGACCTACTGCTGGAGAAGGGCTACGAGGTCCACGGCATGGTCCGCCGCGCCTCAACCGAGAAGTTCGAGCGCATCGAGCACCTGCGCGACAAGGTGACCCTCCACCAGGGCGACCTGCTCGACCACCGCTCGCTCGTCGACACGCTGCGCGGCGCGCGGCCGCACGAGATCTACAACCTCGCCGCGATGTCCTTCGTCGCCGTCTCCTGGACCCAGCCGACGCTGACCGCGGAGTTCACCGGCGTCGGCGTCACGCGCCTGCTGGAGGCGATCCGCGAGGTCTGCCCCGAGGCGCGCTTCTACCAGGCCTCCTCGAGCGAGATGTTCGGGAAGGTGCGCGAGACCCCGCAGACCGAGTCAACGCCCTTCTACCCCCGCTCCCCGTACGGCGTGGCGAAGGTCTACGCCCACCACATCACGGTCAACTACCGCGAGTCCTACGACATGCCGCTTTGCTCCGGAATTCTGTTCAACCACGAGGGGCCTCGTCGGGGCCGGGAATTCGTGACGCGCAAGATCACCTGGCACGCGGCGGCCATCAAGCTCGGCCTGAAGAACGATCTGACCCTCGGCAACCTCGACGCCAAGCGCGACTGGGGCTACGCGGTCGACTACGTCGAGGCGATGTGGCTGATGCTCCAGCAGGACACGCCCGACGACTTCGTGATCGCGACCGGCGAGACCAACAGCGTCCGGCGCTGCGTGGAGATCGCCTTCGACCACGCCGGGATCGACTGGGAGTCGCACGTGCGCCTCGACGACGCGCTGAAGCGCCCGGCCGAGGTGGACCTGCTGGTCGGCGACGCCTCCAAGGCCGGGCGCGTGCTCGGGTGGACGCCGAAGACGAACTTCGAGCAGTTGATCCGGTTGATGGTCGACGCGGACTTGAAGCTGCTGGGCGACTGAGGGTCCACCGGAGCGGTGTCGCACCCACCGTCTGCGGTGCTACACTCGACGCCATGCCGACCACGCAGCCGCGCTACACGGTGACCGACACCGGCGACGTGCGCGAGATGCTCGACCTCGCGCATCGCCGCTGGCCGGAGATCTCCGACCGTCGTCGGCTCCTGCTGCGCCTCGCAGCCGCCGGTCGGGACGCCGTCGCGGCGGACGTGGCGCGCGCCGACGACAAGCGTCGTCGCGCAGGCCAGCACGCCGCCATCGGCCGCGCCGCCGAGCTCGTCGAGGTCGACGCGCTCCTCGCCGACGCGGCATGGCGCTGAGACTGCTCCTCGTCGACAAGTCGGCCTACGTGCGCAGCACGATCGACACCTCGACCGAGGACGAGCTGTGCCTCTGCGCGGTCACCCGGCTCGAGCTGCTCTACAGCGCGCGCTCGCAGCGAAGCTACGTCCAGCTGGAGGAGGACCTGCAGCTGTTCCGCGACCTTCGCATGGACGCCGAGACGTTCGCCACGGCACTCGCGGCGCAGCGCGAGCTCGCGGCCGGCGGCCACCACAGAGTCCCGATCCCCGATCTGCTCATCGCGGCGTGCGCCCAGCAGCACGGGGCCGACGTCGTGCACGTCGACCGGCATTTCGACACGCTCGCGCGCGTGCTCGCCTTCACCCCGCTGCGCTGGTAGGCCGCTACCGTGGGGGAGTCCGCGGGGTGACGTTGAATCAGGAGTGCGCATGAGCGTTGGGATCGTCGGACTGGGTTATGTCGGGCTGCCGCTCGCGGTCGGCTTCGCCGAGGCCGGGGTCGACGTCATCGGCGTCGACGTCGACCAGGGCAAGATCGCCGCTCTGCGCGAGGGCCAGTCCCACATCGAGGACATCCCCTCCGAGCGCCTCGGCGCCGTGCTCGACCGCTGCAGCTTCACCACCCGCTTCGTCGAGCTGCACGAGGCCGAGGCGATCCTCGTCTGCGTCCCGACGCCGCTGACGCGCAACCGCGAGCCGGACCTGGGTCCGCTCCTCAACGCTTCCCGTGCCCTCGCCGGCGTGATCGCCCGCGGCCAGCTCGTCGTGCTCGAGTCGACGACCTTCCCCGGCACCACGCGCGAGCACCTCGTGCCGCTGCTGGAGGAGTCCGGCCTGCGCGCGGGCGAGGACTTCTCACTTGCCTTCTCGCCCGAGCGCGTCGACCCCGGCCGCACCGACTTCACCCTGCGCAACACCCCGAAGGTCGTGGGCGGGCTGACGCCGGCGTGCACAGACCGCGCTGTCGAGCTCTACGGCCGCGTCTGCGACACGTTGGTGCCCGTCTCCACCCCGGAGGTCGCCGAGCTCTCCAAGCTGCTGGAGAACATCTTCAGGTCGGTCAACATCGCTTTGGTGAACGAGATGGCGATGCTCGCCGACCGGATGGGCATCGACATCTGGGAGGTCATCGACGCCGCCGCGACCAAGCCTTTCGGCTTCACGCGATTCGATCCAGGCCCGGGCATGGGCGGGCACTGCCTGCCGGTCGACCCCTTCTACCTGACCTGGAAGGCGCGCGAGTACGACATGTCGACCGAGTTCATCGAGCTGGCCGGCAAGGTCAACCAGGCGATGCCGTACTTCTGCCTGGAGAAGATCGAGCGGACCTTGAACGACGACGGGAAGGCAGTCAAAGGCGCGAAGGTGCTCGTGCTCGGCGTGGCGTACAAGGCAGGCACCACCGACATGCGCGAGTCGCCCGCACTCAAGATCGTGGACCTCCTCGTCGAACGAGGGGCGGAGGTCGCATACCACGATCCGTTCGTCGCCGATATCGGCCGTCACGGCCTCCGCAGCATCGCAGTGGAGCAGGGACTCGAGGGTTGCGACATCGCGGTCATCGTCACAGCGCACCCGGGTGTCGACCACGAAGCGATCGCACGCGAGGCGCCGGCGACCGTCGACCTGCGCGGGGTAACTCGACAGCTGGGCTTGGCGCGGGCGCGTCAGCTGTAGTCCGCCACGGCGACCACCGTAGTAGATCTGGGCTGTCCTCATAAGATCCGGGTATGGCCTTCGCTGCTACAAACGCCGTGGAACACGCCGGGGCGGCCTCAATCCTCGTCGACTGCGATTCGGCCATCGAACTCATCGATCTCGATGCCCCCGAGAGCGTCTCGCCACGCACCAACGCGATCATGCCCGCACATCTCAACGTCCGGCCTATCGATATGGATCGCATGCATCAACTGCGAGATCCGCTAGGGATCGCAGTGCTCGAGGATGCGGCACACGCGAACGCCGCCAGGTCGCGCCGACAGCGCACCGGGAGTCACCACCACCTAGCCACCTACTCGTCCTACGTCACGACGAACGCCACGACCACTCAGGGCGGAGCTCTCGTGATGCGTCAATCGCGACCCTGGTACACAATCCATGTGACTGATGACGCTCCTCTGAGGGCAGATGACCTGTTGTCACGGCGTCAGCAACAGCTGATTGGCATTGAGGTACATTATCGTGGCCTACACCTGCCTCCGAATAGCCGAACGCGCTACGACCTCGATCCGGCGTGCTTACCCGAGTCAATCGCGATCTCCAATATCAGCAATCGTGCAAAGCGTGACGCTCGGCCCGAAGCTCACCGACTCCGATCAAGCCGACGCAGTCAGCGCGCGGCGGAGTGCCTTGGCTGCACAGTGCCGACCGACGCATTCGACGCTGGACACCCCATGAGCCAGGGTTGGGGCGGCCTCCAAGGACTCTTTCGACGACCTCGCATTCGGCGCGTGAGCTCACCAGCCCGACGCGCATTGAATCGCTGGCGCGATTACCGCCGCCGTGCGCCGACCCATCGATCGAGCATCGAGTACTGGTCCGCGCGGGCTGACGAGCTCGGCGCGGCGGCTGTTTTCAACCGAGGCCACTCTCCTGCGCGACACGCCGAGATCACAGCCCACCAGAAGGACGTTCTCTATCCGTGTCTGCGCGCGGAACTCGCAGGATGGGAACGTGACGTCCTGGATTTTGGGTGCGGGACCGGCCGTTTCACGCGCGACCTGGCCGCACTCGTCAGTGGACAGGCTATAGGTGTCGACCCGATCAGTGCCCTCTTGGACCTGGCGCCGCGGCATAGCTCAGTCGACTACAAGACTATGACACCGGGTCGGGTGCCGGCGGACACCGGCTCGATTGACGTCGTGTGGGTCTGTCTTGTGCTCGGCGGCATTACAGATGCCGATGATCTTCGTCAGACCGCGAGCGAACTTGAGCGTGTCCTCCAGCAGGACGGCCTGCTATTCCTCGTGGAGAATGTTGCTAATCGCCCAAGTAGCTCCACGTGGGTTTACCGCACCGTTGCTGAATATTCCTCGCTGTTTCGCAGTGTGGCCCTTCGACAGGTGGGTGAGTATGTCGACCTTGGCGAGCGCATCGCAGTCCTCGCGGGCCGGCGCTCATGACGATCGCATGGCGACGGCGCCTTCGCCCGCGCGCGTGCGCGGGCCGAGCGGATAACACCAGGCGGCCCCTGTGAAAGTCGGGATCATCGGCTTCGGTGGCGCAGGTAGCGCGCACTACGAGTATTTTCAGTGCGTGCCGGGCTGCGAGGTCGTACGTATATTTGATCCAAAGCCCGAGGGTCGCGCTCGCGCCGCGAGGTACCTCCCTCCGCATCAAGTGTGCAGCGAGCTAGCTCTCCTCTGGGAAGGGCTCGACGCCGTTTCGGTATGCACGCCGGACGACACGCACGCGGACTACATTGTTGAGGCGTTGTCCCAGGAAGTGCATGTGCTTTGCGAGAAGCCGCTTACGGATTCACGGGATGGAATCGTCCGCATCATGGAGGCCACGGCGACATCACGCATGACACTCGCTGTGCTTCACCAGATGCGCTTTGTACCGCTGTTCGTTAAGCTCAAGCGCGCGATTGATGAGGGCGATCTAGGTAGGCTGTCGTATATTGAGGGGTACTACGTTCACGACCTCACGACGCGGGCGTTTCAGTACGACAATTGGCGCAGTCAAGGACGCGCTACGCCAATGGTTTATGCTGGCTGCCACTTCGTCGATCTGTTGCGCTGGTTGGTCGGCGAGGAGCCGTCTGAGGTGGTCGCCATGTCCAACCATCTCGCCTTCCCAGAATACCCTGAAGCGGACCTCACGGCTGCGCTGCTGCGCTTCCCGTCCTCAGTCATCGGGAAGGTGCTCGTATCGATAGGCACCGCTGGCCCGCAGGACCACTCGGTTCGCGCCTATGGAGATATCGCCACGGTTGAGAATGCCGCCCTGTTCGACAAGAAGGGTGCGTGGACTCGGACGCTCCACAAGCCAACTTTGGTCCAACGCGAGCTCCTGCGCGACGCTCGCCTCACGCCTCGTACTAGCGCGCGACGGCTGCTCGGCCAGCTGTCACGCAACGGTCGCGCGCGGATGTTGACCGGCGCGTTCAACGCCTTGCGACGCGCATGTCCGCCTCCGGGGTTCCAATACGGTCCCCGTCACTTTCCATTGCGACTGTATGAGCACCAGGTTGCCTGTGTAGCCGCAATCGAGGACTTCGTTCGCGCGGCGCGCACCGGAGGCCGGCCCGTTTGTGCCGCAGACGACTCTGCGCAGACGATCCTCGCCTGCCTCGCCGCGCTCGAGGCGTCACGGACGAACGCGCCCGCTCGCGTGCAGCCACTTGGCGAGCTCACAGCGTAATGCGGTCCTTCGCGGCGGCGCGCGCGGCAGCAACCGGCCAGGAGTGGCTCACGCCGGCCCGCCGCGCTTACCGGCAGATTGCGCAGATACCGTCCCAGGCGCGTGTGCTCGCGGCCTTTACCGCGGCGCGCGCGCGTGTCTCGCGCGAGGGCTTACCTCCACGCCGCGATGCGGGCTCGTTCAATCGCTTGTTCTATCGATCGTGCGAGCGACAGCTGGCACGTGAGAAACGCGTCCTCGAGACCTTTGACCCGTGGCATTATCGTCGTCTCAACGAAACGCGCCTCCTCGGTCAGATCGTCTTCGAGTACGGCACGCTGCTGAACTCGGAGCCGCAGTGGGCGGGGCTGCGCGTGCTAGACCTCGGAACCGGCGACAGCGGGTTCCCGAATTGGATGGTCGCGCAGGGGGCCCATGTCGTCACGCTTGACTTGCCCGACCCAGCGGAGGCCTCTAGCCGGCGACGGCGTACCGGATTACTAGGTTCGCGGCGCGGCGGCTCCGGGTCGATCAATCATGCGGTGGGATCGATGTTCGCCCTTGCCTTTCCAGCCGACTCGTTCGACCTTGTCACGTCCCTGTCAGTGATCGAGCACGTCGATACCCGGTTTCCGGAGCGCAGCTACGTACCGTACGTGGAACAGACGCAACTCGCCGCACGCTCCCTCTCGGAGATGATCCGCGTGACACGGCCAGGCGGGCATCTATACCTCACGTCTGATTGCTGCGACTACAGCAAGGCTACGTCTGATGCATGGCGTCAGGCCTACTACTATCGTGACGGCCCAGCCCTTTCCGGTGCGTGGCCAGTCGGCGACGTCGAGTCTTTGTTCTATAACTTCGTCGTGGCACATGGGTGCCGTCTGGTTGGGCCCAAGGATTTCTCGCCGCGAGATGTTGGGGGGAACCCCGAAGTGGAGACGTTCCGTGGAAAGTACTGGTCAGCGTTCTCCATGCTCGCCGAGAAGACACTGCCACCCCCGTCGAACCACTAGTCTGGTTGCCCGTTGACCGACCTCACTGATCCCGACACATGGTGGGGACACTACAACCACTGCTACACGGCGCGTAGCTGGCGAGATTACAGGCCGCTCCTTGCCGAGATTATTCGTGAGGCTGACGCGCCTCCCGTGGTCGACGTGGGGTGCGGGCTCGGATTCTTGGTTGAATGCGCACGCCGTTTCGGCATTCCGTGCGTCGGCCTCGAGGCGGCGCCAACTGCCGTGAAGCTCGGCCGAGAGAGAGATCCTCTCGCCGATATTCGTCAGTGGACGGCTGGAGCGTCGCTGCCTTTCGAGAACGAAAGTATCGGGGTCGCGATGCTTAATGAGTTTGTCGACCATATTAGTCTGGAGGACAACGCGCACGTCTTTTCCGAGCTCCGCCGAGTCCTTCGTCCCGGCGGGAGTGTTTTGGTCAAGTCGCCGTCTCGGTTCAATCGATTCGATGACGACCTTGGGCACGTAAGCTTCTTCTCCCCCGGAGAATTCCGCGCGTTTGTCGAGTCGGCCGGCTTTCGGGTCGTGCGTCAGCCTTACTCTCTGCAGCCGTACCTCGGCCAGCGGCGAGGTGCGCTGCTTGCGACAAGAGCCATGTCTTTGGTAGTCCGCCGCGAGCGCTGGGCGGCGCGGATTGACCTTGTCGCTCGACACCCGTGACAGCGCGCTCCAGCCCGAGCCGCCATCAGGTCGAATCGGCCTCGCGCCGGCGCGCCCACTGTGGCCACCCTGATGTCGCCGGCTTTACTACAAGTCCTGGCGACCGTCCGTGAGCTCGGGCGGGACGGCAGACGGCTCCGCACGTCTGCTCGAGGAAGAGGCGGATGTTGGCGGGTCGGCGCGCACTGGTGCACGAACGCAGATGCTGTCTCAAGTGGTTCAGTTCGTGGCTGCGACAGGGGTAACGCTACTGCTCGCGCACCAGCTGGTTCCGAGTGCCTTCGGCATGGTGGCGCTCGGAACGGCGGTGGTCGCGATCCTGGTTGGCGTCCTCGTCGTGCCTGTGAGTAGCTCGATCGTTGCAAAACAGTTCGACACGGGCGCTCAACTGGATACGGCGTGGTGGCTCGCGGTCGCACCGTCGGTCGCATTGTTCGCAACGGTAGTGGGAGTCGCGGTCACGCTAGGCATGAAAGGCGACCATCTCCGAGTCTTGGTCGGCGTCGGCATGTCGCTGCCGTTCACCGCTGCGCTGCAGGTTCTCACGGCGCGCCACCAGCAGCGACTCGCCTGGCGAGCGCTGGCGACCGGGCGCATCATCGGCACCATCGTCGGAACAGCTGGCGCGCTGACACTGCTTGTCTTGGACGAACCACTTCTCGCGCTTATAGCACTCCAGACGCTCTCGGCGTTGGCGCAGGTGGTCGCCATGGCTCCTGGGACCAACTGGCGTGTGCGCCTGCGGACCGACCCCGCGACACGGCGGCTAATCGTCAGCTACGCCAAGGGACTCGCAGGGTTCAATGCGCTCAATTTCCTGATCCGCAAAGGGGACGACGTAATCGTCGGCACCTTCCTCAGCGCCCAGGCGCTCGGTCTCTACTCGGTGGCCTACCGCTTCATTGAGGTGCCTGTGGGCCAGGTGTCACAGGTTGCTAGCAATGTGACGTTTCCGACCTTGATGAAGATTGACGATGAAGCGCGGATGCGCGCCGCGTTCCTGCGGTCGCAAAAAATGCTCGTTTGGCTCGTTGTCCCGATTGGCATTGCCTCCGTCGGCCTTGGTGATCTCGGGGTCCCGGCACTCTTGGGGGCGCAGTGGCAAGACGCCGGCCCCATCGTTCAGATCTTCGGCGTCATAGCGATAGTCCAAGCGGCTGGCACGCAGTTGGGCGTGATCTACCTCTACCGCAGCGCGACCGGCACCCTGTTGCGATGGGGCCTACTGTCCGCGCCGATCATCGTCACCGGGTTCCTCGTCGGGAGTGAGTGGGGTGCGCGAGGTGTCGCTTGGGGCTACCTTGCCGCAAACCTAGTGCTGTTGTACCCCTCGTGGTGGTTCGGCGGCAGGCTGATCGGTCTACCTCCGCGCGTCGTCCTACGGAGCCTTCTTGGGCAACTCATCCTTGCTGCCGGCGGTATCGCTCTGCTCGTCGGCGCGCGGGAGGTTGTGGCACTAGAGAGTGTGCTTGCGCTTATTGCCGCCACGGCAGCGAGCTCACTGCTTTTCTGGTCGATGGCGCTAGCGCTCGACACCGAGTTACGCCAAGACATCCGACGCACTGCACTCGGTAGGTTCGGCGAGGCGCGCCCGCAGGCATCTCGGAACCATACGGCAAGTTGAACGGCGACCCCCGCTAGGTCGGCCCGAGAGGCGACGACGAGGGATCGGAGTACAAGCGGTAGCTTGCGTAAGGGAAAGCCAGTTGCTAGTACGAGAACGGGCGTGGATTGTTGGCGCCGGTCGAGGTGATGTCCGCCCTTTCAGGCCGACCGAGCGAGCACTGACGACACAGCTCGCGGGAGTCAGCGGCGTGGTAGACAGGTCGACAGAAGCGGAAACCTCGGGTGGTCTTTCACTATCGCCCCTCGGCCACTAACACAGAAGTCAGACGTGACGCCTACAGCGGCCGCACCTGGCGCAGGATCAACAGAACGTCGCACGAGACCTCGCCATGAATCGTGTCCTTCTAGGCGTTGGGACGGCGAGCGGCAACGACATAGCCCGCGGCGTCGTTGTACGTAGGGTCTAGCCGGTCCATAACGAGGCCCACGCCCTGAATCGCCACGGAAAACAGCAAAATTGGGACTCGCAGCGGCCCTCGTCCGTAGAGTTGAAGCGCGTAGCTGAGACGCAGAGACGCCGTCGCGCAATAGCCGCACAGCGGCTCGACGACGATATTGGCTAAGCCTGCCTCGCGAAGAAGGTGTTCCAATCCGTAGGGCGCGGATCGATAATAGTCACGAGGACTCTCATGCACGCCCCACATGAAGGGCACGAGCAGCAGGATTGCACCGCCTAGCCGAAGCACTCGCTGCGCCTCTGTAAGGACTGTCTGGGGAAAAGCGCAGTGCTCGAGGACGTGGAATGAACACACCGCGTCTAACGTCGAATTGTGGAAAGGGAGGTCGTGCGCATCCCCCCACACGTCGACGCGCTCTCGGCCATGCATTGTGGACGGATGGTCGAGGCCGATGTATTCGGGTGCAATCCGCAAACAGCGCTTCATATGGTTTCTCACCACATCCGATGTCGAGTACGCGTCCACGGATCAGCCTCGAGTACCGGACCACCGCAAGTGTATTTGCACGAGCGATCAGCCAGTTCGACGACAGTCGAACTTTACGCATGGGCCGCTGGGTATCCGACCCGCCATCGGATCCCCGGGGCCGGAGGGCTAACGATCGCGCCGTCGGGTACATCGCGGGCGACAACGGATCCTGGCGTCACCCAAGCGTCGCGACCGATGGTAACGCCCGGAAGCACGACGCACCCGAGCGTGACCGCGGCGCCGTCCCCGATTACGATGGGCGCACTAATGAGGCTCTGATCGCGGTCAGGTACCATGGACGAAGAGCGAAACATTTTGTCGGGTCGGATGGATGACTGGGATCGCGGTGATGATGCGAGAGGGAATAGACCGCGCTGCCGGTGGCGATTGATGATCGCCCCTCAACTGTCAGGTTGCCGTGGCCGTTCAGCACAACGAACGGCCCGACGTGGGTGCCAGGCCCGATGTACACGTCGCCCTCAACTCCCGCGTACCGCGCGTTGGCACGTCTGGTGAGACGCCGCGCGCCCTCACGTGGAGGCCCAGCCGTGATCACGGCGTATCGGTCTATCCACACGCCGTCCGCGATCCAGATCCGGTCTGGGTGAGTGAAGCTGACACCCACGTCCAGCCGCGTGCCGCGCCCGAGGTGCCGGAGGCGGGGGCGCCAGTAGCGCCGGCGGATGTGATCACCTGTCGGACCGGGGACGCCGGAGATGACCCACTCGCAGATGTCCCTCGGCACCCGAGTGAGTCGCAGAGGTCGTCGCAATCGCCGTCTCACTGCTTGCCAAACTAGGGGCGAAGCATAACCTCCGTGCGATGGCGGCAAGCATCTTCGCGTCTCGTGCGGTGACTAGAGAGGGTGAATGGGCAGGTTGAGGACACCACCGGCTAGGCGCGACGCAGTCGGAAACTGCGAAGGCTCAAGTGAAAATCGGCGCCGTTGGCAGAAGGGTGAAGCGGCGCGTCAAACCACGGTCGGCCAAGCTCCCATCCCGCGTCACGAAAGCCCTCGCGGGCTGCCGTCCGATACTCGACGACAATGGGGTATCGCACTAAGGGGAGCGGCTCTCGCTCAACTCCAAACGCTTGATCGTATTGGCCGCAACCGCCCGTGCGCCACGAGGCGACGGAGTCCATCTGCTGGACCTGACTGAGGATAAGTTCGGCGCTGATGCGGTCGGGCGCCCCTAACGAGGTTGTCCCGTAGTCCGTAGAAGTTGAGGTGGCGGTCCTCCCGCCTCGTCCGCTCGCGTTGCGAGCGTGACCGGCGCCAACCAAGTCCGCGAGGATAGGAGGACCGCATGGGGACCGTAGACCACGATGCCGACGAG
>JBBQLH010000013.1:0-54767 GCA_038327685.1 Solirubrobacterales bacterium
CAGCGCCCCGTAACGCAATCGCAGACTGACGAACGGCGCCGCGGGGCCTCTGATTATGCCGAGCAGTTGTGGCCGGACTCCGACGCTCCAGCGCGACCGTGGCGCATCCTCGGCATAACTCGGCGCTCGGCATAAGCCGACTTATGCGGATATCCGCATAAGTCGGCGTACCAGGTCAGCGCCTCGCTCTGGGTCCCGTCGCTCCAGCGAGCGATCGCGCGGCGAGTGCCGCGTGAACCGGGCGGGAGGTCTTCGAACCGCACGACCTCGGTGACGATCGGACTGGGGTTGGAGGCGCTCATCGAAGCGCCCCGGAGCGTATCGACGGCGGCCTTGTCATCGCGGGGATGGAAGACTTCTTGAGTCGAGTGTCGGTGTCGCTGGGTCACGGGGCGTGGTCTTCGGTTGCGCGCATCGCCTCGTAGCAGGCGAGCACGGTCCGGAGCGCGTCGACGGCGGTGTCGCTGAATTCCGCGGCGACGGCGAAGAGGTCGTGCGCGCACGGCGGTTGTCTGGCTTCGCGGCGCTCGATGTAGCGCCCGACGAGCGTGGCGATGGCAAGGTCCTGCTCAGTGAGCTCGGCCAGGTCGGCGGGGTCGGGGTGGTGGCGGTTGATCATCGGCGCTGCTCCTGCAGCTCGGCGAGCAGGCAGCACGGCCCGGCGGCCGGGATCGCATCCCAGGTCTCGGCTTGCTGGAGGTAGTCGGTGACGATCGCCTCGAGTTCGGCCATGGTCGTGAGTTCGCGCTCGATGACGTAGTGGCGGCCCTCGCCGGAGGCCGGGTTATCGGCGAGCCGGACGACGCCGAGGATGCGCTGGCCGTGGATGATGCGCTCGCCGGCGCTAACGGTGTAGCGGGCGAGCTCGACGCGCTCGTTGGTCGGGCCAGCGCGGCGCGTCTCGGTGACGGTGGTCACGATGGGCCTCCCGTCCAGGTCGCACTGACTGGCGACGTGTGGATATGTGGTTCGCCGGAATTGCCCCAATTGGGGTTCGGCGCTTGGTGGTGGTGGGTGCTGTGCATGGCCCCGGTGGGGCGGGCTGGCGGCGGGCCGGAACCCGAGCGTTAGCGAGGGCGCGTTAGCGAGGCCGAAGGCCTTGAAGGTCCGCGCGGCGGTCTGCCACCGTCGAGGGTCTGCCAGCACCCACCCCCGCCCGAGTCCTGGGTCGGTAACGCGTTGATTGGACGTCGTCGGCCGGGGCGCGGAGCGGCGCCCGGAGGGCGCCGTGGAGCGCCTCGGCCGACGCGCGCCCGTTAGCGGGCGGCGGGGACCAGTGCGGTGAGCGCGAGCAGCATCGCTGCGGCGGCGAAGCCGAATGCGGCTGCCGGGGAGACGGCGGTCCAGAGGATGCCGGCGGTGGCGCTGGCGGCGAAGTTGCCGACGCTCTGGAGCGCGGCGAGTAGCCCGAACGCGGAGCCGCGTAGCTGTGTGGGGGCGAGCGCGGCGACGGCGGCGTGCTCGGCGGTCTCGGCGCAGCCGATCCCGATGCCAGCGAGCGCGAATCCGAGCGCGAGCAGCGCGAGGCTGGCGCCGGTGAGCGCGAGGATGATGTAGGCGGCCAGGAAGGTTGCGGCCCCGAGCAGGAGGATGCGTGGCGCGCCGTGGCGGTCGCCGAGCGCGCCGGCCGGGATGCTGACTAATGTCGCGGCGAGGTTGTAGGTGGTGTAGAGCGCGAGCGCGAGCTGCACCGCGGAGGTCGTGCCATGGCCCGGGGTGAGCAGCTCGGTGGCTCTGAGGATCAGCAGCGTGGCGGCGAGGTTGCCGATCTCGAACGCGCCGATGCCGAGCATCAGCGTGCGCAGGCGGCCCTGCAGCAGCGGGCGGACGTGGATGCGGATCGGCTGGCGGTTGCGGCGTTCAGGCTTGGGGGTGTGGTGGATGGCGTAGACGATCGCGCCGGCGGCCAGCAGGCCGGGGATGACGGAGAGCCCGATCGCGCCGCGCACTCCGGCGAGCGCGACGAGCGCGATCCCGAGCAGCGGTCCGAGGATCGCGCCGAGGTTGTCCATCGCGCGCTCGAAGCCGTAGGCGCGGCCGTAGACGTCAGCGGGCACGATGTCGGCCAGCAGCGCGTTGCGCGCCGGGACGCGGAGGCCGCGGGCGGTCCACGCGCCGGCGCGCAGAATCGCGACCTGCCAGACCGCGTTCGCGACCCCGATCAGCGAGGAGAGGATCGCGGTCGCGCCGTAGCCGCCGATCGCGACCTGGCGGCGGCGGCGCGGGTCGTCGGCGAGCGCGCCGCCGCCGAGCTTCGCGGCGCCGGCCAGCCCGTCAGAGACGCCCTCGATCAGCCCGAGCGCGGACGCGGGCGCGCCGAGCGTGGAGGTCAGCAGGCTGGGCAGCAGCGAGGTGGGGATCTCGTGGCCGACATCGGCGAGCAGGCTCGCGCCGCCGATCCCCGCGGTGCCGCGGGTCAGCCAGCGATCGCGGCCGGTCGCCTCGGGTGAGATGTTGGCGCCGGGCTCGGTCATGGGTCGTGGCGCAGCGCGACGTAGTCGGCGTAGGTCGCACCGGCGGCGCGCGCCCATTGCGCGGCGCGGGCCTGGTGGATCCCGATGCGCTCGGCGAGGATCGGGGCGGGCAGTCTCGCGGCGAGCGCGAGCAGCGCTGCGTGACGGCTCGGGCGGCTGGTGATCCCGAAGCGCTTCAGGCGCTCGCGCAGCCGCTCGGCGGTGATGTGGGCGCCGGCCTTGGCGCCGGGCAGCAGCCAGCCGTCGACGCCGGTGCCGGCCAGGCGTTGATCGCGCAAGCCGCGTGCGAGCGACCCGAGCGGCTCGGGCAGCGCGACCGCACCGCGGGCGAGAGTGATCGTGGTCTGCCCGTCTGTTGTGGTCGCGATGTCGGTCGTCCTCGAGGCAGCGGTGCGCGTCAGCGGCTGGGCGTAGAGCAGCAGCAACAGTCCGGCGAAGCGGTCGCGCGGGTCGATGTCGCGGTCGTGCAACAGGAGTCGGACCGCGTCGAAGCGCTGCTCGTCATCGAGCGGTGCAGGACCGCGGTGATGGGTGTTCCAGGCAACGTGCAGTTGGCCGCAGACGCCGGCGCGCTGTAGCCACTGCAGGAACATGCGCACGCAGCGGCGGGTGCTCGCGCCGTTGGCGATCCAGGTGTCGAGGTGGTCTTGGCGCAGGTCGCTCAGTTCGAGCTGCTGCTCCTGCAGCCAGAGGACGAGCTTGATCGCTTCGTTGACCCGCGAGCGGGCGTGCTTCTGCGTCGCTGGGGTCGCGCGGCCGCGTGCGCTGGTGCGGGCGAGATCGTGCGCGACATGCCAGGTCGCATAGGCGCGAACGTGCCCGCGGTCGCGCCCCGGCGCGATCGCTTGCAGGGCGCGGTGTTGCCAGCGGGCAAACGCGGCGCTGTGCTCGTCGCGCGGCTCGAGCACGCCCGCGTCGACGAGCGCGGCGCGCACGTAGCCGACAGCACGGCCGCATGCGCGTCGCCCTGGGCGACGTCGAGCGCCTCATGGGTGACGGCGATCCGGCCGGCGAGCAGGTCCTGCAGCAGCACGAGCGTCGGGGACTGCAGCCAGCGCAGCGTCGACTCGGGATTCGCCGCCTCGGCCAGGACTGCCAGGTAGGGCGCCAGCATGGCGCCGGCGCGCGGATCGGCGCCGGCGCCCAGTTGCGCGACGCGTTCGCGCAGACGACAGGCATCACAGAGTTCTCGCTTCAGCGGCGCGCTGCCGCCGCAGCCTATGCAGATCCCGGTCGTGTTGCCGCGGCGCCGATCGCAGCGCGCAGACCACGCCACCGCTGCGCGACGCTGGGCGGGTCGCTGCAGGCCGCAGTCAAGACATCTCACGGCCCGCAGCCCGCGGCGGCAGCTCAGGCATGTGGGCTCCGGGCCCGAGGCGTGGTAGCAGGGGCGCTCGCGGCCGCAACCGCTGCACGTCGCCACCGCTGGTTGCCAGCAGCAGCGCCCGATCGCCGGCGCGCCCTCGGTCGCCTTGACCGCGAGCACGCCGACACGGCCGCAGACACCGCACGGAGAGCGGGGTTTGGGGGCGCAGTTGCCGCAGATGTCGGGGCGAGCGTCGCGCGCGCGGATCCGGACCTGGCGGGTCTCGCCGCAGATCCCGCACCGCCGCTTGGGCTGATGCTGGCGGTAGCAGCGCTTGCAAAGATCGGGGTGCTCGGCAGTCGCGCTCTTGTGCAGCCGCCCGGCCTGACCGCAGCGACCGCAGACCGCGGGTTCGCTGCGGCGGCTCATCCGCCCCGCGCCGGGCGGCGCAGCCGCGCCGGCTTGGGCTTGAGATCCTTAGCGATCGCGCGCGAGCTCACCGGCTCCTTGGCCACCGGCGCGGCGACGTCGGCGCGACGCACCAGTTCGCCCGGCTCGCAGCCAAGGATCTCGCAGAGCACCATCAGCAGTCGCAGGTTCAGCCGCTCCGGGCGCCCGGTGACCAGCCGCCAGACCTGCGAGTCCGACAGCCGGATCTCGTGCTCGGCCAGCCTCGGCCCAAGGTCGGTGGCCTTGAACATCCCCCGCTCGGCCATCAGCAGCCGCAGCCGCCACTCGTAATCGACGGTCATCGTGGTCTGCCTCCGAGCTCGGTGAGCTGCTCGTCGATCGCCGCGCGAACGAGCCGGTCCTTGAAGTCATCGCCGACCGACAGATAGATCGCGGTCGTCGCAGCGTGACTGTGGCCGACCTGGTCCTGGATGAACTTCGCCGCCCACCCCAGCTCGGCCAGATGCGTCACGTAGCTATGGCGCAGACAGTGCGGCGTCAACAGCTCATCCAGGCCGGCCTCGGCGCGGATGTCAGCGAAGCGCTCGTTGATGTAGCCGACCGCGATCCGGGTGCCGCGCTCGGTCAGGAACATCGCCGGATGCTCCGGACGACCGAACGCCGGCCGGATCTCCGTGAGGTACTGCTCGACGACATCGACCGCCCAATCGAACACCGTCAACACAGTGCGCCGCTGCGGGCCGCCGCCGCGCTTGGCCTTGCCCCAGCGCACGTGCACCTGCCCATAGGCGCCGAACTCTGGCAGCTTGTGCGCCGGCCGGAAGTCGCAGACGTCGAGCATCGCGACCTCGGCGCGGCGCAGCCCCCACGCGAACTTGATCTTGAACAGCGCCTGGTCACGCCACGCCTGCAGCGACCCCTTGCGCCCCAGCCGCCGCGCCGCGTCGATCCTGGCTTCACACGCACCGAAGAACGCCTCGAGCTCATCGACGGTCAGCGGCCGCCGCCGCGGGTCGCCCTCGAACTCGTCCAGATGCGCGACCAGGTTGCGCTCGCCAAACAGCTGCCCCGGCCCGCGGCCGAACTCGCGCTCGCAGATTCCCGACCACGGATAGCGCCGGTCGCACGCGTACTCCGAGAAGCCCTTCAGTCGCTGCTGATAGGCCCGCAGCGTCGAGCGCGCCAGCCGCTGCGGGCGCGCCAGCAGATCCTCGAAGTACTCATCCGCATGCAACGCGCGCCACTCCCACGGCCGACACCCCACCTGCTCCACGAACGCCCGCACCCCCGTCTCGTTCGCCCGAATTGTCTTCGCCTTCAGATACCGAGCCGACTGCTGGCTGCGCCACCCCGCGAGCATCGCCTCAAACAGCGCCCGCTCGATCTGCAGCGGCCGCACCCCCGCACCGAACACACGCGCCAGCGCGCCATCGACGTCCCGCGGCGAGTAGACACCATGCGGGCTCAGCAGACTCTGCATCCCCCGCGACTAGATCGCATCAACTGCAATCAAGCCAGAGGGCGGCGCCGAACACGCCGCACCTTCGGCGGAACTTCTCTGAACGTGGAGGCATCTGCGAGCCCGCAACCGTCAAGGTTCCCGCACAGAGCGAACTCAGCGGCTCGCATCTAATGCGACCACCGACAGTTGGACCCGTAGCCGGTCGTCTCGACTCCCTCAAGGACCTTCGCGCTGTCCCCGCGGTTCCGCGCCATGTCGTCTTGGACGGCCCGGATTTCGCGGCGGCGGTCAGCGATTGGCTCGGGCCGCCGGCGCTTGAGGGTGTCGATCGCGCGGGACGCCTGCGCGCGGGTCTTTGGGACGGCGAAGGTGACGCCGCGCTGGAGGGCGAGCTGGCGCAGGTAGCGCTGCTGGCGGGCCGTCGGAGGCGGCTCCGCGGACTTGCTGGGCGGGTGGTGATCGGTCATGGCCGCGCCTGGGCACGGCGCGCGGGGCCGTCAAGCCCCGGTCCGTCAGGACAAGCGAAGCCGCCCGCAGGGGCTGGGTTGACGGCCCCCCGGGCGCGCCGTGCTTGGCTTGCGAACAGGACCGAGCACCGCCCGCTCGCACGGCACCATCGACGGTGTCCTCACGGCCACCGGCCCGCTACAAGGCGGTTATCGGCTTGAGGCGCGCAGGCGCTCGGCGATCCGCCGCAGCGAGGCGACGCGACGCTCGACTTCGGTGCGGCGGACGGCGTTGCGGGCTTGCATCGCGCGGGCGAGCTCGGCGGCTGCGACGGGCGGCTGGGCTGCGGTTGTCGGATGGGTGGACACGGTGCTCACAGGTTGGGGTCAATGTCATTGTCCTCGGCGGCGGCGAGCTGACTCGTGGTTAGGGTGTCGGCCGGTTGGCCTGACCTTCAACCTGTTGTGTCGCTCGTCGCCGTCCGAGGATCGCCGGCGTGACCTGATAGGAGCGTGGCATCCGCCCCGATTGAGCCGTGTCCGCCGACGGTTCCCTTGTCGATTAGAGAGGGGACGGGGACATGATCGTGCTCGGGTGTGATCCGCACAAGCGATCGATGACCTGCGCGGCGGTCGCGGTGGCGACCGGGGTGGCCGGTGGCGCCAAGGGCCGCGGATCCGGACGGGTTCGACGTGCTGCTGCGCTGGGCGCGTGGTGTGGGCGGCGAGCGGGTGTGGGCGATCGAGGACTGCCGGCATGTGTCCGGGCGGCTGGAGCGGTTTCTGGTCGCCCGCGGCGAGCGGGTGGTCCGCGTGCCGCCGAAGTTGATGGCCGGTGTGCGCGACGGGGCGCGCACGCGCGGCAAGTCGGACGCGATCGACGCGCTGGCGGTGGCTCGCGCTGCCGTTCGTGAGGGCGTGATGACGCTGCCGACGGCGTGGCTGGACGAGCGCGCGCTCGAGCTGCGGCTCGCCGACCAGCCCTCCGCCCGCCGACACCAGCACGTGCTCCCCGCGCGGCGGCCCGGGCGGCGCGCCGTCGCGGACGACGAAGCCGGTGTAGTGGACCGGCACGCGCAGCGGCCGCCGCGGCGCGAACGTCTCCTCGACGCGGGCGAAACCGGGATCGCTGTGCACGAGCACGGCATCGAGGTGGGCGTTGGCGAGCGTCGCGCCGGCGGCGCGGTCGTCGTAGGCCTGCTGGTCGGCGCGGCTCGCGACCAGGATGTCGCGCAGGCTGCAGGCGGTCAGCGCGCCGGCCGCGCGCGCGGCCTCGAGCAGCGGCACGAGCTCGCGGGCGAACTTCGCCCGCCCGAACGGGAACAGCTCGACCAGCACGACGACCGGGCGCACGGCGCGGAACGCGGCGAGGATCCGCTCGCTGCGCACCGCCCACGCCTGCTCGACGGAGTAGCGCGGATCATGGCTGACGAAGCTGCCGTCGGGGCCGACGCCGAGCGGCGGCAGCGCCAGCACCTGCACGCCGGGCGGCGGCCCGATGCCCGTGGGCAGCGCGCCGCCGCACAGCAGCACGACGCGGAAGCGCTCCGTCAGCGCACCGCAGAGCGCGTAGGAGCGCATCAGGTGCCCGAGCCCGACCGAGTGCTGGCAGTAGCAGAGCAGCGTCGGGCGGCTCATGCCATCAGCTCCTCGGCGGCGCGCAGCATCGGCGCCAGGCGCGCCAGCGCGGTGGGGCGCACGCGCCCGACCGCGGGCACGGCCACGCGCGCGAGCGCCGAGGCGGCGGTGTGCCACCGCAGCGCCGCCGCGTCGGGGACTGATGCGACTGCCCCGTAGCCGCCCAGGAGCGCCGCTGCGAACGCGTCCTGCTCCCGGCTCGCGAGGCGCTCCTGCGCCCGCGCGGCGAGCAGGCCGGCGAGCACGAACCCGAGGTCGGCGGCGGCGGGGCCGGCAGTCGCGTCCTCGAGGTCGACCAGCGCGATCCGGCTGCCGTCGAGCAGCGCGTTGCGCAGGTTCGCGTCCCCGTGCAGGTGCACCGGCGCGCGCGCGCCGTCGGCGACGCGCTCGCACAACTTCGCGAGCATGCCGGCGGCGGTGCCGCGGCAGTCGGGCCGGGCGCGGCCGAGCAGGTCGGCGGCGAGCGTCAGGCGATCGGCGTCGAGCCGGTCGAAGCGCCGCGGCGGCAGCGGCCGGACCGCGTGCAGCGTGGCGAGCCCGGCACCGAGCGCGCGCAGCGCGGGCCCGAGCTCGGCGGTCGGGAGCCCGTCGAGGCGGCGGCCGGCGAGCGGCTCGAGCACGAGCGCGCCGTCGGGCAGCGAGGCCGCCAGCACGCGCGGCAGCCGCAGGTGCGGATCGGCCGGCCCGACCGCGGCGGCGGCGGCCTCCGCGTTGGCCAGCTCGCGCTCGGCAGCGTCCCAGTGCACTTTTGCGTACGCGATCACGCGCCCGCCGGCGTCGAGGCACTCGGCGGTGGCGGCGCGCTCGGGCGCGTAGGCCATCAGCCGGGTGTGCGCGACCGGCCGGCCGACGAGCCGGTCGAGCGCGCCCGAGCGGCCGTCGAGCAGCGGCAGCCCGGCGAGTCGCCGGTCGTTGGGGAAGGTCCAGAACACCGTCTCGAGCTCCGGCGCGTGCAGCACGCCGGGCAGGGAGGACTCGCTCGCGGCGGCGGCCGCGCGGCTGTAGACGCTCGCGCTGCGGCCGCTGAAGGTGCGTCCGGCGAGCGTGTGGAGCTCGCCCCCGGCCGCGATCCGGTACACGACCCGCAGGCTGTCGCCGACGCGGTACTTGGCGTTGAGACGCTCGCAGCCATCGGCCGCCGCGCCGGTCAGCTGCGAGCCGAGCAGCGCGGCCATCCGGCGCTCGTCGAGCAGCGCGTCGCGCTGCGGCACGGCGGGGTCGGGAGCGAGCAGCGCGGTCATGACAGCCCCACGCTCACCCGCAGGCCCGCGCGCTCCCACACGCAGCGCGCCGCGTCGCGCAGGTCGATCGTGTCGCGCGCGCCGTCGATCTCGACCCGCAGGCGCCCGGCCGCGTCGAGCGCGACGCGCGGCGCCGGCTCGCCGCTCGCGCGCGAGGCGAGCAGCGTCACGAAGCTCGCGCTGGTGCCGTCGGCGGTCGCGCTGACGACCGGCGCGTCGAACCGACGCCCGTAGCGCGGCGCGACCCAGCCCGCCTCGAGCCCGACCGCGCCGGCGCCGAGGATGGCGAGCGCCACGCCCGGCGCGAGCACCGTCGTGCCGTGGACGCGCGCCGCGCCCTGCGCCCCCGGTGCGAGGTGGAAGCGCAGGTCGAAGCGGTGCTCGCGCTCGCCGTGCAGGCGGTCCTCGATCAGCCAGTAGCGGTCGGCGACGAACACGATCCGGCGCTCGTGGGAGACCTCGTAGACCGGGCTGGAGGCCTCACCCGCGAGCACGTCGAGCCCCGGTACGGAGCCGCGCCCGAGCAGGCGACCGCGGGCCACCGGCCCGAGCGGCCGGCCGCGGCTGTAGGGCGTCTGGTCGAGACCGTCGACGCAGACCGTGTTGTGGGCGGCCGTGCCCCTGAACCAGCGGCGCAGGTTCGGCGGCGCCTCGGAGTAGCTGCCGCGCCCGGGGTCGACGACCAGTGGCCGGCCATCCCCGTGGGCCTCGAAGCTCAGCAGGTCGTAGTGGCCGTGGCCGCCGTCGCCGAGCGGCCCGCAGTCGAAGATCAGGAACCGCGCGTCCCGGCCCCAGCCGCTGCGCTGCACGAAGTAGCCGCCGTCGGGGAAGGTCGCGTTGCGGACCGCGGGCGCCCGCCCGGCGCGCCCGCGCGAGCCGACGAAGCGCAGCTCCTCGTCGGCGAGCAGGTCGGCCGCCTGGCGGAGCAGCCGCCGGTAGTCACCCGTGTCGGCGTCCGACAGCGCGGGGATCGAGCCGTCCGGCCGCGTGCAATGGGCGGCGAACGTGCAGGCGCGGGCGAGCCGCTCATCGAAGCCACGCGGGAGCTCGATCCCGTGCCGGCGGGCGTTCTCGCGCGCGCCGACGAAGGACCGCAGCGCGATCGCGTGGTAGTGCGTCGAGGCCTCGCGGTGCACGCCGTCGGGGCGGAAGTCGGTGGCGAGGTTGCGGTTGAGCTCGGCGACGGCGAACTCGAGCAGGCCGTCGCGGTCGAGCTCCGGCAGCGCGATCGCGGCGACGAACAGCGCGTACAGCTCGAGCGTGCGGTGGTTGCGCTCGGGCGCGAGCTGCGCGCGGACGTGCGCGAGCTGCTCCGCGAGGCTGGAGACCAGCAGCGCCGCGTGCTCCTCGCCCGGCGCGAGCCGCTGCCAGGCGTAGATCCAGTTGAGGATCCGGCGTGCGGTGACCTCGGCGGCGTCGCTGTCGGCCGGCACCTGCCAGATCCACGACGCGGTCAGGTCCTCCCAGGCGCGCTGGTAGCCCGGGTCGCTGGTCTCCGCAGCGGCGTGGGCGAGGTCGAGCCCCCAGCCGAACTTCACCCACTCGATCCGCCATTCCTCGTCGGCCGGCAGGCTCGCGCTCCGCCAGTCGGGGTCGCCGCCGAGCGTCCGCGTCTCCCCCGCGAGCGTGAACCGCCCGGCGCGCACGCCGTCGGCCACGGCGCGGCTGCGGTGCTCGTGCTCGGTCACGCACAGCACTGGGCGCGGGCGACGGGCGACGGCGCTCGTCATGTCCCTACCGCCGTCTGGAACAGCTCCGCGAGGCGGGTGGCCTGCCGAGGGCCGTCGAAGCGGCGCGCGACGGTCTCGCGGCCGCTCCGCGCGAGCCGCCCCGAGAACGCGGGATCGCCGAGCCGGACCAACGCGTCGGCCAGCGCCTCGGGGTCGTCGGGCGCGACCAGCAGCCCGTTGACCTCATGCTCGACCAGCTCGGGGATGCCGGAGACGGCGCTCGCGATCACCGGCGTACCGGCTGCCATCGCCTCGACGAGGACGTTCGGGATGCCGTCGCGGTCGTCGGCGAGCAGGCGGCTGGGCATGCACAGCGCACTCGCGCGCCGGTACTCGCGCAGCAGCGCGTCCTGCGCCATCGGGCCGGGCAGCCGCACGTGCTGCTCGAGGCCGTGAACGGCGATGCGCTCGCGCACGGCGGCGGAGTGCTTGTCCTCCTGGCCGACGATCGCGGCCTCGAAGGCGACGCCGCGGCGGCGCAGGACGGCGCAGGCGTCGACGAGCACGTCGAAGCCCTTCTTGGCGACGTGGCGGCCGACGGCGAGGACACGCAGCGTGTCGTTCGCCGCGGCGGCCGGCTCGGGCTCGGCGAGCATGCGCGCGAAGTCGGCGTTGAGCCCGTGGTAGACGAGGTGGACGTTCGCCGCCGGGGCGATCTCCCTGAGGTGGCGCACGTTGGCGTCGGTGCACGTGACGACGAAGCGCGCGGCGAGCAGCTTGCGCCGCAGCCAGCCCTTCGGGTTGAGGTGCTCCGCGTAGATGTCGCGCGCGTGGCCGGTGAAGGAGAACGGGAGGCCGGCGATGCGCGCGGCGTGCCATGTGATCGTGGTGGTGCCGTGCGCGAAGTGCGCGTGCAGGTGGCGGACGTCGGGCGCGTCGAGCACGCGGTCGGCGAGCGCGATCGCCTGCAGCAGCTCCTTGAGGTAGATCTTGCGCGGGCTCGAGAACCTGGTGCGGCGGTCGCGGAGCGCCTGGCCGAGGGCTGCCGTGGTGGCGCGGGCGAGACCGCGGGGGCGGCGCTTGGCCACGCGGCGCAGCGCCGGCATAAACGGCGCCACATCGGCGCGCCGCCAGCAGTGAAGCGGCGCTGTCAGCGCCGAAGGGTCGGGCAGGTGCGCGGGCTGCGCCCGGATCGCGTCGACGACCGGATGGCGCAGCGCGCGCTCGTGCTCCTCGAGCGGCTTGACGACGAACAGCCGCACCGGCACGCCCGCCTGCTCGACCCGCAGCAGCTCGCTCGCGATGAACGTCTCCGACAGACGCGGGAAGCCCATCAGCACGTAGCCGACGGAGCGAGCAGCGAATGGGGCGTCTCGGTGCATCCGGTGTGGGACACGGCGCCCAACGCAAATGTCACGAATTGGTGAAAGCCCGTGTCAGAAGCGCGTGAACGCGAGCGAGAACTGGCTGCGCCCGGTCGAGGCGGCGCTCGACGCGGTCGACCCTCCGGTGCCGTTCTTCTTCCGCGACGACGACGCCGGCTGGGGCGATGACCGGTTGCTCGAGCTGCTCGACCGGTTCTCCGCCCGCGCGCTCCCGGTCGACCTGGCGGTCATCCCGTGCGAGCTGGACGCGGGGCTCGCGGGCGAGCTGGCGTCGCGGCGCGGGGTCGGCCTGCACCAGCACGGGCTCGCGCACGCCAACCACGAGCGGGAGGGGCGCAAGTGCGAGTTCGGGCCCGCGCGCGGGGCGGCGGCTCAACGCCGCGACATCGGGGCCGGCCGCGCCCGGCTGGCGGACCTGCTCGGTGCGCGCGTCGACCCGATCTTCACCCCGCCCTGGAACCGCTGCACAGCCGACACCGGCCGCAGCCTCGCCTCGCTGGGCTTCGCGGTCCTGTCACGCGAGGCGCGCGCGGCGCCGCTGGGTGTGCCCGGCCTGCTCGAACTGCCGGTGAGCGTCGACTGGTTCGCTCACCGGCACGGCGCGCGGCTGCGGCCGGGCGAGCTCGGCGGGAGGATCGCCGACGTGATCCGCTTGGGCGGCCCGGTCGGCGTGATGTTCCACCACGCGGTCATGGACGACGCGGAGATGCGCCGCGCATCCGAGCTGGTGAGCCTGGTCGCGGGGCACGACCGGGCCCGGCCGGCGCTCATGATGGAGCTGGCCGGCGGAGCGGGGTCAGTCGCCGGAGCCGGAGTCGCTCGAGCCGGAGCCGCCTGAGCCGGACCCGCTGGAGCCCGATCCACTCGAGATCGGGTCTGGCGTCACCTCGATCGGCACGGGCGAGCTGCCCCCCGACGAGCCGCTGCCGGAGGAGCCGCTGCCCGCCTTCCCGCTCCCGGACGAGCCGCTCCCGGAGGAGCCACCGCCCGACGACCCGCTCCCGGACGACCCGCTGCCCGACGACCCGCTCCCGGACGATCCACTTCCGGACGAGCCGCTCCCGGACGAGCCGCTCCCGGACGATCCGCTTCCCGATGACCCGCTTCCCGAGGACCCGTGACCGGACGAGCCACTCCGGTTCGATCCACTCCCCCCGGACCCGCTACCGGACGACCCGCTCCCCGACGAGTCACTTCCAGACGAACCACGCCCGGACGACCGGCTGCCCGACGACCCGCTCTCGCGCCCGGACGACCCGCTGCGCGAAGGCATGTCCTCTCGCCGCTCCGCCACCGGCGCGGCGTCGACCACAGCCGGCACGACGCCCCGCGCGAGCGCCGGCACCCGGGCCGGTCTCGGCACGCTCGCCACGGTGAGCGCACTCCGCTCGGGGCGGGCGCCGCGGTGCTGCGCCACCTCCGCAGCACCACCACCCGCGCCACCCGCTACCAGGACGACGACGGCCACCTTGGCCAGCACCGCTCCGCCGCCCGCGGCCGGGACCGCCTCGACGGCATCGGAGCCCAAGGACAACCAGCGCATCAGCGGGGTCGGGAGCAGCGCGGCGGCGGCGTCGCGGACCGTCTGCCGCGCGCGGTGCGCGAGCTGGCGGATCGAGCCGGCGCTGACCCCGAGGTCTGTCGCGATCCGCTCGTGGCTGTCGCCGTTCAGCGCGTGGCGGACGATCACCTGCCGCTGGCGCGGCGGCAACGCGCGGACCGCACCGACCACCCGCCGGAGCCGCTCGCGGCGTTGGAAGACCTCATCGGGGCGCTCCACGCCGTCGAGGCCCTCGGGCAGCGGATCGAGCCCCGCCTGCGGGTCGCGCGCGACGTTCAGCGCCGCGTTGTGGGCCACTCGGTACAGCCACGGCCGGAGCGACACCGGGGCGCGGGCCGAACCGCCGGAGAGCGCGGAATAGGCGTTGATGAACGTCTGCTGCAGCGCGTCCTCCGCCGCGGCCGACGGCAGGTAGCCCTGGCAGTAGCGCAGCAGCGGCGCCCGGTAGCGCTCGACGATGGCCGCGAAGGCCTGCTCGTCACCGGCGCGCGCCAGCGCGACCAGCCGCTCGTCCGACTCGCCGAACAGCAGCCGCGGGCGGCCGGTCAGCTGCCCCCGTCGAGCGGTCGTGCCTTGATCGTCTGCTGACCCCGCCATCGCCCCTGTCCCCTCGTCCAGCCGAGAACGAGGCACTACGCAGCCGAGGCGCGACCGGTTCGCGCGCGGCTCAGAAGGTCTTCGGCCGCACGAAGATGTAGGAGGCCTTCCAGCGGGCGGCCCGCGGCTGATCTCGACCGCCAGGACGGAGTTCGCGCGGCACCGGACCGGATCGGTGAACGTCGTCCCGCTCTCGTCGACCTGGGTGAGCTTGCTCAGGATCTCCTCGGAGTTCCAGCCCCCTTCCTGCTTGCCGGGGGTTGCCCACGGCAGCTTCTGCGCGTCGAGACCGGTGCCGCGGGGCAACTAGCGCACGACGCAGGCGTCGTGGGCCGCCCGTGCGACGCGCGGGGAGGCGCGGACGCGCCCGTGGCGGTCGAGCAGCGTCAGCGTCCCTGTGTTGAGCGACGGGGTGAGGACGAGGCCCGCGCCGCGCTGGACGTTGTAGGAGCCGATCGGGATGCGGGCGGCATGCAGCAGCCGGCCGTCGGCGAGCGAGTGGACGTGGAGCGAGCGACCCTCGCCGCTAGCGACGTAGGCCGCCGACGACCCGAAGGTGATGTGCTGCGGCGCGAGGTCGGCTTGCAGGCGCCGGACCGGGCCGTGGCCGTCGGCGGGATAGATCGCCAGCTCCTGCGCGCGGCCGGCGGTGAGCCAGACGCGCCGTCCGCTGGGCGAGAAGCCGACATCGTGGACGAGGAACGGCGGGTGCACGGTGCGCAGGAGGCGTGGCCGCACCGGCTCGGTGATGTCCACGACCGAAATCGCCGACGCCGACGAGCCGAGCGAGACCCACAGCCGGCGCCCGGCGGGATCGACGGTCACGTGGCGCGCGAGCGCCCCGACGGCCAGGCGCCGGACAAGGCGGCCGCGGCGCAGGTCGATGACCGCCAGCTCCCCGCTGCCCGAATCGGTCACGAAGGCGTGGCGGCCGTCGGCGCCGAACGCGGAGTAGCGCGGGTGCTCGAACCCACGCAGGACCCGCCGCACTCCCGGCGGGCGGCCCTCGAGCAGTGTCACCGCGCCGGCCGCGGTGTGCCCCACGATCGCCACGCCCCCCGGCCCGCTCTGGATGCTGCGCGGACCCTCGGCGGTGTGCACGCGCCGCACCACGCGGTGGCCGGCGAGCGACACGACGGCGACGTGCGCCTCGGTGTCGGCGGTCACGAGCGCGAGTGGCTCGCGGGCCGCCACAACCGGCAGCGACGCGCAGCGCAGGAGTGGCGCGGCCGCCATGCCGGCGGCGAGGAACTGACGGCGGTTCATCGCTCCTCCTACGACCCGCGCGCAGCGGAAGGTCCCACTCAGTGTGCGAGCTCGACTCCGAGCCACACGATCAGCAGCGACGCGAGGAGGACGGAGAGCGAGAGGACGCGGCTCCGCGGCGTGATCGCGTGGCGGGGACCACCGCGACGACGAGCATGAGCTGACCACCGACGAAGAACGCGACGGCGACGAGGTGCAGGTGTGGCCAGGGGTCGAGCGGGCGGACGATCTCGCGACCGCGGTCGGAGTCGGTGCACGCCGCTTTGACCGGGCGTCCGTTGCAGATGTGCGCCTTGGCGCGGTAGCGCACCAGCCGGCGCTCGTGATCGAACTCGTGCGGCCACAGCTGCTGGCCCTCGGGGCAATCCCAGTGGTCGTGCTGCTCGTGGTACGTGAAGCCCGCGGTCCGGTAGCGCAGCGAGCGCCGGTGCGTGTGGGCCGAGAGCCACTCGATCCCCGTCGCCGCCGCGAGCAGGAAGACTGCGTATCCGCCGGCGAGGATGGCCTCTGGACTCACGTGAGGCTCGCGGCGGTCGCCTCGTCGGCGCTCAGGGCGTCCACGCCCGCCGGGCGCTGTGACCTCGGTGAAGAGGGTGTCCTCGGGCTCCTCGAGCGTGACGCGCGTGACCGTGTGGCGGATCCCGAGATAGGCGATGTAGAGCGTCGGCACCGCTCCCCCGGCGATGAAGACGATGTCGCCGGGCAGGCGCAGCCACTCGATCAGCGCGTTGGTATGGCCGGTGAGGAACTTCAGCTCGCGGGCCTCGAAGTAGCCGTCGCTGACCGACTTAGGCGAGCAACCCCAACACGAAGAAGCCGAGGAGCACCACGAGCAGGACCCCCTGCACCCAACCCCTCGAGACCAGCAACTCTCGTCGTGGCGAGCTCTGCACAGCCATTCCTCTCCTCCGGGCGGATGCTAACCCGGGCGTCCAGCGACGCCGACGAAGTGCTTGACTGATCGGCTCGTTGCCGGGTCGTGTCGTCAAGTCACTGGACGCCTACCAGCGTCGTCACCGCTGGCTCGGCTTCCCGCTCGCGGTGCTCTACAAGTTCGGCGACGACCAGGGCGCCTACCTCACGGCCCTGATCACCTACTACGGGTTCCTCTCGCTGTTCCCCCTGCTGCTCCTGCTGACGACGATCCTCGGCTTCGTCCTGCAGGGCGATGCGGCCCTTCAGACGAGGCTCGTCGACTCGACACTCGCCGAACTGCCGATCATCGGCAGCCAGCTGCGCGAGAACGTGCAGTCGCTCAAAGGCAGCGGCGTGGGGCTCGCGTTCGGCATCCTCGGCACCCTCTACGGCTGCCTGGGCGCGGCCGGGGCGATCCAGAACGCGTTCAACCGCGTCTGGGCGGTGCCACGCAACGAGCGACCGAACCCGATCAAGACGCGCCTGCGCAGCGTGATCCTGCTGCTCGTGCTCGGCGTCGGGGTGCTCCTCACCACCGCGATCTCGGCACTGACCACCAACGGCGGCGCGTTCGGCGCCTCTGTGGGCGCCTGGCTGGCGCTGGCCGCGATTCCGCTCGCCGCCCTCGTCAACGTCGGGCTCTTCATGCTCGCCTTCCGCGTGCTGACGGTCAGTGATGTGCCCACTCGTCACCTGCGGGTCGGTGCCGTCGTCGCCGGCGTCGGGTGGCAGGTCGTCCAGGTCCTCGGCTCGTACTACGTCGCGCGGACGCTGAGGGGCGGTTCCGAGGCCTACGGTGTCTTCGGCCTGGTGCTCGGCCTGATCGCGTGGATCTACCTGCTGGCGCTGGTGATCGTGTTCGCGGCCCAGATCAACGTCGTCGCCCAGCGGCGGCTGTGGCCGCGGGCACTGCTCACGCCCTTCACGGACCGGGTGGAGCTGACCTCCGCCGACGAGCGCGCGTACACCGGCTACGCCGAGAGCGAGCGCCACAAGGGCTTCGAGGTCGTCGACGTCGGCTTCGAGCCGGCGGACGCGGAAGCCGACCCGGAGGACCGCAGTGAATAATCGGGCGTGGTGTCCGAGTCCGGCTATCTACGGCGACACGAATCCGCTCTCCTGCTCGTCGGCGCGATCGAGCCGGAGGTCTCTCCCTGGCTCCGGGCGGCGGGCCACGAGTGCCGAGCCGTCCAGACGGCGAAGGCGGCGCTGAAGGCGCTTGCCGAGACGCCCGCCCAGCTCATCATCGTCGACGGGGAGCCGGGCGGGCGCGACGCCGCGACGGTGTGCCAGGTCCTGCGCGACGACGCCCGCCTCGGCCAGGCCTGGCTGCTCGCGATCACCGACCGCGGCGACAGCAAGACCGCGGTCGCCGCGCTCCAGGCCGGCGCCGACGACTACCTGCACCGGCCCTTCTCGCGCACCGAGCTGCTGGCTCGCTCGCGCGCCGGGGTCCACGCCGCGCAGCAGCGCTCCGACGACACGCTGCTGCGCGCGCTCATGGTCAACGTCCCGGGCGCCATCTATCGCTCGGCGTGGCACGCCGACCACACGCTCGCGCTGATCAGCGACGAGATCGAGCGGATCTCCGGCTACCCGCCGGAGAACTTCATCGCCAGCGCCAAGCGGACGCTCATGAGCATCATCCACCCGGACGACCGGCCGCAGGTGATCGAGGCGGTCTCCCAGGCCGAGGAGGCGAACCAGGCGTTCGTGCTCGAGTACCGGATCGTGCGCGCCGACGGCGCGATCCGCTGGGTGCTGGACCGCGGCCAGCTGATCCGCGGCCCCGGCGGGAGGCTCTGGATGGACGGGGCGATCTTCGACATCACCGAGCGGCGCGAGGCCGAGGACGCCCTGCGCCGGCGCGAGGTCGAGGCCGCCCGCACCGACGAACTGCGCGCCTCGCGCACCCGCATCGTCGAGGCTGCAGACGCGGCGCGCCGGAAGATCGAGCGCGACCTCCACGACGGCGCCCAGCAGCGGCTCGTGACCCTGGCGCTCGACGTGCGCGTGGCGCGGACGCGGATCGAGCGCGACCCCGAGCTGGCCGGGCCGTTCCTCGAACGCCTCGGCGAGGAGCTGTCGCAGGCATCGGCGGAGCTGCGCGAGCTCGCCCGCGGCATCCACCCCGCGGTGCTGACCGAGCGCGGCCTGGCGCCCGCGGTCGAGACCCTCGCGGCGCGGTCGCCGATCCCGGTCGAGGTCGTGGCCCTGCCGTCCGGGCGACTGCCCGCGGTCGCCGAGGCCACCGCGTACTTCACCGTCTCGGAAGCACTGACCAACGTGGCCAAGTACGCGTACGCCAGCTACGCGATCGTCCGGCTCACGAACGACGCCGACGAGCTCGTCGTCGAGATCCAGGACGACGGCGTCGGCGGGGCGCACGCCGGCACCGGCTCGGGGCTCAGCGGCCTCGCCGACCGCGTCGGCGCCTGCGACGGCTCGCTGAGCGTCACCAGCCCGCCCGGCGAGGGCACGCTCGTGCGGGCGGTCCTGCCGCTGCAGGCCGTCTGACGGGTCCTCTGGTGGGTGGGGTCCTGACCCGATGCGCGGACCCGCGGTGACCGTCGATGAACTCGTACGATGACCCCCCTAGTCCAAGACTCACAGCAAGATCAGGTCGCCGAGGCAGCCGCCACAGCGGGCCGCTTCGGGAGTCAGACCCGCACCATCGCCTGGCCCGATCCCGAACTCGCACCGGTCCGCACCGACAAGGTGGAGCAGATGCGCGAGCGGGTGCAGTTCTACGACTACAAGATCGACCCGCTGGTGCTCGCGGAAGCGATCATCAACCGCGTCTGCCTCCGCTAGCGCGGCGGCGCGAAGGGCGCAGAAGCTCCCCTCGCGCCGCACACGACTGCTAGAGCTTCGTGTTCGCCAGTCCGCAGAACAGGCTTCCCAGCACGCCGCCACCGGGTTGGCCGTGATGGTCAGGTGAACGCGATTGAGGTCGACGATGAGCCCGAGCAGGTTCACATTCAGCGGCCCGAGGACGAGGTCGAGGACCGAGCAGCTCGGCGCCTGGCTGGCCACCGCCCGCACCGGGACCGAGAAGGCGAGCGGCCGCAGCGTCCCGCTCTTCTTGATCTCCTTGGTGAGTCGCGCGGCAGCCGCGACGCGCGAGGTCTTGACCTTCGCCCTGGCGAGCGAGCAGAACAGCGAGCCGAGGACGCCGCCATTGCGCCGGCCGGTCACCTTGAGGTCGACCTTGTCGAGGTGGACGTTGAGCCCGAGCAGCGTGAGATCGAGCGTGTCGAGCCTGAGCGTGAGAATCGTGCACTTGCCGCTCTTCGCGGCCGAGAGCGTGACCTTCTTGCGCACCGTGGTCGGCAGCTGACCCAAGCCGCGCAGCGTCGCGGTGGCGACGCCGTCGGCGACCGGACCGGACCTCGTCGCGCGGAAGCGCGAGACGTCCACCGGCTGCGGGTACCGCTGCGGCCGCGCATGTGGCGAGCAGCGAGACGACAAGGATGCGGCGCATCCCCTCCCTCCTGAGAGTGGTCCGCAGGCCTCGAGCCGGCCTGGGCGATCGCCCGGCCGCGGGACCGTAACGCTCCAGGCCCCGATCTGGGTAGACCCTTCCCGTGGAGACCGAGACGCAGGTCGAATCCGTCGAGCGGTCCGAGACCCGCGGCGGGAATACGCGCTGGGTGGTGCGCGACGCCGAAGGCCGCGAGTACACCACCTTCCGCCCGCGGATCGGGGAGCAGGCCGAGGGCTTCCGCGGGAAGCGGGCGAAGCTCGAGTTCCACGAGGAGGACCGCAACGGATTTCACAACGTCTACCTGGACGCGATCAGCTCGGCGCCCGAGCCGGCGGCGGGCGGCGGCGACTCCGATCCCGACGAGGTGGCGTGGAACACCGCTGTCGAGGCGGCTCCGTGGCTGCTCGGCACCTCCGAACCCAAGAAGGCGCTCCCGCCCGACGAGTTGTACGAGAAGCTCGAGCCGTTCAAGCGGCGCGTGTCGGAGGACATCCGCGGCCACGGTGACGAGGACGAGGCCGAGGCCGAGGACGAGGACTGAGCGGCGTCAGACGACGGGCGGCGGCGTGCCCTCGGCGCTGGCGGCGAGCGCCGGATCCCATTCGCACACCACGCACGCGTGCTGGAACGCGGAGCGGGCGAACTCGAGCCCGGCCGCGTGCGGATCGGGGCTCGCGCAGACGTCGTCCCAATCGAGGACGTACTCGCCCAGCCCGTCGTCCCAGCGCGCCGTGGCCGGTGCGAGCGTGGCGGTCTCGAACCCCTCCGGCGCCGGGTGCGCGTAGGCGTAGAAGGCCGCCCTCCCGTAGCGCGGATCGCCGGGCCACCAGCCGACGGCGACCTCCTGCGAGTCCATCGCGTTGCGCATGATGAAGTCGTCGGACGGCGGCTCCGCCGGCGCGCCGGAGAAGAGGCTCACCGCGAGGTCGAACGAGCCCCACCACGCGTTGACCGGCGTCGAGCGGCCGCGATAGGGCGCGCGGAACGCTGCGAGCACGAGCGCCGCCCGGGTCGCGGCGGAGAAGTAGGTCGCGACCTGCCCCGGTTCGTAGGTCGCGTGCTCGGCGTCCTCGTCGAGCGGCACCCGCCACGTCACCTCCTGCGGCGCCGGGTCGATCTCGACGGCGCCGCCGAGGGCGCGGACCGCCGCGAGCACCTCGCGCGTGACCTCGCCCACGGGCCGGTGCGGGGTGAGGGCGACGCGCAGGACGCGCCCGTCGCTGTGCTCGGCGACGGCCTCGTGGGTTCGCAGGTCGAGCGCGACGACCAGCGCGCCGGAGCCGTCGGGCGCGGGCAGCGGTGCCGTCTCCCACCCCCGTGCGGTCAGGCGCAGCGCCGCGTGCTGCAACTGCGGCTCGGGCGGGCCGAGCACGGCCGCCAGCTTGCCGAGCACCTGGGTGTGGGCGTGCAGCGTGTCGCAGGTCGCGCTCCAGTCCTCATACGACAGCGTTGGCCACCAGGCGGGCATGCCTGCACGCTACCCGTCTGGCACAGTGGCCCCTGTGACCGCGATGGCGCGCGAGATGGCGGAGCAGCCCGAGGTGATCGGCGCGCTGCTCGGCCGCCGGCACGAGCTCGGCTCCCGCCTGCGCGCGATCGCGCCCGAGCGGCTCGCCGGCGTGCTCCTGATCGCACGCGGGTCCTCCGACAACGCGGCCGTCTACGGCCGCTACCTGCTCGAGGCCGCGCTGCGCCGACCCGTGTCGATGGCCGCGCCGAGCCTGTGGACTCGCTACGGGGTCGAGGAGGACCTGCGCGGCTACCTCGCGGTCGGTGTCAGCCAGTCCGGGCGCACGCCGGAGATCGCCGACACGCTCGAGCGCGTGCGCGCCGCCGGCGCGGTGACGGTGGCGGTGACCAACGACCCGGCGTCGCCGCTCGCCGCGGCCGCCGAGCTCGCGATCGACCTCCGCGTCGGGCCCGAGGACGCCGTGCCGGCCACGAAGACCGTGACGGCCCAGCTCGCCGGCTTCGCGATCCTCGCCCACGCGCTCGGCAGCCCGCTCTGGCCCGACGAGGCGTGGGACGAGGTGCCGCGCGCCCAGGCCGCGGTGCTCGCCGACGACGCCTCCACCACCGCCGCCGGGGCGGCGATCGCGCGCTCGGGCAACCACGTCCAGCTCGGCCGCGGCTTCCTCTACGCCGTCGCGCTCGAAGGGGCGCTGAAGGTCGCCGAGACGACCGGCCTCGCCTCGTCCGGCTTCTCGGTCGCCGACTTCCTCCACGGGCCGATCGCGATCGCGCGCCCCGGCACCAGCGTGGTCGCCTACGCCGCGCCCGGACCGGTGGCCGGTGATGTCCGCGAGGCGGCGGGGCGGGCGCGCGAGGCCGGCGCCGAGCTGATCGCGGTCGGCGAGGATGCCGGCGCGGCCGACGTCCACGTCGCCGTCCCGTCGCGGGTGCCCGAGGCGCTCGCGCCGCTCGTCCACGTCGTGCGGGCGCAGCAGATCGCCCTCGCGGCGACGCTCGCGCTCGGGCTCGACCCCGACCGGCCGCAGGGGCTGACGAAGGTCACGCCCACCACCTGAGAGTTGTGTCTCCTAACCAGGCGGTTCGCCGGCCCGACTTGACGCGGGCCGAAATCGCAGTCTAGGGGTGTGGCAGAAGGACCTCATCGACTGGTACGGCTACGACAAGCTCGTCAAGTTCCAGGCCGGCCTCGGTGACGAGTTCTCGGCGTCCAACGGCTTCGAGAAGGGCAAGCTCGCGATGAACGTCGACGGCGAGTGGCGCACCGCGTTCATCGCCGACGAGGCGCCGAAGCTCAACTACGGCACGGCTCCCGTACCGGTCGACGACGCCAACGCCGGCCTCTACGGCGGCGGCTACACGACGGGCAACATCGCCGGCATCCCGAAGCGCGCGGCGCATCCCGAGCACGCGTGGGCGCGGCTGAAGTACCTCGCGACCGACGACAAGGCGATGGCGCAGCTGTCCAACGGCCTGCGCAACGTCCCGACGACCGAGTCCTCCGCGAAGTCGCCCGACCTCAAGCCCGACCCGAAGTTCGCGACCTTCCTGAAGATCTACGCGAGCCCGAACACGACGACGACGCCGGTCACCGCGGCCGGCAGCGCCAACCAGGAGCTGTTCAACAGCTTCACCAACAAGTGGCAGGCCGGGCGCGTCTCCGACCTCCCCGCCGCGCTGAGCGGCATCGACAAGCCGATCGACGCGCAGCTCGCGAACGCCGAGGGCAAGAAGGTGCCGTGAGCGAGGACCGCCGGCGAGCCAGGAAGCCGGTCGTGATCGGGACGATCGAGGCGCTGCAGATCTTCGACCAGGCCTACGTCGGCGCGATGATCGCCGCCGGCTCGGCGTCGAGCGCGGGCGACCCGTCCAACGACCTCGGCTATCCGGAGGACTCGACGCTGTTCTATCCCGTGCTGCTGTTCCAGCAGGGCTTCCGCTTCTTCAACATGGGCTACGCGGCGGCGATGGCCGTGCTGCTGCTGATCGTCTCGTTCGCGATCACGCTCGTGATCGTGCGCAACTCCCGGCGCTGGGTGCACTACGCGGGGGCGGGGCGATGAGCACGAGCGCGCCCGCGGTCCCGGTCGCCGCCCTCGCGCCGCCGCCCGCCCGCCGCGAGGTGCCGCGGGCGGTCCGCCGCCGGCGCCTCCTGGTCGGGGTCGCCGATCACGCCCTGCTGATCGCCGCCGCGATCGCGTTCGTCTTCCCGGTCGTCTTCATGCTGCTGACGGCGCTGATGACCAACGGCCAGGCGCTCTCGACGAAGCTGTGGCCGGAGCCGTCCAGTGGGGCAACTTCGCGGATGTCTTCGACAAGGCACCGATGCTGCGCTACGGGCTCAACACCCTCATCTACGCCGGGCTCGCCACGCTGTTCATGCTGCTCTCGAGCATCCCCGTCGCCTATGCGCTCGCGCGGCTGCGCTGGAAGGGGCGCGACGCGGTCTTCCTGCTCGTGCTCGTGGCGATGATGCTGCCGCCGCAGGTCACGATCGTGCCGCTCTACGTAATGTGGGCGAAGCTCAACCTCGTCGGGACGCTGTGGCCGCTGATCCTCCCGAACCTGTTCGGCGACGCGTTCTCGATCTTCCTGCTGCGCCAGTTCTTCCTCACGATCCCGGAGTCCTACCTCGACGCCGCTCGCGTCGACGGCTGCGGCGAGCTGCGGATCCTCGTCTCGGTCGTCTGCCGCCTGGCGAAGCCGGCGATCGCGGCGGTCGCGCTGTTCATGTTCCTGTTCACCTTCAGCGACTTCTTCGGGCCGCTGCTCTACTCGGGCGACCAGGAGAGCCACTGGACGCTGTCCGTCGGCCTCGCCCAGTTCCGCACGCTGCACCAGGTCCAGTGGAACCTCAGCATGGCCGCGACGGTGATGGTGCTGGCGCCGGTCGTCCTGCTCTTCTTCCTCGCCCAGAAGGCGTTTGTCGAGGGCGTCACGCTGACGGGGGTGAAGGAGTGAAGCTCGCCGTCATCGGCGCCGGGTCGACCTACACGCCCGAGCTCGTCTCCGGCCTCGCCGCGCTGGACATCGAGGAGCTCGCACTGCACGACATCGCCGGCGAGCGGCGCGAGATCGTCGGTGCGCTCGCCCGCCGCATGCTCGACCGCACCGGCTTCAGCGGGCGGCTGGAGATCACGGGCGAGCTCGAGCGCGCGCTCGACGGCGCCGACTTCGTGCTGATCCAGATCCGCGTCGGCGGCCAGGAGGCGCGGCTGCGCGACGAGACGCTGCCGCTGCCGTGCGGCTGCATCGGGCAGGAGACGACGGGCGCGGGCGGCCTCGCGAAGGCGCTGCGCACCGTGCCGGTCGTGCTCGAGATCGCCGAGCAGGTCAGGCACCGCGCCGCGCCCGGCGCGTGGATCGTCGACTTCACGAACCCGGTCGGCATCGTCACGCGCGCGCTGCTCGACGCCGGCCACCGGGCCATCGGGCTGTGCAACGTCGCGATCACGTTCCAGCGCCACATCGCGCGGCTGCTCGGCGTGGCGCCGGAGCGGGATCGAGATCGACCAGGTCGGCCTCAACCACCTGACGTGGATCCGCGCCGTCCGCCGCGACGGCGAGGACGTGCTCGGCGAGCTGCTCGCGACCCATGGCGACGCACTGGCCGACGAGATCGGACTGCCGCGGCGGCTGCTCGAGGAGCTCGGCGCCGTGCCCTCCTACTACCTGCGCTACTTCTACGAGCACGACCGCGTGCTCGCCGAGCAGCGCGAGGGCGTGCCGCGCGCCGCCGCGGTCGCGGAGATCGAGCGCCGCCTGCTCGAGATGTACCGCGACCCGGCGCTGAACGAGAAGCCGGCGCTGCTCGAGCAGCGTGGCGGCGCGTTCTACAGCGAGGCGGCCACGGGCATCGTCGCCTCGCTCGCCGGCCGTGGCGACGCCGTGCACGTCGTCGACATGCGCAACGACGGCACGCTTGCCGGCCTCGCCGCCGACGACGTCGTCGAAGTCCCCGCGCGCGTCGGCCCGGATGGTCCGGTCGCGCTCCCGCAGACGCCGCTGGCGCCCGAGCTGCTCGGGCTCGTGCAGCACGTCGCGGCCTACGAGCGGCTGGCCCTGCGGGCGGCGCACTCGGGCGGCCCCGTCGACGTCCGCACGGCGCTGCTCGCGCACCCGCTGATCGGGCAGGACGAGATGGCGGGCGAGCTGGTCGAGCGACTCCTGCAGGGAGAGCCGGTGCGATGAGCGCTCGCCTCGTCCTCGCCGTCGACGGCGGCAACTCCAAGACCGACCTTGCTCTGCTGCGCGAGGACGGCGAGCTGCTCGCGCTCGTCCGCGGCGGGCTCAGCTCGCCGCATCACATCGGGCTCGACGGCTGCGTGGCGCTGCTGGGCGAGCTCCACGCCGCCGCGCTCGCGCAGGCGGGGATCAGCGACGGCGACGGGCCGGTCGCCGCCGCCGGGCGCCTGCTGCTGGCCGGGCTCGACCTCCCGGTCGAGGAGCGCAGGCTCCACGAGGCGGTCGCGGGGCGCGGCTGGGCCGCGCGGCTGGGCGTCGGCAACGACACCTTCGCGGTGCTGCGCGCGGGGATCGAGCGCAGCTGGGGCGTCGCGGTCGTCTGCGGTGCGGGCATCAACTGCGTCGGCGTCGGGCCGGACGGCCGGCACGTCCGCTTCCCCGCGCTCGGCGCGATCAGCGGCGACTGGGGCGGCGGCTACGACGTCGGGCTCGCCGCACTGTCGGCAGCCGTGCGCAGCGAAGACGGGCGCGGGCCGCGGACGCGGCTCGAGGGCGCCGTGCCGGAGCATTTCGGCCTGCGCGCGCCCGACGAGCTCGTCGAGGCGATCCACCTGGGCCGGATCCCGCAGCGCCGGGTCATGGAGCTACCGCCGGTCGTGTTCGACGCGGCTGCCTCGGACCCGGTCGCGGCCGCCATCGTCGACCACCTCGCAGCCGAGGTGATCGCGCTCGTGCGCGCGGCGCTGCACCGGCTCGAGCTCGACGGCGCCGCGGTCGAGGTGCTGCTCGGCGGCGGAATGTTCCGGACCGCCGACGGCCGCCTGCTGGGCGCGATCGAGGCGGGGCTCCGGCAGCTCGGGGAGGCCGTCGCGCTGCGCGTCGCCGACTCCCAGCCGATCGTCGGCGCGGCGTTGCTCGCGCTCGACGACCTCGGCGCGGGGCCGGACGCGCAGGCGCGGGCGCGCCGCGAGCTCGGCGCGGCGGTCGAAGACATCGGTCCCACCGGGGAGGTCTCCATCCATGGCTGACGTGCGCTACGAGCAGGCCACCCACGTCTATCCCGGCAGCGACACGCCGGCCGTCGACGCGCTCGACCTCGAGATCGCCGACGGCGAGCTGATGGTGCTCGTCGGCCCGTCGGGCTCCGGCAAGACCACGGCGCTGCGGATGCTCGCCGGGCTCGAGGAGGTCGACGCCGGCGCGATCCTGATCGGCGGCCGCGACGTCAGCGACGAGCCCCCGAAGCGCCGCGACGTCGCGATGGTGTTCCAGAACTACGCGCTCTACCCGTACCTCACCGTGGCCGCCAACATCGCCTTCCCGCTGCGGATGGCGCGGATGCCGAAGGCCGACCGCGAGGCGCGCGTGCGCGAGGTCGCCGACCTGCTCGAGCTGACGCCGTTCCTGGAGCGCAAGCCGGGCCAGCTGTCCGGCGGCCAGCGCCAGCGCGTGGCGATGGGGCGCGCGATCGTGCGCGAGCCGCGGGTGTTCCTGATGGACGAGCCGCTCTCGAACCTGGATGCGAAGCTGCGCGTGCAGATGCGGGCGGACATCGCCGAGCTGCAGGCGCGGCTCGGCGTGACGACCGTCTACGTCACGCACGACCAGGCAGAAGCGATGACGCTCGGCCATCGCGTGGCCGTGCTCCGGGACGCCCGCCTGCAGCAGTGCGACACCCCGCGCGCGCTGTTCGACCATCCGGTCAACACGTTCGTGGCCGGCTTCGTCGGCTCGCCCGCCATGAATCTCCGCCGGGTCCCGCTCGGCCACGACGGCTCCGCGTCGTTCGGCGGTCTGCCGCTCGCGCTCGCCGGCGCGCGCGCCAACGGCCGCACCGAGGTGACCGTCGGCATCCGCCCGGAGGCGCTCGAGCTCGCCGACGAGGGCCTGGAGGCGACGGTCGAGGCGATCGAGGAGCTCGGCTCGGACGCCTTCATCTTCTGCAGCTCCGACCTCGAGACGGGCGCGGCCCGGCTGGTTGCGCGGGTCCCGGCCCGCGGCGCGCCCGAGCGCGGCGCGGCGGTCCGGCTGCGGCCGAGCGCGGAGCACGCGCCGCACGTCTTCGACGCCGAGACGGGAGAACGGATTGACGCGTAGCGCGACGCCGACGCTCCTGCGCGACCTCAACGAGCGCACCGTCCTCGAGGCGATCCGCGCGGGGTCACCGATCTCGCGCGCCGAGATCTCGCGCCGCGTCGGCATCTCCAAGCCGACCGTGTCGGTGACGCTCGAGTCGCTGCTCGAGTCGGGCCTCGTGCGCGAGGCGGACAACCAGGCGAACGGTCCCAAGTACGGCGCGACGTTCTTCGAGCCCGTGCACGAGGCGGCGCTCGTGCTCGGGCTCGACCTCGGCGCGCGCTTCCTGCGTGGCGCGATCTGCGACCTGCGCGGCGAGGTGCGCGCGCGCCAGGACATCGAGATGCCCGGGGCCGACGTGCAGGCCGTCCTCGCCGCCGCCGTCGAACTGCGCGACCGCCTCCTCGCGGCGGCCGGCCTGGCCGCGGGCGTCCTCGACGGAGCGGTGGCCGGCGTGCCGGGCGTCGTCGAGGCGCCGGGGGCGCGGATCGGGCTGGCGAACAACATCCCCGGCCTCGAGGGCTTCGCGATCGGCCCCGAGCTCGAGGCGCGCCTCGGAGTCCCGGTCACGGTCGAGAACGACGTCAACCTGGCGGCGGTCGGCGAGCGCTCGCGCGGGGTCGCGCAGGGCGTCGAGGACTTCGTGTTCCTCTCGGTCGGGACCGGGCTCGGCGCCGGCCTGATCCTCCAGGGGGAGCTGCACCGCGGCCACAACGGCGCAGCGGGCGAGGTCGACTACGCGCTGGGCGCGGGCGACGAAGACGAGCGCGACGACGATCCGGCCGCCACCGGCGTGTCGGCCTACGCGGCGGCGCTCGCTGCCGAAGGACGGCATCCGACCTCGCTCGCGCCGCCGTTCGACGCGCGGGCGATCTTCGGCGCCGCGCGGGCCGGCGACGAGCTGGCGCTCGCGGTCGTCGCCGAGGAGGCGCACCGCATCACGCGGCACGTGCTGCCGATCGCGGCCGTGGCCGACGTCGCGCTGATCGTGCCGCGGCGGCGGCATCGGCGCGAACGGCGACCTGCTGCTGGCCCCGATCCGCGTGGAGCTCGCGCAGCGCCTCCCCTACCCCCCGCGCGTCGAAGTGTCGAGCCTCGGCGACGCCGCCGTGCTCACCGGTGCGCTCGCCTTCGGGCTGCGCTCGGCGCTCGACAACGTGTTCACGCGCCGCAGCCGCGCCGCGCGGACCTAGCGTGCCGCTGAGCTGAGGCGGCCGGCCGCCACGAGCTCGGCGAGCCCGACGATCTTCACCCGCGGCCGGCCCTGGGCCTCGCCGGCGCGGCGCTCGGCCTCGTCGATCGCCTGCCAGCCCTCCCAGGTGACGGCGTCTGGGGCGCGCTCCGCGAGCCAGGCGGCGGTCTCGTCGGCGTCGGCCGCCGCCGGCGCGCCGAGCCGGCCGGCCTCCTCGTCCTCGACGATCCGGGCGACGGTGTCAGCCGCGTCCTTCTTGTTGGTCCCGATCACGCCGGAGGGGCCGCGCTTGATCCAGCCCACGACGTACTCGCCCAGGCATGGCCGGCCGTCGTCGTCGAGCACGCGCCCCCCGTCGTTGCGGATCAGCCCGCGCCGCTCGTCGAAGGGGATGCTGTCCAGCGGCCGCCCGCGGTAGCCGATCGAGCGCAGCACGAGCCCGCACTCGATCACCTCCTCCTCGCCCGTCGGGACCGCCCGCATGCGGCCGTCCTCGCCCTCCTCGAGGCGGTTGAGCGCGACACGCACCCCGGTCACCGGGCCGTGCTCGCCCTCACCGAGGATCTCGACCGGGGAGCGCAGGAAGCGCAGCTCGATCCGGTGCGACCGGCCCGACGGCTCCCGTTGCGCGTAGTCGCGGAACAGCTCGACGTTGCGCTTGGCCGTCGGCGTGTCGGGCTCGGTGGCGGCCTCGACCTGCTCGGGGTCGCAGAGGACGTCGGCGCGCGCGAGCTCGCCGAGCTCGCGGACCTCCGGGTTGGTGAACGCCGCCTGCGCCGGGCCGCGGCGGCCGAGCAGGACGACCTCCTCGACCGTCGAGGAGCCGAACCCGGCGATCGCGTGATCGGCGGTGTCGGTGGGCGCCAGCTCCTCCGGGTCCAGCACCAGCATCCGCGCGACGTCGATCGCCACGTTGCCGTTGCCGATCACCACCGCTCGGCCGCCGGAGAGGTCGAACTCGTGCCCGGCGTACTCCGGGTGGCCGTTGTACCAGGCCACGAACTCCGTCGCGGAATGCGAGCCTCGACGGTCCTCCCCGGGAATCCCGAGCCGGTTGTCGTCGGGCGTGCCGATCGCGTAGAGCACCGCGTGGTAGCGCTCCAGCAGCTCCTGCCGCGAGACGTGCTCGCCGAGCACAACGCCGCCGAAGAACCGGAAGCCCGGCTTCGCCGCCGTCTTCTCGTACATCCGCGTGACCGACTTGAGCTTCGGGTGGTCGGGCGCGACGCCGGAACGCACGAGCCCGAACGGCGTCGGCAGCGCGTCGAAGAGGTCGACCTCGAAGCCCGCGGCCAGCAGCTGATCGGTCGCGTAGAAGCCGGCCGGGCCGGCCCCGATCACCGCTGCCCTCATGTGATTGCCCGGGTTCTCCACCCTTCTGAGGCTAGCGACAGGCGGCTGAGAGTTCGCTGAGCGCCTACGCTCTGAGGCGCACATGGACGGCATCGAATCCGACCGCCTCGCCGATGCGCTTCGCGTCCTGGCCGAGGTCGAGCAGCTCCCCACCGAGCACCCCGATGCGGTCGACGTGCGGCACGCGGTCGGCAAGCTGTTCAAGACCGTCAAGGAGCAGCGGCGGGCCGAGCGGCGCTCGACGATCCGGGCCAACGACGAGGCGGTGACCGCCGCGACGGCGACCGCCGCGCCGGGCCGGATCGACGACGAGACCCAGGGGCTCGCGCTGACCTCCAGCGCCGCCGGCGGGCGCGCGGGCACGCTCGTGCGCGCCCGCGGGTGCTACATCTGCAAGCAGCGCTACCGGGACGTCGACGCCTTCTACCACCAGCTCTGTCCTGCGTGCGCGGCGCTGAATCACGAGCGTCGCGACGCCCGCACGGACCTGACCGGCCGCCGCGCCCTGCTGACCGGGGGACGGGCCAAGATCGGGATGTACATCGCCCTGCGGCTGCTGCGCGATGGCGCCCACACCACGATCACGACGCGCTTCCCGGAGGACGCGGTCCGGCGCTTCAGCGCGATGGACGACAGCGCCGATTGGCTGCACCGGCTGCGCGTCGTCGGCATCGATCTGCGCGATCCCGGCCAGGTCATCGCCCTCGCCGACGAGGTCGCGGGCCAGGGTCCGCTCGACATCCTCATCAACAACGCCGCCCAGACCGTGCGCCGGTCGCCCGCGGCGTACGCGCACCTGGCCGGGGCCGCGGAGGCGCCGTTGCCGAGCGGCCCGGTGCCCGACGTCGTGACGCTCGCGCGCGCAGCGCAGGGGACCACGGCCGGCGTGCCGGACGGTCACTGGTCCCCGACGCCACCGGCGCTGACCGCGCTGGCGCTCACCGCCGGCTCGGCGTCGCCGGATCGCATCGCCGCCGGCGCCGCCATCGACGCGGGAGGCCTCGCGCCCGACCTCCACCCGCACAACAGCTGGAGCCAGGTGGTCGACGAGGTCGACCCGGTGGAGCTGCTCGAGGTCCAGCTCTGCAACCAGACCGCCCCGTTCATCCTCATCAGCCGGCTGCGCTCCGCGCTGGCGGCGTCCGGGGCCCGCCGGACCTACGTCGTCAACGTCTCGGCGATGGAAGGGCAGTTCAGCCGCGGTTACAAGGGTCCGGGCCATCCGCACACGAACATGGCCAAGGCCGCGCTCAACATGCTCACCCGCACCAGCGCGGCTGAGCTCGCGAGCGACGGCATCCTCATGACGAGCGTCGACACCGGCTGGATCACCGACGAGCGCCCCCACCCGACGAAGACGCGCCTGGCCGAGGAGGGGTTCCATGCGCCGCTCGACCTGATCGACGGGGCAGCCCGCGTCTACGACCCGATCGTGCGCGGCGAGGCGGGCGAGGACGTCCACGGGGTGTTCCTCAAGGATTACGCGCCCGCGCCCTGGTGAGCCGAGCGGCCGGCGCCGCGCTTACGGCTCAGCCAGCTCGGGCGCCGTGGAGTTGGCCGGGGATCCGAGCCGGCGCCCGCCGAAACGCTCTTCGACCACCTGCGCGCTCTGTTGGGCGATACTGCTCACACTGGCCAGCGCCATGGTCAGCTCGTCGCTGTCGAGGAAGTTGCCGAGCAGCTCGTGGGCGACGACGACCCGGAGGTTCTCCGACCCATGGGATTCGAGCAGCCGAACCTGCCCGAATCGCGCCGTCTCCGCACCCATCGCCACCCAGCGGAAGAGCTCGGTCGAGGGAGGGACGTCGGTGTTCGTGAATGCGAACAGCGTGATGAACACGAGATGCTCATCACGGGTCACGCGGACGTAGATGGTCCCCGAGCCGTAGACGACCACGAAGTCGCCGTCGTCATCCACCGACACTCCGCCGAACAGGCCGCCCAGCATCTCCTCCACACGGCTGCGGGTCACGTTCTCAAGGGCGATCAAGGTCCCCTCCTCCTGACTGAGGTCGATGACTGCTCGCGACGCGGGGAGCTCCTGCCAGGCGAGGACGCCCAGCTCCGGCAGCTCGCTCCTCACGAGCGCTTCCACGTACGGTCGCTCCGCGAGGTCGGTCACCACGACCGGGTCGGCATGGCGAAGACGAGGATCGCGCAGGGTCGCGTGGACGGCATCGAGCACCGCATCCTGCCCGTCGAGATCGGCGGCCCTCACGGCGAGGCCCTCGAGCGGCAGCGCGACAACCGGCCGCCCCGGTGCCACCAGACCCTCGAGGATGTCGTCACCCAGGCCGAGACGGGCGTAGGCGACCATCCGGTGCCACCCGTCACCGCCCAGCTCTCCGGGCTCGGGCGGCAGATCCTGGAGCATGTCCTCGAGCACGATCCAGTCGGCCGGGACCGGTACGACCCGCTCATCGAAGAGGACGAGCCGCTGAAGGATCGCCCTGAGGTTGCCGATCGACGCTCCGCTCGCGAGCAACGAGCGAAGGATCCGCGTCAGGTCGGGCAGCCGAAACCTCGCGGTGGTGTCGTTCACGAGCTCCGGGTAGTACTTCGAGAGCTGCGCGAGCTGCTGCTCGGCCTCGGCGATCGTGAAGAGGCGGTCGGAGCGGATCGACGCCTCCGCGGCGAGCATGCGTGCGACCGTCTCGCATCCGGTCCAATAGCGAACGGACATGCGATCCAACGACTCGCATGCCGATCGTGGCAGCCGCGCGACCGGCTGCTCCATCAGCAGGAACGGGCCGTCCGCTTCCAGACCCAGTCCGAGCAGCTGGTCCGGCGTCGCATCGACAAAGACGTCATCGGCGCTCGGGATGCACACGGGCGGCCCCAGCGCATCGTTGACCTTCAGTGCGACGCTCCCTGGTGGTATCCGCTCCGAGGGCACCCACACCGGATCTGGGCTCGGGATGCCGGGCCGTCGCTCGATCACGTCGCACACGTGCTCGAGCGGCGCGCGCGCCTCCTCCGGCAGTGTCGGATCGAGGGCGCTGCGCGGCGCGGCGAGCTCTTCGCCGCCCAACAGCTCGCGCGCGAAGCTCGCGTTCACGTGCAACTCGACCACGTCCGACCTCAGACGGCGCAGCATGCCCTCGAGGATGTCGTCGATCGTGCGGCCCGCACGCTGACCGACCACGAGCGTGTCCACGATGACGTCGCGCTTGGCCAGCGACACGCCGCTGTCGAGAAGACCCGAGACGACGAAGGCGAGCGCCTCGGGACCAGGGAGATCGACGGAGGCGCCGCTCTGGCAGGCGTAGGCGACAGCCTGCTCGACGCCGACCAGGCACCCGGGCCGCAGGCGGACGAGGTCGCGCACGAGGTGCCGGGCAGCGGTCGCCGCCACCGTCGCGAAGTCGTCCGTGCCCTGACGCGTGACCCAGCCGTCGCGAACGTCGTGCGGGTCGAGCACCGGCATCTCGGCTGACGCTTCGACCCAGGCGCGCCACAGCATGCCCTCCGAGTAGCGGCGCACACCGCCGTTGACGTGGAGCCTCAACGCGCGCCGAAGCTCGGTCTCGACGACCTCGACGACCGGCTCGCCCGGCAAGCCGACCTCGCCGAGCAGAACCGTCACGTCGTCGCGGACGCCACTGGTCAGCCCGGGGTGTTGGGGCCCCAGCCCGTGCAGCGCCGGGCCGAGCTCGATGCGTATCGGGATCGCCTGTGTCACGTCGCCATGGCCGACTCGCGCGGCGATAGCGGTTGCTCGCCGTCCTTGACCGCCTCGAGCTCCTCGGCGGACAGCACGGGGACGCCGGGGAGCGAATGATCCGCGAGCAGCCGCGACAGGGCGCCGCGCACTCTCGGATCCTCGACGACGACGGCGACCGGCTCCTGGCGCTCGGCGAGCCTCGCAGCCACCGTCCGCCTGAGCTCTGACGCCTGCGCGCGCGGCAGCGCCACGACGGTCTGCCCCTCGACCACCACGGTCCGCTCCGCCAGTGCTCGCTCGACGTCCAGACCGGCGGCCATCCGGGATCGTCGATCCCTTATGCCCGGCAGCTCGTACGCGAGCGCCCGCCGCGCCCGCTCGCGGGCTTCACATACGAGCTCCCCTTCCGCGCGATCGGCAAATGAGCGCAGCAGGCTGGTCACGTCGCGCACCGGCACCTGCTCGCGCAACAGCTGCTGCACGGTGGCGATCAGCACCGGCCGCACGGCGCGGTCCCCGAGCAGGGCGGCGATGTCGTCGGCGCCGGCTTGCAGGTTGCGCTCGACCAGGATCCGGAGCTCCGGGAGCCCGAAGAACGTGTCCAGGTGCGCTCGCACGAGCGCTTCGACGTGCCGCAGGATGAACGCGTGAACGTCCCAGCCGAGGGCGTCCAGACCGTCTGCGCTCTCCGCCGGCAGCCAGACGCCCGGCGTGTCCGTGAGCGGATCGCGCCCGGGCAGCGCGCCGGCCCGGGGCGGACTGTCGCCGACGAAGCGCTGGCCGAGCGGCGTGCGCCCGCGCGCGACCACGATCTCGTGCAGCAACACCCGGTACGCGCCCTCGCCAAGGCCCCCCGACGGCCGGATCCGAAGACCGGGCACCATCACGCCGGTGTCGGCGAAGATCGCCTCGCGCATCGCCGGAATGTCCTCGGCGAGGAGCCGTTGAACGCCAGGCGTCAATTCGTTGTCCGGGAACAGCGAAGGGTCTCCCTCGAAGAGGATCGGCCACGGATCCGGCATGAGCGCCTCGCTCTCGGGCTCATGGCCGTAGCGGTGACGCAGTGAGCGGTACGTCATGCGCGAGAGCGAGAGCCGCAGGAGCTTGAGCGCACCCACTTTGTCCGGCTCGTCCGACTCCGCGCTGAGCACCGCCAGTGCCTCGGCGGCGGTGTTGAACCGGTCCGCAGACGCGATCAGGGGCGGATCGGACTCGATGACGGCTGCGAGGGGCATCGTTGGATCCGGCATGCCGGTGGCCGCCGCCACGTCGAGGCTGCGCCGGAGGTTGCCCACGGCGCCCGCGAGGTCGAGCGGGTCGGTCGTGCAGAGCCCCAGCAGCGCCTCGAAGCTCGCCTCGCTCTCGGGGAGACGTGCTGCGTGGCTGTGCGCACGCCCCTGCTCGGCGATCGCGACCGCGTCCTCCAGGCGGTCGGCCACGGCGAGAACCTCAGCCAGCCGGTGCAGGACGCGCGTGGCGTCCACCGGCTCGAGGGATGCCGTGGCCGCATCGGTCAGCTCGGTGATCGCGCGATCCGTCTGCTCCGCGGCGATCATCGCGTTGGCGACCTCAACCCGGGCATCCGTGATGCGCGATGCGCCGAGCGCCACCAGGCGCTGCTGGATCTGCTCGACGCCGGTGACATCGCCTTGCAGCCGCTGCTGCACGCCGGCAGCGCGGAGGGCCTCGATCAAGCGGCCGCCCGCTTCGGGGAATCGCGGCGACTCGGCTGACGCCTCGCTGTTCGTGATCCGCTCGTAGAGCGCGCAGGCATCCTCCATCCGCTCGCTCACGAACGCATCGCGTGCGACCCCCGCCATTGCCGCGAGCCAGCGCTCCGAACCTTCTCCGCCCGCGTCAGCCGCGAGCTCGAGCTCCTGGCGCATCGCGTCGGGGCCCCGCCGCGTCAGGAGGTCCCGATCGGCGGTCTCGACCGCGGCGAGATCGCGCTCGATCGCCGCTGTTACGGCGTCGGCGTCCGAGCGACCCTTCACGCGCAAGGCCAACTCGCGCAGATCAAGCCGCGCCTCGAGCAGCGTCTCGTGGGTCTTCGCCATCGTGAGCGCCTGCGAGAACCACTCCGCCGCCCCCTCGATCTCGCCCTCGAGCAAGTCGCAGTACGCGAGGTTCACCGCCCCGTCGAACGTTCCGTAGCCACCGTCCAGCGCTTTCCGAAACACCCCGCGAGCCTCCGCGACGGCGTCGAGCTGATAGTCGATCCATGCCAGCGCGAGCTCGCTCTCCTCGGACGACAGCTTGCTCCGGGCGATCAGCTCGCGAGTCTGAGCGTATTCGGCTCGAGCTTCCTCATCGCGCCCCGCGAAACGATGCAGATGAGCACGCGCGAATGCGCAGGCGAGGGGATCGGCACCCTCGGCGGGCGCCGCGTCCACTCGGGCTTCCGCTTCGGCATCACGCCCGAACGCGGCCAGTATCTGCACCTCCAGGATCGCCAGCCAGCCTCCCGACGAACCGAGCCTTGCCCGGACCGCTCGCACCTCCTCGAGCGCTTCGTCGTCGGGCCGGGCGTACAGGAGATTGGCGCGCTCGCCCAGCGCGTCGCCGGCCTCCGGGTCGAGCTCTACGGCGTGGTCGAACGCCTGCTGTGCGGTCGCCAGATTGCCGAGGGCTGCGTGGAGCCGGCCGAGGAGCGTCCAACCCGACGCGTACCAAGGTTGCAGAACCAGGCTCCGTTCGAGGTGGACGAGCGCGCGCCACCGCAGCTCGTCGGCGCGCTTGAGGTCGTGGGCCGCGAGGAGGAAGAGCGTCCAGGCCTCGGACGCGTGGACCCAGATGAACTCGCCGTCCGGCGGGCCGTGGGCATACGCCTCGTCCCACATCTCCAGCGATTGCTCGAGCAGAGCCCGCCGCCGCTCGCTGTTCTCGGTTTCGAGGGCGCAGGTGCTGAGTGCGTACGCGAGGCGCCACAGGGTGGGCTGGTGTTGGGGCGCCCGCGTCCGCGCCTCGGTCAGCGTGTCGACGGCGTGGTCGATCAGGCTCGCGTCCAGGAACGCGTCACCGGCCTCGGACAGCGTGAGCCCGGCCTCAGGCTCCCGGCCCTGGGCGACCAGCAGATCCCCGCGGAGCCGGCGGATCCATGCGACGAGCGCAGGCGTTCCGCGGTCGGCGAGCTCGAGCGCCCGCTCGACCGCCTCCTCGCCCGCCTCGAACTCCCCCCGTGCGTAGGCCAGCTCGGCCCGAACGTACCAGGCGGTCGGATCGTCCCGGCGGGCGGCAAACGCGGCGGCGAAGATCGCCGGAAGCTGGCGGATGCCCGCGCGCTTCGCGTGCCGGCGGAGCAGCCGGCGGCCCTGCTCCGGATCGCGTCCGCCCTCGAGCAGCGCCTGCGCCTTGCAGAAGACGGCCTCGCCACTCGAAGGGTCACTCGCGAGCGCACGCTCGCTCGCCTGCAGCGCACCCTCGGCGTCGCCGCGGGCAAGCAGGACTTGGGCCTTGATGAGCTGTGGGTGAACGGCCGCAGGACGCAGCTCTTCCGCCGCTTGCGCCGAGCCGAAGGCGTCGTCGCGCCGGCCGAGCGCGAGCTCGCTCTGACTCCGGGCGAGGAGCCGCTCGTAGGCGTACGGACCTACCGGGTCGACGTCGCCCTGGAGGTACTCGAGTGCCTCCGGGTAACGCCCGTCCGCCGTGAGCGCCTGGCCGAGCTTGGTGACGATCGTCGACGTCCGCTCCGGGTGCTCGCCCGCGTGCGCGGCCGCCAGCGCGGCGTGCAGCGTGTCGATCGCTTTCGCGCTGTGACCCATATCGCGTTGAGCCTCACCCAGCCCTTCGAGCACTCGCGGGTCGTGCGGCCACTGCTCGGCGACCCGTTCGAGCCGGCGCAGCGCCTCAGCCGCACGCCCCTGATAGAGGTTGATGCGAGCGGCGAGGAAGACGAGCTCGACGTCGCTCGTCCCATCCAGTCCATCGGCGCGCGGCGTCCAGATCTCCTCGATCCAGTCGCGGTCGAGTCGCACGAGGCTCCGTGACAGCACCGTGTGCGCGCCCGCCACGAGCGCGGCGGTGTCACCGAGTCCCGACGCCAGTCGCCCGAGGCAGATCCGCAGCGCGTCGTGTTGGCGCTTCCCTCGCCGGCTCGCGTCGATGAGCCCGGCCAGCGCGGCAGCGGGCTCGGCATCCGGCTCGTCGAGCGCCTTTGCGAACGCGTCGAACGCCTCGTCGACGCGGTCGCGCTCGAGCAGTGCAAGGCCCAGCGCCACGAACAGCGGGCCCGGCGATGCCGGGCGTGTGTCGATCATCCCCACGACCCGGCTTCACCGGCGGCGGGCGGTTGGGCTCGCACGCCGCGCGCCGGGCTGAGCTCGACACCCGCGATCTGGAGCGACGTACCGCAATTGCCGCAACGGCTCCGCGGGCGGAGCACGGGCCAGGAGCACGTCGGGCACTTGAGATAGTTGCTGCAGCGCTCGCACAGCTTGTCCCACTCGTCGCAGCCCTCGCCGCAGCGTGGACATTGGCCCAACGAAGGCGGCGCGGGTGCTCGGCGCGCGTCGTCAGGGGCGCGAGCGGCCGGTGCCATGCCGCCGCCGGGATCGCGCGCGATCTCCGGCCGAGCGGCCGCCATGGCGTCCTCCGGTGGGAACAGGGCGCAGGACTCGGTCAGATAGAGCACGGGCAGCCCGAATCCAGGGCGACTGCCGGCATCGTCCCCGTCCCCGTCCGCGTCGCCGTTCCGCTTCACCCGCTCGAACTCCGCCCAGTCCAGTTCCCTGCGCCCGTGCAGGACCGCGACGTCGACCGTCTCGCGCATGATGAGCGACTTGTAGAACGCGCGCGCGAACACGTTGGAGGCGCCCTGCTGGATCTGGTACTGCATGCCGACCACCGCCGGGATGCCGGCATGGGCGAGGCGCATGGCGACGCCCGATATCGCCGCATGGTGCTCTCGCAGCGTCTCCGAGCCCGGCAGCGCGCTCTCGCAGGCCTCGAGGAACACGAAGCGGAGCGACGGCAACTCCATACTGGACAGATCGAGGGCAAGCCGCTCCTCGGAGACCCAGTGAGCGTCCTGCCGACTGTCCATGAATGCGAGCTCACTGCGATCGCGGGGACGATGACCATGGGCCACGATGTGGATCATGTGGGGCTCGAAGGTCGCGGCCGTATCGATCACCTTCCGGTACGTGGCGCCCGCAAGCGTCAACCCGGAGTCAGGGTCGACGGTCGTCGGCTCGATGATGCGGAGACTCATCGCACTCCCGCCGTTCTCGGCCGAGAGGTCCTTGAGCGTGTCCAACACGCCTTCGTAGCTCAGCGACATGTCGCGCGGGCGGCTCGCGACGAACAGAACCTTCACCGGCGGCGCCTCCACGGTCAGGTCCACCGAGGCGCCCGAAGGGAGGTTCCTGATCAGGACGAGCTTGGTGAGCTTGCTCAGGAAGTAGCCGGTTCCGGCATCTCCGAGGCGGACGGGGCAATACAGGTACTCCCATGGCCACGCGGACAACTCGTCCTGCCGGTCCTCGAACGCCAGCACCACCCGGACGAGCTTCGTCTGCGGCTGCTGGAGCGCCCGATGGAGGCCCTGGCCGATGCGGTTGTCGAGCAGGACGGAGTAGAGATAGGAGCCCAGGAGCTGGTACTCGTCCTCCTCTTTCAGCCGATTGTGCCGCGCCATGTCGACGAGCACGGAGATCGTCTCGAACTTGAGCGGATCGTTCTGACGATCGAGGTTGATTGCCTGATCCGGCGCGTCGAGGCCGCTGGGGCGTTCGCCCACGCGGATCGTCCCGTCGGAGCCTACGGTGAGGCGGAGGACGCCGACCGCGTCGTGCTTACCCGGCATTCCTCCTCCCGAGCGCGGCGCTGAGATCCCACGAGGCCTCGTGCCGCAGCGGGCTTCCCCCGGTGAAGAAGTCCTTCAGCCTCCGCGGCAGCCCTACGATCTGCTGCTGGAAGCTCGCGTTGAGCAGGCTGAGATGGCGGTACGCCTGCAAGGCCGCGGCCACCTCGAGACGCTCAGCCGCATTTGGCACCTGGACCACGACGATCGGTGTGGGAACGTCCTCGGCGAAGAACTCGGTGCCGTCGATGCGCCAGAACACCCGCGTCAGCCCCGTCTCCGTGTGATCGATCCGCGCGCGTTGCAGGCGCCACTCGTAGCGTGTCTTGACGCCGAGGCCGGCCCCGATGCGAGCCGACGCATCCGCCTGCGCGGAGGCCGGTACGGGCAGCGGGATGTCCACCGCGGGCAGGCCGGCCGTGAGCTCGAAGTTCGCGTCGAACCCGACATCGACCTGGGCATGACCCTCGAACACCGACTGGAACTTCCGGTCGGGGAGGATCGCGTACGCCGTCGGGCGAAGCTGCGGGCTCGACTCCGACGGGTTGAACTCGATCGCAAGCTCAAGACGGCTGAAGGCCCAGTCGAGCTTTGGTCGCAGGACGAGCGGAAGGCGCATCCAGAAGTACGAGTGGTCTTGCGCGCGGCGGCGGAACGTCAGTGGCAACTCGCGGTGGCTCACGGCGAAGTCCCGCGCGGTGATCTCGAGGATGTCGGGGTAGTCGGGGAACTCCGCGAATTCCTCTGACAGCGCCCGGGCGAGGCGCGCCTCAGGAGTCTCGGAGGGCGCGTCACCGTCACCGTAGTGACCACTCAGAGCATCGATCTCCCGCGCCGCATCCTCCAAGAGCTCCCGCCGGTCGAGGTCGCGAATGTCCACGGTGAAGGTTGCGTCGTCGCGCAGCACGCGATCCTCCTGGTGTCACGGTGAATGCGCAGGCCTTATGGGCGAGCGTCGTGCCGATCGTCTCAGACCAAAAAGGCTATGTCCAGCACTCAGATTTGCAGGGTCGGAGGTGGTCCCGAGCGCGGCTATCGCACCAGCCGCACATCCAGCCCGCCCGCGGCGAGGCGCCGAGGATGTCCTCGGCGTGTTCCTCGAGGATCACGCGCCCGCGCACTGGTGAGGACCTCTCGCGACGACCGGCGCACCGGCTAGCGTCGCGTCCATCGTGAGCGAATCGGACTTCAAGAGCGCGGTCGACGCCATCTCGAAAGTGATCGACGGCGCCGGGGTGGTCGTCGTCGTGATCGGCCTGCTCGTCGCGACGGGCGGCTTCCTGGTGGCGCAGAAGTCGACCGACGCCCGGGGCGGCGCCTACCGGGCGTATCGACAGCAGGTGGGCAAGGCGATCCTGCTCGGCCTGGAGTTCCTCGTCGCCGCCGACATCATCCGCACCGTCGCCGTGGCGCCGACCTTCACGGGCGTCGGCGTCCTCGCCATCGTCGTGTCCGTGCGGACGTTCCTCAGCTTCACCCTGGACGTGGAGCTCGACGGGCGCTGGCCGTGGCAGTCGCGCCGCGACACGCCGTCGGCCCACGCCTGAGCGCATCAGCTCGCGCGCACCGCCTTGACACGGCACCGGGCGCAGCTTGGCTCGACCGTGAGTCAACGCGGTCAGCGGACGAGCCGGACCTCAAGGCCGCCGCCGGTGCCCGCGCCCGCGCCGCCCATCAGGCCGAGGATGCGCGCGACGTAGCCGGGAGTCTCGCCGTTGGCGGGCACGCAACCGCAGCCGGCGACCGCGTCGGCGCCCGCGTTGTAGGCGGCGAGCGCGAGCGGGACGGCAGGGAAGCGACGCAGCAGGTCGCGCATCAGGTGCGCCTGGGCGTCGATCGCGTGCTCGGCGTCGAACGGGTCGCGCAGGCCGATCGCGGCGGCGGTGCCGGGCATGAACTGCGCGATCCCCTGAGCACCCGCGCGGCTGACCGCGAACGGGTTGAAGTTGCTCTCCGCATAGAGCTGGGCCGCCAGCAACGTGGCCGAGACGTTCCAGCGCTGCGCGGCGCTCGCGATCGCCGGGGCGAACGCGGCCGGCACGAAGGACGGCAGGCTGCTCCCGCCCTCACCGTCCGCATGCGCGCCGGGCGGTGGGCTCGAGCGGGCGTTCAGCGTGTAGCCGTAATGCCACGGCTCCCACGAGTAGCGCTGGACGAAGTGGAAGCGATCCGCGTGGGCCGCGAGCCAGCCGTACGCGGCGAGCGGGCCGAGGTCGAGCTCGGTGCCGAGCCGGTGCAGCGAGCGCCCCGGCGGTGCGACCCAGCGCGGGTCGGGGTGGCGCGCGAAGAGGACGGCCTGCTCCGCGTCCGAGCGGAAGCCGCTGATGATCAGCAGCGCGATGCCGTCCGCGCGCGCGGCGCGCTCCAGGCGGTCGAAGGCGCGCGCGACGTCGGGGCGCATCCGCTCGCCCTGGCGCTCGGCCAGCGGGCCGTCGTAGCCGCCGCCCGAGGCCGCGATGTCGCCGGGCGGTACGAGCTCCGCGTCGGCGCTCGCCGCGATCGGCGCGCTCCGCCGCGCCGCGCCCGTGCGGATCTCGAAGCGGTCGCGCACCGTGACGCGGATGCGGACCGGAGCGAACGAGCGGGCGTCGGGGAACGCCACGCGGGCGGCGTGCGCGCCGTTGGCCTCCGCGACCCGCTGCGCCGCCGCGCGCCCGAGCGCGAGGTAGGCCGCCTTGGGCAGGTTCCGCGGGCCGGGCCGGGCGTGGTCGGCGAACACCGGCTCGAACAACCGCGCGTAGGCGTCGTGCATCGCGCCCGCTCCCGCCAGCGCGGCGAGGTCCGCCGCCCGCTGCGCCCGCGCCTCGCGACCCCCGCCACGCCCGACGAGCGCGAGCACGAGCGCGCCGAGCACGACCGCCACGAGCGCGCCGACCATGAGCACCGACGCCTGGCCGGCCTGCGCGCGCAGCCGCACGCGACGGAGCCCTCGACCCACGGGCGCGCTCACGCTCCCGGCACCTCGAGGCGCAGGCGCCCCCACCCCGCGAGCGCCGCGGGGCGGGCGCCGGGTGTGTCGAGCGGGCGGCGGACGACGACCGGTGCGGAGCAGTGCTGCAGGCCGGCGAGCGCGAGCGCCTCGAGCTCGGGCTCCGCGTCTGCGCCGACCACGAGGACGACGAGATCCTGGTCGGCGAGGAAGGCGTCGGTGGCCGCCGTCCGCGGACCTGTCACCGCGATCACGGTGGGGACGTCGACCGCCGCGGCAGCGCGGGCGGCGAGTGCGAGCTGGTCGAGCCCGAGCGCCAGCCAGGCGAGCCGGCCGCGCGCCACCGCCTCGAGCCCGCGCGCCTGGAGCCGCGCGGCCAGCCGCGACGCGGCGGGCGTCCCCAGCGCGGCGCGCGGCGGCCCGGCGGACGGCCACGTCGCGAGCAGTGCGCCAGCCGCCCGCTCCTGTTCCCGTAGCCCGCCGGCGAGCGCCGCGGCGACCGGCACGGCGTCGTCGGCGCGGCCGAGCACGAGCGCGCGCGGCGCGAAGCGGTGAAGCGTGGCAGCGGGCTGGCTCAGGGCGGACGCCGCGCGCTCGAGCAGGGCGCTCACCGCACGGCCCCGGCGTCCGCCGTCGCGCGCGCTCGCAGGTGGGCGCCGAAGGGACCGGCGGGCGTGACTCGCACCGTGACGCGCCGCCCCGCGACGTGGACCTGCGTCCGCCGCCCGGGCCAGCCCGCGAGCGCCGCCCGCGCGGCTGCCCGCGGCTCGCGGCCCTGCAGCAGGGCGACCGCGCCGGCCTCGGCAGCGCTCCCCGCCGCCTCCTCCGCCCGCCCGGCGTTCAACAGGCAGAGCACCGCCAGGCCCACCGCGAGCAGCAGCGGGAGCAGCGCGACCGCCTCGACCGTGGACTGGCCGCTCGCGGAGCGCACGTCGCCCATCACCGCTGCGCCGCGAACGCCGCACTCGCGGATGCGTGACCCATGCGCACCCCACCGACCACCGACGGCACGCGCACCGTCACGGTGACCTCGCCGCGCTCCGACGCACGGACGCGCAATCCGCGCTCGAGCAGCGCGGGGAGGTGCGCGCGCGCTGCCGCCCGCGCGTCGAGGCCGAGCGCCTCCGCACGGGCTGCCGCCCGCGCCGCCGCCGCCGCGGACCACGAGGCGTGCCCGACGAGCGCGACCTGCCACACGCCCGCCAGCAGCGCGGCGAGGACCGGCAGCACAGCCACGAGCTCCACCGCCGCCTGCCCGCTTTGACCGTTGCGCATCGTCACGCGACGAGCCTGCCGGGCGGGGCGTCAGCGAACTACACGCGATTGCGACGGAACCGTGACGAATTGAATAGGCGACGGCACGCGTCGTCTGCACACAGAGCGTCGCGCCGCTCGCCGGCGGGCGCACGCTCTTCAGCCGTACCGACAACGCGTTCAGCGTCGACACGGGCACGGTCGAGAAGCTCTCGATCGCCTCGTTCGCCGGCGACGACAAGCTCCAGACGGCCCCCGGCGTCACGCTCCCGATGACGATCGACGCCGGCCCCGGCGCCGATGACATCACCACCGGCGACGCGAGTGACCGCATCGTGGGCGACCGCGGCGACGACACCATCAACGCCGGCGCCGGCGACGACACGATGGTCTGGAACAACGGCGACGGAACCGACGACATGAACGGCCAGGACGGCCTCGACCGCGTCGAGGGCAACTTCGGGGGCGCCGACGACATCTCCCATGTCAAGGTCGTGGGCGGCAAGGTTCGCTTCGACCGCGACACAGCGCGATCGCCGACGCGGCGGAGGTGCTCGCCGACGTCGAGAACGCCGACGTGGAGCAGCCCGCCCCCAATCCCGCCCGCCCCTCCGGGCCCCGTGGCCGACACGAAGGGCACGGCCGTCACGGTGCTCAGCCGCACCATCACCTCGAAGCTCAAGCGCGGCACCTACACGGCACGCATCCGCATCGAGTGCCGGGCCGCCGAGGCCGGCGGCTGCAGGGCTCGCTGGCACTGCTGACCGCGAAGCCGGTGCGGATCGGCGGCGTGAAGGTGCAGGCGCTGCTCGGCAGCAGGAGCGACTCGCTCCAGGCAGGCCAGCGCACGACGCTCTGCATCAGGCTCCCGAAGGGCGTCGGCCGCCTCGCGCGCAACCACAAGCTCGCGCTGCGGGCCCAGACGGTCAGCCGGGACGCGGCGGGCAACGTCGCCACCGGCGCCAAGGGGCTCACCGTGAAGCTCGTCAAGCCCACTCCGCTGCGCCGGCCGCCCTCGGGCGGTCGGCGCAATGCGCGTCAACGCCTCAGTACTCCTGGTAGGCGCGCCAGACGCTGTAGATCCCCCAGCTCGCGAGCGCCAGCAGCGCGAACCAGAGCAGCGCGCCGAGGCCGCCCCCGTTCCACAGCGTGGAGGTGGCGATGATCGCGAACGCGGCCAGCGCGACCGCGCCGTAGAGGATGCCGCGCTGGCGGTCCTCCAGCCCGAAGATCGTCGCCCGGTGCTCCATGTAGAGCCGGAAGCCGAAGAACAGCAGCCCCGCCGTGAACAGGACGGTGAGGAGGTTGTAGATCGTGTTCGAGCCGGTGTCGCCACCCGGCAACAGCCACACCGCCAGCGCCAGGACGACGATGATGAGGACGTTGCGGATGTGCTTGGCGCGGTCTGGTCCCACGTCCCACACGATAGGGCTCCCCGTCTGAACCAGCGGCTAGCGGACCCAGAACTGATCCAGCAGCGGCCCGAGCGCCGCGTGCATCTGCGCATTGCCGACGCGGTCGGACACCAGCAGCATCGTGCGACGGTTGAACAGCGGGATGGCCGGTGACGCGATGGCTACCTGGCGGTCGAGGGCGGCCCAGCGCGCGTTGGCCTCCGCGCCGCGGGCCGCCAGCGCGGCGTCGTAGGCGGCGTCCACCGCGTGGTCGCAGAACTGCGAGGTGTTCGCGTTGTTGACCGTGTTGGGAACGAACTGCGCGCATCTGAACGGATCGAAGAAGGTCGACGGGGTCAGGAAATCGGCGATCCAGCCCGACAGCCCCACCTGGGCGTGGTGCCGGCTGTCGTTGACGTAGTCGAAGAAGCTCGCCAAGGGCAGCACGTGAACCCGGACGCGGTAGCCCAAGCGCCGCAGGACGTCGCCGGCGTAGCGGTCGACGGCGGCGTACTTCGGGAGTCCCCACAGCTGCACCCGCGTTCCCCGCGTCCCGGACGCCGCGATCAGCCGGCGAGCGCGGGGGAGATCCGGCGCGGTCCAGCCTCCTCCCGGCGTGGCGTCGCGGGTGTACGGGCAGGTGGGCGCGTAGCCGGGTAGCCCGGGCGGGATCAGCTGGCACGACAGGCCCGCGAGGCCGCCGCCGCCCGCCAGCTCGACCGCGCGCCGGCGATCGACCGCGTAGTTCAGCGCCTGGCGGACCCGTACGTCGTCGAACGGCCGCGTGCGCACATTGACGAAGAGCCAGTTGGTCGTCGGCCCGGGCCCCGTGTGCACGCGGTTGGGGGCGGCGAGCTCGAGCGCGCGGTCCTGAGCGATGGAGAGCTGGCCGCTGAAGTCGCCGGAGGCGACGACGGCGTCCGCGCGCCCGCGCTGGACGGCGGCCACCTGCGCAGCGGAGTCGGCGGAGATCGTCATGTCGATCGCGTCCGGAAATCCGTCGGGTTGCGCCTGGGCCGACCACGCGCGAAAGCGCGGGTTGCGCACGAGCCGCACGCTGCGCCCGGGTTGGAACGCAGTGATCGTGTACGGGCCGGTGCCCGGCGGAGGACGCGTGCGGATGATCGCCGCCGGTGTGCCTGCCGGAAGCACAAAGGCCAGCGGGAGGGCGAGCTTGTGCAGGAACTCGACGTCGGGGCGCCGGAGGTGGATGGTGATCGTCCGGGCCGCGGCGTCGGTCTCGATGCCCTTCGAGAGGTCGCACCGCCGCGGGCTGCAGGCGCCGGCGCCGGCCACGCCGCCGAAGAACGGCGGCACCGCGCCCCCGGAGAGGCGCACGACGCGTTCGATCGACGCCCGGAAGTCCTCTGGCCGCACCGGTGGGCCGTTGGAGAACCGCAGCCCGGAGCGGAGCTGGAAGGTGTAGGTGCGCTCGCCGTCGGTGGGCTGCGGGACGCTCGCGGCGAGGTCGGCGACGATCGTGTTGCCGCCGGCGCCGGGAACGCGACGGTAGGAGAGGAGGCCGTCATAGGCGAGCGAGAGCGCCGGATAGTTGCGCTCGTCGTAGCCCGCCGGGTCCATGCAGTTGCAGGTGTCGAAGGGCGCGGACGCGAAGTGCAGCGTCCCGCCGCGGTGGCCGGCGCGCGAGACGGTCGCCGCCGCCCAGAGCGACCCGCCGGCGACGGCGAGCGCGGACGGCGCGCTTCCGGTCGCGATGCGGCGGCTCGTCCTGCGCGTGCGAGGGTCGATGCGGATGACCGCGCCTCCGGCCCCGTCGGCCACCCAGATCCCGCCGAGCCCGGCCGCGACCGCGACCGGGCTGCCGCCGACGCGCACGGTGTCACTGACCGCGTCGGTCGCCGCGTCGATCCGCATCACCGTGCCGTCGTCGCGGTTGGCGACCCAGACGCCGCCGTAGCCCACGGCGATCGCATCCGGGCCGTTGCCGACCCCGATCGATTTCAGGGTCGCGCCCGAGTGGATGTCGAGCCGGGTCACGACGCCGTCCTCCTCGCCGGCCACCCACACGGATCCGCTCCCGGCGGCGATGGCGGCGGGCCCGCCCGCGATGTCGATCCGCCTGATCCGGCCCCCGCGCGCGAGGTCGAGGCGGTCCACCTGACCGTCGACCGCCGAGGCGAGCCAGACCGCACCGCCGGCGACCGCCACCCCGCGCTCCGCGTTGCCCGCGCGCAGGCGGCGGACGACGCGGTTCGTGCCGGAGTCGACCTGGTCGACCTGCCCGTTCTGGCCGTCGGCGACCCACAGAGAGCCGCTGCCGAAGGCGATCGCGGTCGGCTCGCCGCCGACGTCGATCGTCGTCACCTGAGCCTGCGAGCGGTTGATGCGGGAGACGGTCCCGTCGCGGCCGTTGGCGCTCCACACCGAGCCGCCGCCCGCCGCCAGCGCGTCGGGCGCGTGCCCGACCGAGTACTGCGCGGTGATGTCGCCGCTGCCAGGGTCGATCACGCCCGTCGTGTCCTCCGCGATCCGGTCGAGCCCGCTCGAGCCCCCCAGCTGCGTGACGGCCACCACGACCGCTACGACGGCCGCCGCAGCGGCAGCGACGAGCCACGGCAGATTGCGCCGCGGGCGCGCCGAGACGAGGCGCCGGGGCGGACCGTCGAGGTCGGGGTCCTGGCGGAGGATCGCGTCGTTGAGGCGCCGCAGCTCGGGGCCCGGCTCGATCCCGACCTCGTCGAGCAACACGCGGCGGGCGTGCCGGAACGCCTCCAGGGCTTCCGCTTGCCGGCCGGAGCCGTAGAGCGCGAGCATGCGCTGGCCGTGCAACCGCTCGCGGAGCGGATGCTCGGAGATCAGCTCATCGACCTCGCCGATCGCCTCCACGTGGCGCCCGTCGGCCAGCGCCGCGTCGATCTCGGCCTCGCGAGCCTGCAGCCAGAGGTCCTCCAACCGCCGGATCTCGGCCGCCGCGAACGGCTCGTCGGCGAGATCGTCAAGCGGCGGCCCGCGCCACAGCGCGAGCGCCTCGCGCACGTGCGACGCGTTCTCGCTGGTGGTCAGGAGGCGCTCGAACCGCAGCGCGTCGACGGCGTCGGGGTCCATGCGCAGCTCGTAGCCCCGCCCGCGCGTCACGATCTCGGCGTCGGCGCCCGCGAGCTGCTTGCGCAGCTGGGAGACGAGCACCTGGATGGCCTTGTGTGCCGTCGCCGGCGGCCGCTCGCCCCACAGCCCCTCGACCAGCCGGTCGGCGGAGACCGGGGCGTTGGCGTCGAGGGCCAGGATCGCGAGCAGCGCGCGTGGCTTGACGCCCCCCAACGGGACGGCGCGACCCTCGTGGGAGGCCTCGATCAGGCCGAGAAGGCGGATCTCCATGACAAGCGGTGGTAAGGCCTGCCGAGCCTATACCGGCACGCGGTGGATCCGCGCAGTTGGACTTCGGAGGGTGGTTCGCCGGCCCACCCTCCGAAGCCTGGTCAGCTCAGAACCGGCAGTGGCCCGGGTCCGGCACGTCGATCCGCCTCGTGGCGTCCTGCGGAAGCAGCTGGACCGCGATTGTCTCCGCGGGGACGCTGCCCTCGTTGCGCAGCATGTGAACATCTTCGCCGCCGGGATCGACGAACCCGGTGCCTGCCGTGTAGACGTGCGGCGTGCAGCTCCGGTCGTCGCCCTCGTAGTTCGTCACGGTGCCGGCCACGACCTGGATCAGGCTCGGGCCCGGGTGCGAGTGCCAGCCGGTGGTCCCTCCGGGCTTGTCGACGGTCGGCGCCGCGAGCTTGTTGTCCACGACGTAGACGTCGGAGGGTCCGTGGGTCTTGATCCGGCTCCGCCAGATGTTGGCGGGCTGGGTGTGGGCGTTGACGAGGGCTCTGACGTCGATGTCGGCGAAGCGCGACTTCGCGAGGATGGTGGTGCTCACCGTGCTCGGCGTCGCGAGGACCTGTCCGCTGTAGACACCCGCGGCGAGGACAGCGGCAAGAAGGGCCAGGATCCATTTCAGTTTCATCTTCTGCTCCGTTTCTTCTGGTCTGGGTCGGGAGCGCTACGCGGAGAAGCGCGGGCGGCCGTGGTGGCGCATGCGGTCGGTGATGAGGGCGATGAGGCCGACGGCGAGCAGGCTGCCGGCGACGCCGATCCCGATCGTCGCCCAGTCGATGCCGTTGTCAGCGGACGCGACCGAGACGGTCACGGGCGGCGAGGACGGCTGGCTGGGCTGCGCGGGGGACCGGTCGAGCACGGGGCGGGTCGCGAAGTGCGCGGTGCGGGCCGGGTGGAGACCCTTGTGCAGCGCGGAGACGGTGGGCTTGGCGACGGCGGGCGTCACGTCGGGCCGGGCGAGCGCGGTCGGCGCGGCGAGCGCCGTGGTCGCCAGGGCGATGGCGGCGATGCGGACGAGACTGCGGGTCATGACGGTGCTCCTTGGGGCGTTGAGGTGTGGGAACGCCCTGGAAGCTCGCCGAGCCCGGCTAGGGCGCGGTTGATGGCGGTAAGCGCGCGGTTTAAAATGGCCACGCCACTGACGGACAACGTTCCAACTGCCGACCAGTCCATGCGTTTCGACAGGTGGGGAAGCCCCTGTATCAATCCACGCTGTTCGCGCTCCTTCCTTCTAGCTCGCGCCGCCCCGGCGCGCGCTCCGGGCAGCAAGCCCGTTCGCGGCAGACCGGGAGTCACGGATGGGCGACGAATCACAGACGGGTGAGGGCACGACGGACGGGCGCCTGCGGGCGGTGATCGCCGACGACGACCCGTTCGCGCGGCGGGTGATCAAGTCCGCCCTCACCGACTCCGGGATGGTCGTCATCGCCGAGGCTCGCAATGGTCGCGAGGCCGTCGAGCTCGCGCTCTACTACCTGCCGGACATCGTCATCCTCGACGTCGTGATGCCCGAGCTGGACGGCATCCTGGCCACGCGCCAGATCCTCAAGGCGATCCCCGAACAACTCGTGATCGCGCTCACCGGGGCAGCCGACGAGGACGACGAGCTGGGTCTGCTGGCTCTGCGCGCCGGGGCGGCAGGCTTCCTCTCCAAGGACGTCGACATCAACGCACTGCCCCGCACCGTGAGGGCGTTGCGCGCCGGGGAGGCCGCCATCTCGCGGCGGATGACCAAGCGCCTGATCGACGAGCTGCGGAGCGCTCCTGCCGGCTCGTACGGGATGCGCCCGGTCAAGAGCCCGCTGACGGCGCGGGAGTGGGAGGTCATCGACCTCCTCAAGGCGGCTCGGTCGACGGAGGACATCGCCACGGACCTGGTGCTCTCGACCGAGACGGTCCGCTCCCACGTCAAGAACATCCTGCGCAAGCTCGAGGTGCGCTCGCGCGAGGAGGCCGTCGCCGCGGCCGACCGGATGCGCAACGCGAGCCCGGAGGCGTAGCGGGGCATTCAAGCCCACGCTCCGGGTGGGAGTCCACGCACCAGAACGGCCGGAAGCTCGCCGTCTTCTTCCTGCGGCTGCGCGTCGCCTATCGCTCCGGGTCTGTCTCACACGCGACGACCCTCTGGCTCGACCCCAACGCCAAGCGCTACCGGCCGGGGAGTACGTGGCCGTCGTCTGCCGGACGGACCAGCCCGCGGTCGCGACCGTCGTGGGTGAATGAACGTCGCGTGGTGGCGCCGCATGGCCGAGTGGCTCGGGGGCATGTTCGCGGTCGTGCGCTCGCCGTCGCGACCGGAGGCGACGGGCGCCCTGTGGCGATCGCGACGCCCGGCGCAGATCACCTCTACCTGGTTCGGCCCATCAACCTGAACGCGCGCCGGCGACGGTGGCTCAGGGTTGGATCTGCCGCTCCCAGCTGAACGGGCCGAAGGCCGAGGGCCCGTTCGGGTGGTGTGCCTTCGGGTCGACCCTCAGCTTCAGCCACTCGAGCGGGAACGTGCTGCCGTGCACGACCACCTGGTGGAAGTCCGGCACGTGATAGCCGGGATGGACGAAGTCCAGCGAGTACGAGCCCGAGAGCGGGTTGTCGGAGAGGTAGATGTGCGAGTCGCCGTTGAACATCAGCACCGGCCGGCCGAGGCGGGTCGTGTGCGACGCGAGGCGTTCCACGAACGGCTCATAGGCGGCCTCGTGCTCGGGCCCGAGCTCGTTGTCCCACATGTCGGCCTGCGCGCCGACGACGACGCCCTTGATGCCGTGGTCGAGCTCGGCGAGCTTGAACGCGAGGTCGAGCCAGCGCAGGTCGGCGCCCGTCCGCTCGGCGATCTCCTGCTGCTGTGCCGGAGTCTGGGCCGGGGTCTTGTACCAGGGGTCGTTGTCGTTGTTGGAGCCGCCGGGGAGGTTGATCGTCACGAACAGCACGCCGGACTGGACCCACAGGACGTTCTCGACGTACTTGGCGTCGGAGCGATGGGCGCGATCGAAGACGGGCGCGAACTGCGACTGTGAGAGCACGAACTTCTTCCGCGCGCCCAGCGTGACGCCCGGGGTGCGGAAGAAGATCGAGCGGATGAGGTCGAGGTTCGCGATCGGGTCGCCCTTCGCGTAGCCGACGGGGTTGCCGCCGGCGTCGACCTCGTAGTCGATCTGGTTCGTGGTGGGGTTGTAGACACCGCCGCCCTCGGCCTTCTTGTGGCAGTCTGTCCACTCGTTGTCGCCGGGCGTGTACACGAGCGGATCCTGGAATCGCGACCAGAGGTCGAAGATCGACTGGTCGTAGGCCTGGGTGCAGAACTGCTTGCCCGAGTGGAGGTCGCCCACGTCCAGGACGAGCGAGACGTCGGGATCGGCGTTGATGGACGCGATGAACGCAGGGGTGGCATCGAACTGCGCCGTGTCGGCCGGGTTGACGCCGTACGGCGAGTCGCCGTAGACGGCCACGTAGAGGGGCCTGGCCGCGGCTGCCCCGACCTGCGAGAGGGTGAGCGCCGCGGCGAGCGCGCTGAGCGCGAGTAGCTTCCTCATACCGGCTCCAGACGTTCGAAACGGCCGAGGGCCGACGCTATCCGTGGCGAGCGGCGTCGCGGGCATTTTTCGACAGCGCAGCCACCGAGACGACCTCGAACGTCGAGTTGTCGCCGTGCTGCTGGGTGTAGAACCAGCGCCACCCGTCGCGGAACAGGGTCGGCGTCCGCGCGCCCAGGATGCCTGCGGAACTCGGGTCGCCGTCGGAGACGGCCACGCCGGTGATCTCGTTGTCGCCGTCGTTCTTGCCGAAGCCGGCCTTGTCGGCGTCGATCGTCGCCGACGCGTCGCGCCCCTCGGCCAGCCACCGGACCGGCCCACGGTTCGGCTTGGAGTAATCCGTGCCGAGGTCGAATACGAAGCCGGAATCGAGGGCGTCGCGCTGCGAGTGCAGCGTGTCGCCGGCGTCCTCGACGAACGTGACCTTGTCACGCGACAGGAACGCGCCGTTGTCGAGGCCGGTGTGCTGCTGGTCGCCGTAGTAGGCCAGCGTGAGCTTCCCGGTCATCGCCGACGGGCTGCTCTGACGGAGCTTCTGGATGACGCCCCAGCCGCCCGCCGTGGGGTTCTCCGGGCTCGTCGCGTTCGTGTCACCCGTCTCCGCGAAGACGAACTCCGAGAAGTGCGAGCCGGGCCGGAAGATCCCGTTCTCGGGCCGCTTGAACGGCGTCGCGTGCGCGGCCTTCGCCGCGGTGTTCGCGTTGAACGGCGCGTCGCCGTCCGTCGCCGTGTCATGGACCTTGATCCAGCGGGTGGCGAGCTCGTTGCCGTAGGAGTGGTCCTCGACCTGGTCGGGAGCCTGCAGCGCCGTCTGAGACTCGAACGTGATCGGCTGGCCGCTGTGGTTGGAGACCTGCAGCGCCTGCAGCTGCCCGTGGTGCAGGTCTCCCGGGTGGCGCGGGACGTAGCGGTAGACGAACGAGTTCGGCAGCTTGGCGGTGGTCCCGGCCTTGCCCGACCCGCCGATGTCCTCGACGATCCAGAGGTTGCCGCCGGAGTCGTTCTGGATGCCCTCATAGCCTCCGCGCCCGAGCGCGCCTGAGACGTCCTCGACGGTCGAGGGGAAGTCGGCGGTCGCGGCGTAGGTCGGCGCGCTCGCGTTCTCGGTCGTGAACAGCAGGCGCCGGGCGAACGGGTCCCAGGTCGAGCCGTCGATCGTGTTGATCGGCTGGCCCGTGTCGTCCTCCGTGGCCATCAGCGTCACGCGGTGCTGCGCGTCGGCGTCGAGGTTGATGCGCGAGATGTACCCGCGCTTCTTCCCGCCCACCGTCGCGCCCGCCTCATGGCCCTGATAGAGGAAGCGCGTGCCGTAGTCGTAGGAGCCGTCCGGCCCTGACAGCCCGTGCTTGAACTCGAGATAGGTGTTCTTGTCGGGCTCGGTCTTCTGCGCCTCGGTCGGGTTCGCCGTGGTCGGCAGCATCTGCGGGAACTGCGCGTCGTCGGCGCTCGGGACGTCGTTCTCGTAGCCGTAGAAGGAAACGATGTCCTTCGGGTTCTCGAGCCGGGTGGAGCCCTGGGCCCACGTGACCGGCTGGAGCTCTGCGGAGAGCCGCGACGCCGGTGCGTAGCCCGCCGCCCTCTGATCGGCGGTCGGCACGTGCGACAGGCGCGGGCCGTGTGACGGATCCGCCCATCCGAGGGCGGCGAACCCGGTGCCGCAGACCGCCGCCGCGATGACGGCGCCGGCCGACGCCGCGCGCTTGCTGAGCTTGATCGTTGGCACGAAGGTTTCCTCCCGAGACGGGGCGCCGGCGGCGCCGATCGTGGTCGGTGGAGACGCTAGGCAGCGGCGAGCGGCCGCATGTAACCGCCCGGTGACCGGCGCTCAGGCCAGTACGGGCAGCGAGGGGGCCGGCTCGGCGGCCCGCTCGGGCACCGGCGCGACGGCCGGCGGGTCCAGTGGCTCGGCCGAGAACCGGTAGCCGATCCCGAAGTGCGTGTGGATGTAGCGCCAGCGCGGCGAGGCCTTCTCGAGCTTCTGGCGGAGCTTTCGCACGAACACGTCGACCGAGCGGTCGCCGCGGACCATCGTGTAGCCCCACAGGCGCGAGTAGATTTCCTCGCGCTCGAGCACGCGGCCCTCGGCCGCGGCGAGCAGCTCGATCAGCTCGAACTCGCGGCGGGTGAGGTCGAGGCTCGAACCGGCGACGAACGCCTGGAAGCGGTCGGAGCGGATCTCGACCTCGCCGGCCATCACCGGCTTGGCCTCGGTCGCGCGCCCGCTCGGACGCCGGCGCCGGCGCACGACGCTCTGCACGCGCGCGATCACCTCCTCCGGGTGGCAGGGCTTGGTGATCCAGTCGTCTGCGCCCAGTCGCAGCCCACGCACGCGTTGAGCGACGGTGGACGGCCCGGTGCAGACGACGATGCCGAGGTCGGGAAGCGCTCCGCACAGCCGCTCCAGCCACTCCCACGCCTGCGGGCCGAGCACGGCCAGGTCGACGACGAGCGCGCTCCGGCGCATCGCCACGATGGCCTCGGCGGGGACCGGGCTGGCGAGCACACGGTGCTCCCAGCCGAGCCGGTCCAAACGCTTGCTGAGGACCTGGATGAAGCCGCTGTCGCGGTCCAGCACGGCGATGCGCAGTGCGGCAGATACGCCCCCCTGGCCCGACGGCGCCGCCACGTCCGAGGCGGTGATGCTGTCCGTCATTGCGGGTGAGTCTAGGGCAACCCCTGGCATCGGGACCAATCCTGGGCGAATCGTCACAGGATGTTCACAGGG